>CACLTL010000001.1 GCA_902609855.1 uncultured Pelagibacteraceae bacterium
TTCAATTTCTCCAAAATCTCTTATTAATGATCTTGAGGCCTTCATACATGCCCTAGTAATTAAATTAATGTGAGGAGAATTTAATCTCATTAATTTACTCTTTTAACGTATTCTAAAGTACGAGTATCAATAATAATTTTTTCTCCACTTTCAATGAAAGGTGGAACATTAATCTTAATACCACAATCAAGTAAAGCAGGTTTATATGAAGATGAAGCAGTTTGATTTTTTATTGCAGCATCAGTTGACTCAATAGTACACTCAATGTTGTTTGGCAACTCCATAGATATTGGTTTTTCTTCCATAAATGAAATTGTAACCTCTAAATTTTCTTTCAACAATTTGTATTGTTCTCCAGTTATTGATTTAGGTACTTCTACTTGTTCAAAAGTCTCGTTATCCATAAAATGGCAGTTTTCACCATCTATGTATAAAAAATTAAATTTTTTTTCATTAACTTCTGCTTTTTCTACAGTCTCACTAGATCTGAATCTCTCGTTTAATTTTGTTCCTTTAAGTACACTTTTTAGCTCTACTTGATTAAAAGCCCCACCTTTACCTGGTTTTACATGTTGGGTTTTAAGAACATTCCAATAGTCGTTCTTATGTTCTATTATCATACCAGGTTTTATTTCGTTAGCATTTATTTTCATTTAAATTTTCTAATCGCTTGTTCAGGTTTTAATTTCGGGTTATCCCAAATAAAACTTGATAATGCAATATATTTTGCACCAGTGTTTAGCAGTTTTTTGTAATTCATATTATTAACGCCACCAATAACAACAATTGGTTTTTTAACATTTTTTTTTGCCCATCTTAAAATATTTAAATTTGCTTTTTTGGCACTTGGTTTAAGCCTTGATTTAAAAAATGATCCAAAGGCAATATAGTCTGCTTTATTTTTAATAGCATTGAGAGCAAGAATTTTAGAATTATGACATGTAATTCCTAAAATCTTCCCTTTAAGTTTTTTTCTTGCAATTTTTAGAGATCCATCTAGTTGACCCATATGGCATCCATCAGCTTTAATTTTAGAAGTTAAAATAAAATAATCATTAATGATAAATTTCACTTTATGTTTAGCAGTAACCTTTTTTATTTTTTTAGAGATTTTTAAAAGTCTTTTTTGATTAATATTTTTTAATCTTAATTGAAAAAACTTTACATTTTTAAACGATAATACTTTATCTAGACTAGCAAAAAAATTATGATCTATTTTGTTAGGTGAAATTAAGTATACTAATTTCTTCAAATGTTTTAGGCCGCAAATTCTTTCTCTAATTCTTCAGACCACTCCCCTTTAGATGACAGACCATTCATTTTAGCTCTATGGTTAAAGGCTTTTTGAATATTTTTTGTATTTTCTTGATTCTTTCCAAATTCTTTCAATGCACTTGCTTGCAACCCTCTTCCATAAGAGAAAGTAATTAAAAAATTACTATCATTTATTTTGTTTATTTCATTAAGATTTTTACTAGACTCTATTTCTGACTGCCCCCCAGATAAAAAAGCTATGCCTGGAACTTCAGATGGAACATTTTTTTTTAAACAATCTAAAGTTTTTTTTGCAATTTCTTCTGCATTAGATTTATCTTTACACTCCGAGCCAGGTATAATCATATTTGGTTTAAGAACAGTTCCTTTCAAATCAACTTTATGTATTTCTAGTTCGTTGTAACACTCATTAAGTACATTTGTTGTAACTTGATAGCATTTATCAATATTATGTGAACCATCCATCAAAACTTCTGGTTCGACTATCGGTACCATTTTAGCTTCTTGAACTAAAGCAGCGTATCTTGCTAATGCGTGGGCGTTAGACTTAATAGATTGGGCAGATGGAAATTTTTCTGAAATTTTATAGACAGCTCTCCATTTCGTAAATCTCGCACCTAAATCATAATATTCTTTTAATCTTTCACGTAAACCATCTAAACCCTCTGTTACAGTTTCATCACTAGAACCAGCAAGAGGTTTAGCACCTTTATCAACTTTTATTCCTGGTACAGCTCCATGTTTAGAAATTAATTCTGGAATTGTTGGACCCAAGGTAGTTTTTTGTTTTATTGTTTCATCAAATAAAATTACTCCTCCAATAAAATCTTTCATTGCACTTGAATTAAAAAGAGTTTGTCTAAAATTAAGTCTATTTTTTTCTATGTTTTCAACATTTATACTTTTAAATCTTTTAGCTATTGTTCCAGTGCTCTCATCTGCAGCAAGGATACCTTTTCCTTTAGCGCACATTTTTTTAGCAATTTCATTTAATGTCATAGCGATTATTTATTTTAAAACACTTATACCAGGCAAGTCTTTTCCTTCTAAGTACTCTAAAAATGCTCCTCCTGCTGTTGATAAGTGAGAGAAAGTAAGTTTGTCATTACTTTTATTTATTGCTGCGAGAGTGTCTCCACCTCCAAGAATAGATATTAAAGATTTTTCAATAGTATTTTTAGAGATATTTTCTGCAATCGATAACGTACCTTTTAAAAAGTTCTTATTTTCAAAATACCCTGCTGGTCCATTCCACAAAACAGTATTTGACTCGTTAATCTTTTTTTGAATTTTTTTGATCGTATTGGAGCCAATATCTAAAATTATTTCATTTTCTTGAATCTCATCAAGATTTTTATTTATACCAGCTCCTTCAAAGTCTGTTCCTACCATACAATCTTCAGGTATTAATATTTTACAATTGTGTTGTTCTGCTTTTTTATAAATATTTGCTATTATCTCTTTTGAATTTTTTTCAATTAAAGATTTACCAACTTTGAAATTCTTATGAACGAAGAAATTATTAGCCATTGCACCAACAATTACTATATTGTTTACTTGTTTTAAAAGATTAGTAATAACATTAATCTTTGTAGAAATTTTTGAACCTCCGATAATGCAAGTGACTGGCTCTTTTTTATTTTTTACAACAAGATTTATTGCCGTTATTTCTTTTTTTAATAATGGGCCAGCATAACTTTTTTTTACAAATTTTGTTATACTATGCACAGAAGCTTGTTTCCTATGAGAGCATGAAAATGCATCATTAATATAAA
Organism: uncultured Pelagibacteraceae bacterium; assembly: GCA_902609855.1. GTDB lineage: Bacteria > Pseudomonadota > Alphaproteobacteria > Pelagibacterales > Pelagibacteraceae > Pelagilacustribacter. Next base: position 3,051 of record CACLTL010000001.1, read on the forward strand.
TGTCCCCAAGTTCACCTAACTTTTTTGAAAAATCTTGGTCATCTTCGGTTTCCTCTTTAAAAAATCTAATATTCTCAATTAATATTACCTCACCTCCTTTTAGGTGAGAAAATTTTTCTTTAGTTTCACCATCAAAAGTTCCCCTAAAAAAATAAACATTAGTTTTAAGCGCATCTTTGAGATATTTGTAGATAGGTATTAAAGACAGGTCAGGGACATTAATTCCTTTTGGTCGACCTAAATGACTAATAATAATAATTTTTGCTTTTTTTTCAATTAGTCTATTTATAAAAGGTAAACATAAAGTTATTCTTGAATTATCTTTTATAACTTTGTCTTTAATTGGAACATTTAAATCCAATCTAAGAATTATCTTTCGATCTTTGACTTCTAAATCGTCAGGAAAGAAATTTATTTCACCCATCAACTTCTATTACTCTCTCAATTTTTTTTGAATAAAATTTGTTATATCTTCCTCTGATAATTTGAAATGTTTGTAAACTTCTTTATAAGGAGCACTTTCACCAAATTTATTTATACCTAAATTGGCACCTTTATTTTTAATATATTTTTGCCAAGACACTACACTTCCAGCTTCTAATGTGATGATCAATGAGTTTTCTTCTAAAATATCTTTCTGGTAATCTTCAGTTTGTTTATCAAAAAGCTCCATACATGGCATTGAAACTACTTTTGAGTGGATATTGTTTTCTTTAAGTTTATCTTGAACTTTTAAGGCAAGTTCTACCTCAGTACCTGAAGCTACCAATGTAACATTGCTCTCATGCGAAGTTAAATTTACTACATAGGCTCCTTTTTCACATTTATTCTCTTTAGAATTACTTGGATTAATGTAAGGAACTTTTTGTCTCGATAAAGCAATCGCACTAGGAGTATTTTCACTTTTTAAAGCTATTTCCCAACATTCAAATGTTTCATTAATGTCTGCTGGCCTGAAGACATTTAAATTCGGAATTGCTCTTAACCCAGTAAGTTGTTCTATAGGTTGGTGAGTAGGACCATCTTCACCAAGACCAATCGAGTCGTGTGAAAAAACATAAATTACCTTAAGACCCATCAAAGCAGAAAGTCTTATAGAGGGTTTACAATAATCTGAGAATATTAAAAATGTTCCACCATAAGGTATTATACCTCCATAAAGCGCTAAACCATTCATAACTGCTGCCATACCATGTTCTCTAACTCCATAATGAATATAATTTCCATTAAAATTTTTAGAGTTAATAATTTTAGAATTATTTGTTTTTGTATTATTAGAACCACTTAAATCTGCAGACCCACCTATTAATTCAGGAAGAAAAGCAGAAATTTTTTCTATAGCGGCCATCGAGCATTGTCGTGTAGCTAAACTTGGCTTAGATTCAAAATATTTATCTTTTTCTTGTCGAATTAAATTTTCTAAACCGTTCAAATTCAATTTTTCATTAGTGCCGTTAAGTTCACTTTTAATTTTAGGATTTCTTTTATTGATTGTTTCAAGCCACTCATTTTCCAGTTGCTCACCCTTGTTACCTATATTTCTCCATTCATCTAGTATTTCTTGAGGCACTTCAAATGGCTGGTTGTTCCATTTTAGTTTTTTTCTCACTAAAGCTATTTCTTCATCTCCTAAAGGAGAGCCGTGAGAAGAAGCTTTACCAGATTTATTAGGTGACCCAAATCCTATTATAGTTTTACAAGATATTATTGTAGGTTTTTTTGATTTTGATGCTTTTGTGATCGCTTTTGAAATTTGTTTTTCATTGTGACCGTTTACCTCTAAGAAGCTCCAACCGTACGATTCAAATCTTTTTTTGTAATTATCTGAAACACTAAGCGATGTTGAACCGTCAATTGAAATTTTATTATTGTCAAAAAAAACTATTAAATTCTTTAATTTTAGATGGCCAGCTAGACTCATTGCTTCATGACTAATTCCCTCCATCAAGTCTCCGTCACTCGCAATAACATAGGTTTTGTTATTAATTACAGAAGAACTAAATTTTTTTCTGAATATTTCTTCTGCTATTGCCATACCAACCGCATTAGCTAATCCTTGTCCTAAAGGTCCAGTAGTGGTTTCGATACCAGTTCCTTTTTCATATTCAGGATGTCCGGCGCAAATAGAATTTAATTGTCTAAAGTTTTTTATGTCGTCTAAAGAGATACTTTTGTAACCCGAAAGATAAAGTAAAGAATAAAGCAACATCGAACCATGCCCTGCAGACAAAATAAATCTATCTCTGTTAATCCAATTTGGATTTTTAGGATTAAACCTCAGGTGGTATTTGAATAGAACTGTTGCAACATCCGACATGCCCATAGGCATTCCGGGGTGGCCAGAATTAGCTTTTTGTACAGCGTCAATTGATAAAAATCTAATTGCGTTTGATAATTGATTAAATTTTACAGTCACTTTGCAATACCTATATAGACTTAAACTAACTATATCAATAATATGGTATAAAGCTTTATGAGTAGTTTTGAAAAGAAAGAACAAAATTTAAACCAACTTATTGATAAATTAAACTCTCTATCTTTAAGTTATTCACAGCCAAGTTATGAATTAGAAAAAATAAGAACTGAAAAAAAAGAGTTAGCTGATCAAAAAAAAGAAATTGAAAAAAAAAACAATGAATTAATGAGAGAGCATAAATATCTAAAAGAAAAAATAAAAAAAATGCAATTAGAGGTAAGCCAAAAATCTGAACTGGAAGATAGGTTTAACCAAGACATTGAAGAATTAAGTCAAGAAACTGAAGATTTAGTTAGCGAGATTGATAAATGGCAAATGTAAATATAAAGTTTAATAATAAAGACTATTTACTTTCATGTGATGACGGTCAAGAAGAGTCTCTAAAAAAACTAACAAAGTATTTGGATAAAAAATACACAGAGTTAAAAGATAAGCTAGGAAATATTGGTGAAAATAAACTTCTATTAATCACAACTATTCAATTAATTGATGAATACTTTGATTTAAAACAAAGAGTAACAAATCAGAAAAAAAAATTAGATGAAATTTCTAATAAATTTAAAGAATTGAAATTATTAGCAATTAAATACAAAGAAGGAAAAGATGTTGAAATAAATAAACTTCATGAAGAGTTAGACAGTTTTAAAAAAACTATTGAAGAAAATAATTCTCTGTACGAGTCAATGCTAGACAAAACAACTCAATCATTAGAAAAAATTATATCAAATACAGAGTCGCTGTCTAAAATACAGTAGATGCAGCAAAAAATTCAATTAAGAAAAAAATATTTGAATTTAAGAAAAAAAAAATATTATGATATTGATGAAAAATTTTTCTTTCCGTTACTAAAATTAATTAGATTAGAATTTAAGAAAAAATCTTTTAAAATAGGTTTATATCACCCCTCTAATTTTGAATTGAATGTTCTTAAATTTCTAAAATATAAAGACATCTCAACAAGAGATATTTTACTTCCAGTGACTGATAAAAATAACTTAATGAATTTTTTTACCTGGAAAAAAAATGATGCGCTATTTGTAAATAAATTTGGAATATTAGAACCCGCCAAAACTCAGGCTAAAGTTCCTAATATTATTCTTGTTCCAACATTAGCATTTGATCAAGATAAGTTCAGATTAGGTTATGGAAAAGGATTTTACGATCGCTATTTAAAGAAATATAATGATATTTTGACTGTTGGAGTTGCTTTTTCTTTTCAAAAACATCATAAGCTTCCGATAAATCAAAATGACATTAGGTTAGATTTTATTTTAACTGAAAAAGGAATTTTTTAATGAATTTATTAATTTTGGGTGATGTAATGGGAGCTTCTGGTCGAAAAGTATTGCTCAATAGATTACCCAACTTAATAAAAAATAACAAAATTGATTTTGTAATAGTGAACGGTGAAAATGCATCTGACGATGGCAAAGGTATTACTCAAAAGATAACTGAGGATTTTTTTAAAATTGGTGTCGATGTAATTACTTCTGGAAACCATATTTGGGATAAAAAAGAAACAACAGAGTTTATTGAGAAAGAGAAAAGATTATTAAGGCCAGCTAATCTTGCGAATGGATCACCAGGAAGAGGTTATGAAATTTATTTTTCAAAAGATAAAAAATATAAAGTTGGTGTAATAAATCTTATGGGAAATGTTTTTATGAGAAAAACTGAAGATGTTTTTCAAACTGCTAAAAAAATTTGCAATAAAATAAAACTTAAAAAAGATGTAGATTTTTTAGTCGTGGATTTTCATGGTGAGATAACAAGTGAAAAAATGGCAACCGGACATTTTTTTGATGGTTTGGCCACTTGTGTTGTCGGCACACACACGCATGTCCCTACCGCTGATACTCGAATTTTGGATGGAGGGACAGCTTACCAAACCGATATAGGAATGTGCGGTGATTACAATTCTGTAATTGGAATGAATAAAGAAAATTCAATAAAAAAGTTTTTGAGAGAAAAAGATGCTACAACACATTTTCCTGCCGAAGGGGAGGGCACTTTATCTGGAGTTATCGTTGAAACCAATTTAGAAACCGGTTTAGCAAAAAAAGTCACAAGAATAATTTACGGAGGTAGCTTAGCTAAATAATCATGGCGGGACATTCACATTGGGCAGGTATAAAACATAAGAAAGGTAGAGCTGATAAAGAAAGATCTAAAATTTTTTCTAAAATATCTAGAGAAATAACTGTTGCTGCTAAATTAGGAGACAAGGATCCAAATATGAATCCTAGATTAAGAACTGCAATTCAAGCAGCAAAACAAGCAAACATGCCAAAAGACAATATATCTAGAGCAATCAGTAAATCTGAAATGTCAGGTGACAAAAATTATGAGAGCCTGAGGTACGAAGGATTTGGTCCATCAAATGTAGCACTTATAATTGAAACACTAACTGATAATAAAAATAGATCTGCATCTAGTATAAGGACTGTTTTACAAAAAAATGGTGGAAGACTGGGTGAAACTGGCTCTACATCTCATATGTTTTCTCATTGCGGTGTTATTCATGTTGAAAAAGGTAAAATTAAAGAGGAGGAAATTTTTGAAACATCTATTAATGTGGGCGCTAAAGATTGCGTTACTTTAGAAAATATTTTTGAGGTAATTACCGAAAAAGAGGATTTTTACAAAGTTAAAATAGAGCTAGAAAAAAAAATAGATTCTTTTAGACATTCCTCTATAGAATGGAGGCCAATTAATCTTGTTGATTTGAATAAAGAGCAAAGTAATAATCTAGTTGAAGTTTTAACCTCTTTAGAAGAGCTTGATGATGTACAAAATATATTTACAAATGCAAATTTAAAAATAACCTAATTTTAATGAAGATAATTGGAATAGACCCTGGTTTGAGTGGAGCTATAGCAGTATTAGAAAACAATAAGATTTTAAATGTGTTTGAAATGCCAGTGATGGCTGAGGGAAAAAAAAATAAAAGACAACTGAATAGCGCCCAATTAGTCAATTTAATAAAAGAGAACATAAATTCAAGTGAGGAGGTAGCAGTAGTCGTTGAGCAAGTTAATGCAATGCCTGGACAAGGCGTCACTAGTATGTTTAATTTTGGTCAAACTTTTGGAGCAATCAAAGGAGTTTGTGCAGCTTTAGAGCTACCTATTTACTTTGTTAGACCTTCAAAATGGAAAAAACATTTTGAGCTAATCAATTCATCCAAAGACTCAAGTAGGACAAAAGCTATAGAAATGTACCCAAAAATGTCAAATCAGCTTGCAAAAAAAAAAGACGTCAATAAATCAGATGCTATTTTGATTGCAAGATTTTTCAGTGAAACAAGGTTGACTGAAGAAATTTAACCCAAATTCATTATTAACGCCAAATTCATGACACATTCTAAAAGTAATCAAATTCCATGGAACAAGATATTGCAGCTCAAGTTGTTGGAATTGGTGGAGCATCAGACTTCACGTTGTGGAAACTTTTTTTAAGAGCAGATTTTGTCGTAAAATTTGTAATTATTTTATTGATAGCTTGCTCAATTTTTTCATGGGCGTTGATTTTTGATAAATTTAAATTATTTAAAAATATTAATAAATCAATCGAGGACTTTGAAAAAAAATTTTGGAAAGCTAAATCTGCAGAAAGTTTTAATAATAGTTTACCAGCTAATTCAAAAGATCCAGCGATTCTGATTTTCAAGTCAGCTATGGCTGAATTGGTAAAAACAAAGAGGCAATCTTCTTCAGTTCAAGCAGCAAGGGTAGGGAGAATATTAGAGATCGCTACCGATACAGAGATGAAAAAAGTTGAAAAAAATTTTACTTTTCTTGCAACTGTAGGATCAACAGCTCCTTTTATTGGACTATTTGGTACGGTTTGGGGAATTATGAATTCTTTTCAATCAATCGCTATTTCAAGAAATACAAGCTTAGCTATTGTGGCTCCAGGGATAGCAGAAGCATTATTTGCAACTGCTCTAGGACTTCTTGCAGCTATACCGGCAGTAGTAGCTTATAACAAATTCAATAATGATTCTCAAAAATACTTTTCAAAAATTGAAAACTTTTCAAAAAGATTTTTATCAATAATTTAAAAAATGGCTTTTAATTTTAACCGCTCGAGAAAAGAACCAATGAGTGAAATAAATGTGACTCCATTTGTAGATGTAATGTTAGTTTTATTAATTATTTTTATGGTAACAGCTCCCTTATTAACAGTAGGTGTACAAGTAGATTTACCAGAATCATCAGCAGACTCACTTCCTGATGATCAGGAACCCCTTACTTTAAGCATTAATTCAAAAGGTGAAATTTATATTCAAGAACATCAAGTTACTTTTCAGAAAATGATACCTAAGTTATTAGCTATTGCGAAAAATAGAACTGATACAAGAATTTATGTGCGAGGTGACAAAAATATAAATTATGGAAGAGTATTAGAGGTTATGGGTACATTATCTGGAGCAGGTTTTTCCAAGGTGGCTTTAATATCTGAGCCTTATAAAAACTAGGATGATTAATGGTAAGAAGTTTAATTTATTCAATTACTTTTCACTCAATATTGGTTTTACTAACCGTCTTAAGCTTACCTTTTATGCTTAGAGAACCAATAGATCTTCCCCCAATAGTTTCCGTAGAGTTGATCCAAATTACAGATAAAACCAGCATCCCTTATGCTCCTAAAGCAAGAAAAATAATTGAAGAAACTAAAAAAAAAGAGGAGGAAAGATTAGTATCCGAACAAGCTCCACCGGCTGCTAAAGCTAAAGAGAAGCCAGACAGAATTCCATTACCAAATGAAAAAAAAGAGGATAAGCAGATAATAAAAAAAAAACAAAATCCAGAGGAAATAAAACCTGAAATTAGACAAGCATCAGAGTTTGAGAAAAAAGAAATAGTAGATACCAACCAAATAGCTGCGTTAATTGATAAAGCGAAAGAGGAAGAAGCAATTAAGCAAAAAAAAAAAGATGAAATCACTCAAAGTAATCGAAAAAATTCTTTTGCTACAGGCCTAACGCTTTCTCAAGAAGATGCTTTAAGAGCGCAAATTTTTGGTTGTTGGAGTGTTCCTTTAGGATTACCATATGATGAAAATTTACTTGTAAGAATTAAACTTAATTTAAAGAAAGATGGCACAATAATGAAATCTGAAATTTTAGATCATCAAAGAATGAATAAACCAGGTCAGCAGTTTTATAAAGTTTTGGCAGAAAGTGCTTTAAGAGCCGTAAGGTTATGCCAACCTCTAAAAGTTCCACCTACTGGTTATGACAAATGGAAAGAATTACAATTAAACTTTAATCCAACAGAAATGTTAAAAGGTTAAAATGAAAAAACTACTGACAATTTTAATATTAAATTTTTTTTTAATAAATAAATCTTTTGCCTTAATAGAAATAGATATAACGAGAGGTAATTTGGATCCTCTACCAATAGCAATTTCACCTCTCCATGTAGATATTAAGTCTGAAAATTTTGAGGGAATAAAAATTAAAGAACTTGGTGAGGACATTTCAAAAATAATTGAAGATAATTTTAGAGGTACAGGATTATTTAATCCTTTAAAAAAAGAAGCTTTTGTACAAAAACCTGATATTGCGCATTTAAAGCCAAGATTTGAAGACTGGAGATTGATAAAAGCTCAAGCGCTAGTTACAGGAAAGCTTTTGATTTCTGATAACAAACTTAAAGTTGAGTTTAGACTTTGGGATTTAGCAGCTGCTAAAGAAATCACTGCTTTAGCTTTTACCACTACACCCTCTAATTGGAGAAGAGTCGCACACATAATTTCTGACAAAATTTATGAAAGGCTGACAGGTGAAGAAGGATATTTTGATACAAGAATAATTTATGTTGCTGAAAGCGGTCCAAAAGATCAAAGAGTAAAGAAACTAGCGATTATGGATCAAGATGGGGCAAACACAAAATATTTAACTTTAGGGAATGAATTAGTTTTAACCCCAAGGTTTAATCCTACTAATCAAATGGTGACTTATATGTCTTACTTTAGAAATATGCCAAGAGTTTATTTGTTAGATATTGAAACTGGTACACAAGAAGTTGTTGGAAATTTTCCAGGAATGACTTTCGCGCCAAGATTTTCACCAGATGGAAAAAAAATTGTTATGAGCTTTGCTAAAGATGGTAACTCAGATATCTATACAATGGATCTAGACTCAAGAGTTGTAGAGAGAATAACAGATCACTCATCAATTGATACTTCACCATCATTTTCACCAGATGGAAAATTTATTGCATTCAACTCTGACAGAAGCGGTTTACAACAAATTTACGTTATGCGAAGTGATGGAAGTGAGGTAAAAAGAATTACTTTTGGGAATGGTATTTATGGAACTCCTGTTTGGTCTCCCAGAGGAGATTTAATTGCATTCACAAAAATGCGTAAAGGTAAGTTTTATATAGGAGTAATGAGAATTGATGGAAGCGGAGAGAGATTATTAACTGAAAATTACTACCAAGAGGCACCTTCATGGTCGCCAAATGGTAGAGTTTTAGTTTTTTATAGAGAGACAAAGTCAGGTTCAAAAGGTGAGGGTTTCACAGCCAAATTATGGTCCATTGATATAACTGGATACAATGAAAGAAGGCTTAAAACAGAAACTGACGCTTCAGACCCATCTTGGTCCTCACTTTTATCAAAATAGGGTATTAATTTGAGTAAAATACACTTGAATAATATTAAATAATTTGAAATAAACCACATACAAACCCAGGGGAAAAAATGATGTTTAATAAGAATTTAAATAAAATATTACTAGTAATATTTGCTACTTTAACTTTAAGTGCATGTTCTACTGCAAAAAAATCAGGCGATGTTAGCGATGTTTACACAGGAAAAGATACAGTTAAGTATTTAGCTTCAGGTGTTGCTGACAGAATATTCTTTGCAACGAATAAATCTTCTTTAACAACAGCTGCTAGAGAGACTTTAAGAAAACAAGCTACTTACTTAAGAAAAAATAAAAATCTTAATGTAACGATTGAAGGTCACGCTGATGAAAGAGGAACAAGAGAATATAACTTGGCATTAGGTGAAAGAAGAGCTAATTCAGCCAGAGATTATTTAATGACTTATGGAATTTCTGGAAGCAGAATTTCTGTTATAAGTTACGGAAAAGAAAAACCTGTTAACCCAGCTGGCACACCATTAGCTTGGTCTCAAAATAGAAGATCAGTAACAGTAAAAGTAAATTAATTATAAATTTAATTAGAATACAAGACCCCTCAAAATCATTTTGAGGGGTCTTTTTTTTGCCATTTTATCAAACTAAAAATGAATCATGTTAAGAATATTTAAAATTTATAAAATTTTTATAGGAGTTATTTTTTTATTTTTTTCTAGCAACACATGTGCAGAGGAAGAAGAAATTTTTTTAAAAGCAATATCTGATCAAATTCAAGTTATTACGAAAGATTTAAAAACATTGGAGAAAGCTGTTTATCAAAAATCAGATGTCGTATCTTTAAAATCTACAATTTCTACAAGTTCAGATGGCCTTAACGAGGATATAATGACAAAACATCTTTTAAAATTAAATGATATAGAAAATCAATTTAGAGAACTTACTAATAAATTTGAAGAAGTTAACTTTAAATTGGACAAACTTTCAACAAGGGTCTCCAAGATCCAATCTGATACTCAACTTAGATTCTCTGATTTAGAGAGCGGAGAGATTAATGATAAAAAAGAAAAACAAACAAAACTCCCTGGCTCATCCAAACCACAAGATTTTGGTGCAGCTCCAGCTTATCAAACTTCTAATTTACCAAAAGAGCAATCAATAAACTCTGTCGAAAGCGCGCAAACAATTATCGCAGAAGAGCCTGAAAAACGGGAGTCATTACTTCCGGATAAACCCGCAAACGAACAGTATGAGTTCGCAGTCAGTTTTATGAAAATAGGAGATTATGAAACTGCAGAATTTGCTTTAAAAGAATTTATAGATAAAAATAAAGATCATAATTTAGCTGGTAGCGCTCAGTATTGGTATGGTGAGACTTTTAGAATTAGACAACTATATTCCGATGCTGCTACTGCCTATCTTGATGGATATCAAAATTATCCAAAAAGTAATAAAGCGCCAGATAATCTTTTGAAATTAGGAATCACAATGGTTCAACTTGGTGAAAAAGATCAAGGATGTAAAATGATTTCAGGTATTAAAAAAGAATATCCAAAAGCCAACAAGTCTGTGTTACAAAAAGCTCAGTATGAGCAAAAAAAATTCAAGTGTAAATCTTAAAAGCAGTTTTAGGAATAATAAAGACTTATCAGATATTTTTTTAAATTTTAAAAAAAAACTTGATTTATTAAAAAGGAAAAAATATGTGGTGGCAGTATCTGGTGGCCCCGACAGTCTTGCCCTTGTAGCTTTAACAAAAGCTTATTCTCTATTTAAAAAAACCAAGTTTAATTATTTATTGGTAAATCATAACATTAGAAAAAACTCTTACCAAGAGGCGCAAAGAGTAAAAAAACTTTTAAAAAAAAAAAAAATTAATTTAAAAATTTTCTCTAATCAAAACAAAATTATTAAGAACGTCCAAGCAGAGGCAAGAAATGTGAGATATGAAATTCTCGTAAATTATTGTAAAAAAAAGAAAATAAGCGCTATTCTTACAGCTCATAACTTGGAAGACCAAGTAGAAACATTTTTAATCAGGCTTTCAAGAGGAAGCGGATTAAGAGGTTTATCCTCAATGAAATCAATTAGCGAAATCAATAGTAAAATTATTTTATATAGACCATTGTTAGATATTAAAAAAAAATTTTTAATTCAGATATCCAAAATAACTTTTGGCATGTACTTTAAAGATCCATCAAATACAAATAAAAAATACTTAAGAACAAAAATAAGAAATTTAAAAAGGCCACTTGAGAATAGCGGTATAAAATATGATCAAATATTTAAATCTATTCAAAATTTATCCTTAAGCAGAATTACTCTTGATGAATATTTAAACACAACTTTGAGTAAATTAATTAAAAAAAGTAATAAAGAAATTTTGATAAATTTGAAGAAATACGAGAGTCTTACAAAAGAGATTAAAATGGCTTTAATCAATAAATCTATAAAAAAACTTAAAAATAATTACTACGATTTAAGATCTAAAAAATTGGATAATTTGATTAAAAATATAGAGAGGAAAGAATTCAAAAAATCTACACTTGGGGGATGTATTTTTTTTAAAAAAGGTAATAATTTGTGTTTAAAAGCTGAAAAAAATTAAACTTTTCTTAAAATTGTTGTTTTTTGTCCTATTTACACCTCATTAAATGTTAAAATATACTTGTTAATTATAAATTAATGATTATTTGAATAATAAGATGAATGCTAAAAATTTAATTATGTGGGTAATAATAGTTCTACTTTCAGTTGGACTGTTTAATATGTTTCAAGATCCCAGTAAAATAAATAATGAGAGAAACACACTTCCGTTTTCAAATTTTTTAGATGAAGTAGATGCAGGAAGAGTCGTTGAAGTTCAAATTCAGGGAAATAATATTTCAGGTATTTTAGCTGATGGCAAAAAGTTTAAAACTTATTCACCTAATTATCCAGAATTGGTAAACAAACTTTCGTCAAATGGTGTAAGTATTGTTGCTACACCTCAGGAAGATAAAATGCCATCACTGTTAGGTGTTTTATTGTCTTGGTTTCCAATGCTTTTACTTATTGGTGTTTGGATATTTTTTATGCGCCAGATGCAAGGAGGCAAGGGTGGTGCAATGGGATTTGGAAGATCAAAGGCAAAATTATTAAATGAGGCACAAGGTAAAGTTACTTTTAATGATGTAGCTGGTGTTGAGGAAGCTAAGGAAGAAGTCGAAGAAATAGTAGAGTTTTTAAAAGATCCAAAAAAGTTTAGTCGTTTAGGCGGAAAGATTCCTAAAGGTGCGTTGTTAATTGGTCCACCTGGAACAGGTAAAACTTTATTGGCTAAGGCTATAGCGGGTGAGGCTAACGTGCCATTTTTTTCAATTTCAGGTTCAGATTTTGTAGAAATGTTCGTAGGTGTTGGCGCATCTAGAGTAAGAGACATGTTTGAACAAGGTAAAAAGCATTCGCCATGTATTATTTTTATAGACGAGATAGACGCAGTTGGAAGAAGTAGAGGAGCTGGTTTAGGTGGTGGAAATGATGAAAGAGAGCAAACTTTAAACCAATTACTTGTCGAGATGGATGGTTTTGACACAAACGAAGGAATTATTTTAATTGCTGCAACAAATAGACCTGATGTACTAGATCCGGCTTTACTGAGACCCGGAAGATTTGACAGACAAGTTGTTGTTGGTAACCCAGATATTATAGGAAGAGAAGCTATTCTAAAAGTTCATGTAAAAAAAATTAGCACAGGGCCTGATGTAAAACTAAGGACAATTGCTAGAGGAACGCCAGGTTTTTCTGGAGCTGATTTAGCTAACTTGATTAATGAATCTGCTTTACTTGCAGCTAGAAAAAACAAAAGAGTTGTAACAATGTCTGATATTGAGGAAGCAAAAGATAAAGTTATGATGGGAGCAGAGAGAAGATCAATGGTTATGTCAGAAGATGAGAAAAAACTTACAGCGTATCATGAAGGTGGTCATGCAATAGTTGCTTTAAATGAAAAAGCATCTGACCCTATACACAAAGCCACAATTATTCCTCGAGGAAGAGCTTTAGGTATGGTTATGAGGCTACCTGAAAGAGATCAATTATCAGTCACAAGAGAAAAAATGCATGCAGATATAGCTGTTGCCATGGGTGGAAGAATTGCAGAAGAAATAATATTTGGTCATGACAAGGTTACCTCAGGAGCTTCATCAGATATAGATATGGTAACTAAAATGGCAAAAAATATGGTAACAAAATATGGAATGAGCACAGAGTTAGGAACTATAGCGTATGGAGAAAATGAAGAGGAAGTTTTTTTAGGCAGATCAGTTACAAAACAACAAAATATGTCAGAAGAAACCGCGAAAAAAATAGATGAGGAAGTTAAAAAGATTGTAGATAAAGGCTATGAAAGAGCGAAAAAAGTTCTTAATGAAAAAATTGACGATTTACATAAAATAGCAAAAGCGCTCCTTATTTACGAGACTCTCTCAGGTGATGAAATTAGAGATCTAATTTTAAAAGACATTAAACCTACTAGATCCTTTAAAGAAGATAATGAAGATGATGGAAAAACATCATCTGCTCTTGGATCCCTTGGATTAAAACCAAAACCAGCAATTTAAAATCTATGAAAAAATATTACACTCGAGCGTGTAATTTTTTCTATGGGTCTACTTCAAAAAATTTAATAAAAAAAAGGAAAACTTTGCCACTTTGTGGTGATAGTTCTATATCTTTTAATCAAATTGAAATTTTTACTAGGTACAGAAAAAAGGTAAGTTCAAAAATAATTGATTTAAAAGATATTCATAAATTACCTCTTGTTATCAAAAAAAAAGTGTCCTTTGATTTAAAAAAAATTACAACAAAAAGGGAATTTTTTAAAAAAAAGAGACATATTCTAATGGGAATTCTGAACATGACTCCTGATAGTTTTTCTGACGGAGGTAAATTTAATTCATTTAAGAAAGCTGTTCAGAGAATTAAAAATATGATTAAATCAGGAGCAGATATAATTGATATTGGCGGAGAGTCAACAAGACCAGGATCAAAAATTATTTCTTCAAAAAATGAACTAAGAAGAGTAAGAGAGATAGTAAAAAAATTTAAAAAAAATTTTCCTAAAACTTCATTATCGATTGATACAAGAAAATCACTAGTTATGGATTTTTCAATAAAAAATAATACTGATATTATTAATGATGTTTCATGTTTCAAATATGATCCTGAGTCAATTGACACAATAAAGAATAAAAACTTGTGGAAAATAATTCATCATATGCAAGGGACACCACAAACTATGCAAATTAATCCTTCGTACAATAACGTTTTACTTGATATTTATGATTTTTTTGAGAGAAAAATAATCTATTTTAAAAAATTCAAATACTCAAAAAAAATAATATTAGACCCTGGAATTGGTTTTGGAAAAAACTTGAAACATAATTTGATGATTTTAAACAAGATTTCCATATTTCATTCACTTGGTTTTCCTATATTAATTGGAACATCTAGAAAAAAATTTATTAACCAAATATCTGGAGAATATGATACGAAAGAGAGAATTGGAGGCACTTTATCATCAATAAATTTTTCTTTTTCACAAGGAATAAAAATCTTTAGAGTACATAATGTTAAAGAAGTTAAACAAGCTCTTTTGGTATTTGAAACTTTAATAAACAAATGAAAAAAAAGTATTTTGGTACAGATGGAATAAGGGGAACAGTAAATCTTGGCAATATAAATGGAGAAAAATTCTTTAAATTTGGGTTAGCTGCAGGTACGTACTTTAAAAATTTAAAGAAAAAAAAACAAGTTGCAATAATTGCCAAAGACACTCGACTATCAGGATATACTCTCGAGCCAGCTTTAGTATCTGGTTTGGCCTCAGCTGGTATGCATATATTTACATTAGGGCCTTTACCGACAAATGGATTAGCTATGCTTACAAAAAAAATGAGAGCTAACCTTGGTATAATGATTACTGCATCACACAATCCTTTTCACGATAATGGACTTAAATTATTTGGACCGGATGGTATGAAGCTATCCGACAAAATTGAAAAAAAAATTGAAAAATTAATTGATACAAAAACTAATAAAAATTTGTCCGAACCAAAGTTCTTAGGAAGAGTTAAAAGATTAGAGAATGGAAATCATAGATATATAAATATTTTAAAGAATAATTTCCCAAGAAATTTTAGCTTAAAAGGTATGAGAATAGTCTTAGACTGTGCAAATGGAGCTGGATACAAGTCAGCTCCAAAAATACTTTCAGATTTAGGCGCAAAAGTTTTTTCAATTGGTATAAAGCCGAATGGTTTAAATATAAATTTAAACTGTGGATCTACTTTTCCTGAAGTCTTAAAAAAGCATGTAAAAAAATTTAAGGCAGATCTTGGAATAGCTTTAGATGGTGATGCAGATCGAGTAATAATGTGTGATGAAAAAGCACAAATAATTGACGGAGATCAAATTATTGCAATGATAGCTAAAAGATGGAAAAGAAAAAAAATTCTTAAAGGTGGAGTTATTGGAACATTAATGTCTAATTATGGTTTAGAAAAATTTTTTTTTAAAGAAAAGATTAAATTTAAAAGATCAAATGTAGGTGACAGATATGTGAAAGAAATGATGAAAAAATATGGTTATAATTTAGGCGGAGAACAATCAGGCCATATAATACTGGGGAAATTTGCAACTACCGGGGACGGTTTATTAGTTGCTTTAGAAACTTTATTTGCTTTAAGAAAAGGAAAGTTAGCAAGTGAAATTTTTAAAGTTTATAACTCAGTGCCTCAAAAACTTTTAAATATTAAAGTTAAAGATAAAAAAGTAATTAACTCCTCAAAATGTAAAAAAGCTATAAATGTTGCAAATAAATTAATAAAAAATAAGGGTAGACTTTTAATAAGACCTTCAGGTACAGAACCAAAAGTGAGGATAATGTGTGAGTCATTTCATAGATCCTTAATGAATAAATGCATCAATTTAGTAAAAAAAACCATTAATTAAAATATGAAACCAAAGTCACAAGTTCTTATTATTGCTGGCTCAGACTCGTCAGGTGGCGCAGGTATTCAGGCGGATATTAAAACTGTAACCTCGCTGGGTTGTTATGCGATGACAGCTGTTACAGCTGTCACTGCTCAAAATACTACGGGAGTAAAATCAATAGTCCCAATCAAACCTAGGGAAATATCTAAGCAAATAGATTTTTCATCCAAAGACATTAAACCAAAAGCAGTAAAAATAGGAATGTTACATTCCAAGCAAGTTATTCAAGCAGTGATTAAATCTCTAAATAAAATTAAATCAAAAAAAATGGTTTTAGACCCTGTTATGGTTGCTAAAGGAGGCACAAAATTAATTAGTGATACTGCTGTTATTTATATAAAGAATAAATTAATGAAAAAGATTTTATTAATAACACCTAATGTTCCAGAAGCGGAAATATTAACCAATACAAAAATTAAATCACTTAAAGATATGATTAAAGCAGGAAAAATACTTATAGATATGGGTGCAAAAAATGTTTTAGTAAAAGGTGGTCATTTGAGATCAAAAAAAATGAATGATATTCTAATTAATAAAAAGATAATTAAAGTATTTATAAATAAAAAATATAATTCAAAAAATACGCATGGAACCGGCTGCACATTATCTTCTGCAATTGCAACATATTTATCATGTGGAAAAGATTTGATTAAATCTTGTGAGCTTGGAATTAAATATGTTAATGAAGCAATAAAATCAAATTTAAAGTTAGGAAAAGGAAAAGGTCCGATAAATCATTTAAACTCATTTAGTATAAATAAAAAATTTAAATAATGAAAAATGTAGTAGTAGTAGGTTCACAGTGGGGAGACGAAGGAAAAGGTAAAATAGTTGATTGGCTTTCAAGTGAAGCCGATGTCGTTGTTAGATTCCAAGGTGGCCATAATGCTGGCCATACTTTAGTAATTGACAAAAAAATATTTAAATTAAGATTATTACCTTCAGGCATCGTAAGAAAAGGAAAAATTTCTATTCTTGGAAATGGGGTAGTAATTGATCCATGGGCGCTTTTAAAAGAAATTGAAGAAATAAAAAAACAAGGTGTTGAAGTTACTCCAGAAAATTTTATGATTTCAGAAACATCTTCACTTATATTACCATTTCATCAAGAAATGGATGAGATAAGTGAAGATGCTGCAGGAAAAGAAAAAATTGGAACTACTAGAAGAGGTATTGGACCATGCTATGAGGACAAAGTTGGAAGAAGATCAATCAGAGTTATGGATTTAAGATCAGAAAGTAATTTAGATAATAGACTAGAAAATGTTCTACTGCATCATAATGCAATAAGAAAAGGTTTAAATAAGAAAATTTATCAGAAAGATGATTTAAAAAAAAAGTTACTAGAAATAGCCCCAGATATTTTAAAATTTGCTAAACCAGTTTGGTTAAAATTACATGAATTTAATAATAATAGAAAAAAAATATTATTTGAAGGTGCACAAGGTATACTTTTAGATGTAGATCATGGCACTTATCCTTATGTTACGTCCTCTAATACTGTACCAGCTATGGCGGCCACTGGATCAGGTTCTGGACCTGATAAAATTAATTACGTATTAGGAATAACTAAAGCCTATACCACAAGAGTAGGTAGCGGACCTTTTCCAACAGAACTTAATGATGAAATAGGAGAAAATCTTGGTAAAAGAGGAAAAGAGTTTGGCACCGTAACTGCTAGGAAAAGAAGGTGTGGATGGTTTGATGGTGTTTTAGTTAGACAGACAATTAAAATTGCAGGAATCAACGGAATAGCTTTAACAAAGCTAGATGTGCTGGATGAACTTGATGAAATCAAAATGTGTGTACAATATGAAATTAATGGAAAAAAAATTGATTATTTACCAGCAGCCTCTGAAGATCAATTTAACATAAAACCGATTTATAAATCATTTCCTGGCTGGAGAACTAAAACTCAGGGAATTAGAAATTTAAAAGATCTTCCAGAAAACGCGAAAAAATATGTTCACGCATTAGAGGATTTCATCGGCGCTAGAATATCTAGTATCTCAACAAGCCCTGAGAGAGATGATACAATTTTAGTTGAAGATCCTTTTAATAATTAGTTAGCTGGTAAAAGATTTTTTGATTTACTGGCATTAATCATAGATTTTTGCAATTTTTCAAAAGCTTTAGTTTCTATTTGCCTTATTCTTTCTCTACTTATTTTATATTTTTTGCTCAATTCTTCCAGAGTTTTTGGTTCTTCCGAAAGTCTTCTTGCTTTGATAATTTCTTTCTCTCTGTCATTCAGGATTTGCATTGCACTATGTAATAATTCTTTTTTATCATCGTACTCTTGTTTTTGAGAGATAATTAACTCTTGATCTAAGCTATCATCGACCAGCCAATCTTGCCACTCATCTGTCTCACCGTTTTTAATTGGATCATTTAAAGATTTTTCTTGTCCCATCATTCTTCTGTTCATATTTACAACTTCATGAGAGTCTACATCCAATCTTTTTGAAATTTCATTAACTTGTTCATCTTTTAAATCACCATCTTGCCCAGGAGCAATTTGATTTTTAAGTTTCTTTAAATTAAAAAAAAGTTTCTTTTGGGCAGTTGTTGTTCCCATTTTTACTAAGCTCCATGATCTTAAGACATATTCTTGAATTGAAGCTTTGATCCACCACATTGCGTAAGTAGCAAGTCTAAATCCTTTATCCGGGTCAAATTTCTTTACTGCCTGCATTAGACCTATATTTCCCTCTGAAATAAGTTCATTTACTGGAAGACCGTAGCCACGATAACCCATTGCAATTTTTGCAACTAGTCTTAAGTGACTGGTTACCAATTTATGAGCAGCTTTTAAATTTCCGTTCTCTCTCCAATTTTTAGCAAGCATATATTCTTCCTCTGCATCGAGCATTGGAAACTTTTTAATTTGTGATAAATAAATAGATAACCCACCAACCGAAGGAACTGGCAAATTGCTAATTTGATTTTTATCTTTCATAATTATTTATTTATATATAAAATTAGTTATTTCAACTGCTTAAATTTTCAAGCAAACTCAATAACTTTTTTAATTCATTTGGCAAATCTGAAAGAAAACTTAACCTTTTTTTATTTACAGGATGAGTAAACTCTAAGGTCTTTGCATGCAAGGCCTGACCAGACAGATTATTTAACATCTTGTAAAAATCACTATTAATTTTTTTAAACTTAATATTTCTTTTTCCATACTGTCTATCTCCCAGCAATGATGTACCCTTGTATTTAAGGTGAACCCTTATTTGATGAGTTCTACCAGTTTCTAATTCACATTCAATTAAACTTATCTTTGGAATATTTTTAATGTTGAATACTTTAAGAGTTTTATAATTTGTTATAGCTCTTTTTCCGTTAACATCACTTACAGTCATTAATTGACGGTTTCTTTTATCTCTGGCTATTAGTGTATTGATTTTTCCATTGAGCGGTCTTATTACTCCCCAAGCAAGACAAACGTACTTTCTTTTTATACTATGATCACTAAACTGATGACCCAATTCTGAGTGGGCTAAATTATTTTTAGCAATAACGAGTAAACCACTTGTTTCTTTATCTATTCTATGAACTATACCTGGTCTGAGATTTCCATTTAAATCAGATAAGTTTTTTTTATATTTAAATAATAAAGCGTTAACTAAAGTATTTTCGTAATTTCCAGCACCAGGATGAACGACCATGCCTTTAGGCTTGTTAATCACTAAAATATTTTTGTCTTCAAAAACTATATCTAATTCAATTTTTTTTGGGAAAATATTTTGACTCTTATTATCATTAAAATTAATTAAAATTTCATCTTTGTATTTAACCTTGGTCGAAGGAGATGTCAGTATTGAGTCGTTTAATTTGACTTGCTTATTTTCAATTAATTTTTTTAAAAATGACCTTGTAAATTGATCAATATTTTCCGATAAAAAAACATCTAATCTTTTTCCGTTATAATTTGTATTAACAGATAATTTAATTGTATTATTCATAAATTAATTTAAATTATTCATATTGCGCCGGTAGCTTCAACTGGATAGAGCGCCGGATTTCGGCTCCGGAGGTTATGGGTTCGACTCCTATCCGGCGCACCATATTAAATTATCCAGTTTGAATATCTCTCTTTATTTTTTACTATGTATTCGGGATAACCATCGTCAATATCAATTTTTTTTAGTTCGGTATCACGTCCGAAAATATCCTCTTTTTTTAGAATTTTTTCTTCAATTTGTTTTAAATTAACATTTTCGTTATTAAACTCCCCATGTGAAAATGATCTTATTTTTTTTAGAATTTCTTGTGGAGTTTGCAAAAATGAAAAGTGCCAACCACCATTGATAATTTGCTGATTATATTTATCTAATCTCCAAAAAGGATATTTCTTAAATTTTAAATTTCTAAAATCTTGCATTGAAGTAATATATTTTTTTTTTGTTATTTTTGATCCTATCCAATCACTCTCATTAATATTTTGAAGATTTAATTTATACATGAACATTTTTTGCGAAAAAGCTACAAATTTTTTGATACTTTTGAAATCTTTAATCTTTGTAAAGTCAGGTATTTCATCGGAGTCTGAAAGAACTATTAAATCATCAGGTAAAGCATTTTTAATTCCTTCCATAAGATAATTTCTTTGATGTTGTTCTATTGGTGACTCTCCACCAGTATGATTTTTAAAATCAATCTCTTTTTCATAGTCAGCAATTACTAACTTTATTTTTTTCTCGAATTTTTTGAATTTTTTAATATCAAAGTTAATTTTTTTTAGATCACCCTGATGAGTTCTTGTAGACTCAGAAATTACAAAATAATCAACATATTTATCTAATATATTTAAACGAAGATCTACCATCTGATCTTCATTAAAGTATTGAAAACAGTCGTATATTGCCATTATGGTTTATTTTTTTGTAAAAGTTGTTAAACCAATTTTTTTTCCTTTAATAATTGAGGATGAACAATGTAGATTGGTCCTGTCAAAAATTAACATTGAGCCTATCTCCCACTCATAAATTAACTCTAACTCTAAACCTGCTAGGTTTTCTATTTTTTCATGGTTAAGATATTTTTTATGTAAATCTTGATCAAAAGGTTTTTTACCAAATAAATTCAAATGTTCTGATGATCTTTTGTTTTGACCATATTTCAAATCTTTTTTATTAAGTTCATCTTTATCTAGTGTAAAATTTGTTGATTGGCCATAGTACCTATTATTAAAAATTATTGTACTTCCAACTGATGTTAAAGGAATTAAGCTTTGTTTAAAAATTAGATCATTAAAATTAAAGCCCCCGTCAATGTGTAAACCTATTGGGTTATAGCTTTCTTGAAATAATCCCAAAATATCATTACCGTCTTCTGTTTTTAAATTATCGTATTTAAAATCTCCGATTTCATTACTAAGCCTTTTGTAAAATAATTCCTCTAATTCTTTTCCATAATCAAATAACCATCTTTTTTTTATCACATTTTGCTTTTTATTATGAACAGTAACTGGAAGTTCTTCGTATAGTTTTAAAAATTTATTAATTTCATCTTTGTTAAATATATTTTTTAAAACCTTTGGTTTACTTTCATTTTTTTTAATTTTATCTAACTGTTTATGCATATTATTCACCCATATTCATTAATGTTCCTCTTTTTTTAGCACCAAAATATGAAATATAAAAAATTATAATGCCAAAGACAAAATACACTATCGATATAGAAATTGATTTAAAAATGTTTGTATAACTCACCGCATTATTAATTAAAATACTTCTCATTTCCTCAAAAATATGTACCAACGGAAGAGATTTTGCTATTATTTGAAGTGAAACTGGTAATATCTCAATTGGATAATAAATACAACCAAGTGGAGCTAAAAAAAACAAACTAGCCCAAGCAATATTTTCAAATGACGGTCCATATCTGAGCAATCCAGAGGTTACTAGAAGACCGAGAGTAACACCAAATAAGTATAGTGATATTAATAAAAAAATAAGGGGTATTCCAAGCTTAAGGACGGAAACACCGAATAATGGAATTGCAATTAAAACTGCAGGTACCAAACCAATTAAAGTTCTTAAAATAGCAGTTAAAGTTAAAGCTGCGATAATTTCTTTGATTTTGATTGGGGCTATAAATAAATTTGTGAAATTTCTACTCCATATTTCCTCAAGAAACATCATATTAAAACTAATACTAGCTCTAAATAAAAAATCGTACAAAATTGCAGCAGTTAAAATTACACCGACAGTATTACTATAATACTCAGAACTAAGAGTAAAAAATTTAGATATAAATCCCCATAAAAAAATTTGAACAGTTGGCCAATAGATAAGATCTAACAATCTTGGAAAAGAATTCATAATTAAATAAAGATGTCTTAAACCCAACGCATATATTTTGCTAAAATTCATTTTTACTCCTAGCTAATTTTAAAAAAGTTTCTTCTAAATTGTTTCTTCCATGTTTTTTTATTAAATCTTGGCATGTTCCATTATCAATAATCTTACCTTTTCTCATCATAATTATACTGTCACAAAGTCTCTCCACTTCACTCATATTATGCGAAGCTAATAGAATAGTTATTTTATTTTTAGATTTGTATTCTTCTATATAGCTTCTTATAAAATCACCTATGTCAGGATCTAAACTTGCGGTAGGTTCGTCCAAAAGTAATATTTCAGGTTTGTTGATTAAAGATTTAGCAAGCGAAACTCTATTTTTTTGACCAGATGAAAGTTCTCCAGTTTTTCTCTCAAAAAAATTTTTTATATCTAAATCGCTTGATATTTCATTGATGCGATTACCTAACTCTTTAATTCCATATAGCCTTCCGTAGATTTCTAAGTTCTGTCTTACCGTTAATTTTTTTGGTAATTCAACATATGGAGAAGCAAAATTAAATCTTTTCAATATTTCATCTCTTTTAAATTTATTAATATCTTTATTTTCAATTAAAATTTCTCCCTCAGTGGGCGAAACAAGGCCAAGCATCATTCCAATAGTAGTAGTTTTTCCACAACCATTAGGGCCAAGTAAACCTACTGTTTTATTTTTTTCTATTTGAAAATTAATTTTATTTACCGCTAAAAATTTTTTATATATTTTTGAGAGATTATTAATTTGAATAAACATTAATTTGATGCCCTTTTTAATCGATCATTCATAGCTAAACCTGGTCCTCTGTTAGGAATTTTTGATACGAAAATTTTTTTATAACCTTTTTTTTTTATTTTTCTCATTGTTTTGTATAAATTGGCTGCCGCTTCTTTCAAGTTACCTTTTTTACTCAAATTGAAATAATTTTTATTATTTTTATATTTTTTACCAAATACAATGTAAGCATATTTGTGATCGATAGGTTTTCGACCTATTATTACAGGTATACCCGGGGAGTAATGTTTTTTTAACATACCCGGAGATCTAATTTTATTCTTTTTGAAAACTAAATTAGTGTTTAATACTCTTTTTATTTGTTTTTCACTAATTATACCTGGTCTCAATATTTTAGGTTTCCCTGTTAGGTCAATTACAGTGGACTCAATTCCAAATTTAGAGCTACCTCCATTTATAATTGTTTTTATTTTATTACCAAAATCTTCAAATACATCAAATGCATTTACCGGACTAAGACTTGAAGATAAATTAGCACTGGGCATAGCAAGAGGAAAATCAATAAATTTTAAAATAGATCTTATTACTTTGTGTTTTGGAAACCTAACCGCTACCGTATCTAAATTTGCAGTTGCCAGAGAAACAATTTTTGAATCCTTTTTTTTTTTTAACACAAAAGTTAAAGGACCAGGACAAAATTTTTTATAAAGTTTAAAAAAGTTTTTATTTACATTCACATCCTTATTTATTTTACTTAATTTGTGGTAATGAATTATTAAAGGATTAATTTTTGGCCTATTCTTTAATTTAAAAATCTTTATGACAGCTTTTTTGGAGTACGCGTTTCCCGCTAGTCCATAAACAGTCTCAGTTGGCAAACCAGCTATATTTCCTTGTTTAAGCGATTTTACAGTTTGTTTAAGTGTCTTTTTGTTGAAAGAATATATATTTGAATAGATGTTTTCCATAATGTAATTATTTATTAAATGAAAAATGAAAATATTCTAGCAGACATTAAAAGTAAATCATTAAAAGAGGCACGGGCTGAAATTGACGCAATTTTAAGTAAATTGGAAAGCCAAGAAACAAATTTGTCTGATTCGATTAATGACTACCAAAGACTAATTGAGTTGAATAAACATATTGAAGAGTTATTTAAAAAAAAATTTAAAAAATTCCAGAATAGAAATGATTAAAAATAAATTAATAAAAAATGCAAAAAAAATTGATCAATTTTTAATAAATTTTTTAAAAAAACAAGATAGCTCTCTGCTGATTAAACCAATGAAGTATGGAGTAATATCTGGTGGAAAAAAAATTAGGTCTACAATAATTTTTGATACCGGAAAAATATTTAATATTAAAGAAAAAAAACTTTTAAATATTTGCGCAGCTGTTGAATGTGTTCACTCTTATTCTTTAATCCATGATGATTTACCATGTATGGACAATGATACTATAAGAAGAGGTAAGCCAGCAGCTCACATCAGATTTGGAGAGGCGTCGGCAGTTTTAGCAGGAAGTTCTTTACTCACTTTAGCTTTCGAAATTATCTCAGATAAAAAATACTCACTTGATTTTAAAACTAAAAATGAAATTGTTAGATCTTTAGCTAGCTGTTCCGGTCATACAGGTATTGCTGGGGGGCAAGATTTAGATTTAAAATTTGAAAATAAAAAGAAAAGATCTGATCAAATTATTGAAATGCAGAAAAAAAAAACAGGAAAGCTATTTAATTTTTGCTTGTATGCAGTTGGAGTAGTAGCAAAAAGAAAAAATCAAGAAAACTTTTTTTTAGGCACACTTGGAGAAGAAATAGGCTTACTTTTCCAACTTGCAGATGACTTTTTAGATAATATGGGTTCTAAAAAGTTAGTTGGAAAACCAGTTAAAAAAGATAAAAAAAAAGGAAAATCCACTTTATTAAACTTAATGGGAGAAAAAAAAGCTTATTTGTATGCAAATAATTTAAAGAGAAAAATATTGCGTAAATTGGAAAAACATGGAAAAAAAGCAGATGAGTTGATTAGAACAATAGAATTTATATTAGAGAGAAAATTTTAATGGGTAGACTTATAAAGCAAATAAATTTTCCAGCAGATTTAAGAAAATTTAAAAAAAAAGATCTTGTTCAAATTTCTGAAGAACTTAGAGAAGAATTAATTGATGTAGTTTCTGAAACTGGCGGACATTTGGGCGCAGGTTTAGGTGTTATAGAGTTAACGATTGCACTACATTACGTATTTGATACGCCAAAAGATAAATTAGTTTGGGATGTTAGTCACCAGTGTTATCCCCATAAAATCATAACTGGGCGAAGAGACAGAATCAAAACTTTGCGAAAGGGCGGTGGACTTTCAGGCTTTACTAAAAGGACTGAAAGCGAATATGATCCGTTTGGAGCAGCACATAGCTCTACATCTATTTCTTCAACACTTGGAATGGCGGTAGCAAAAAAATTATCCGACAACAATAACAATGTTATTGCTGTGATTGGCGACGGAGCAATGAGCGCTGGTATGGCCTACGAGGCAATGAATAATGCAGGAGCATTAAAATCTAATTTAATTGTAATTTTAAATGATAACGATATGTCAATTGCAAGACCAGTTGGCGCTATGAGCAAATATTTAGCTAAGCTATTATCTGGAAAAATGTATTTTAGTTTAAGAGAAACTTTAAAAATGATTATTTCATCATTTTCCAAAAGGTTTAGTCAAAAAGCTGGTAAAGCAGAAGATTTACTTAGAAACATTGTGACTGGAGGCACATTATTTAGTGAGTTGGGTTTTTATTATGTGGGTCCAATCGATGGTCACGATGTTGAAAACCTTGTTCAAATTTTTGAAAATGTAAAAAATTCTAGCCACCAAGGTCCAGTACTAATTCATGTAAGGACACAAAAAGGGAAAGGTTATAAGCCAGCCGAAGTCTCTGGTGATAAGTTCCATGGTGTTTCGAAGTTTAATGTATCAACAGGAGAACAAGCAAAATCTAAATCAAATATTCCATCGTATACTAAAGTTTTTGCAGAAACTTTGATTAAGCACGCACAACAAGATACTAAAATAGTAGGTATAACTGGAGCAATGCCATCTGGCACAGGATTGAATTTGTTTGAAAAAATTTTTCCAGATCGAACTTTTGATGTTGGTATAGCAGAACAACATGCTGTAACTTTTGCAGCTGGTTTAGCAACAGAGGGATATAAACCTTATGCTGCAATTTATTCTACATTTTTACAAAGAGCTTATGATCAAGTCGTTCACGACGTAGCTTTACAATCTTTACCAGTAAGATTTGCAATAGATAGAGCTGGTCTAGTCGGGGCAGATGGACCAACACATGCTGGCTCTTTTGATATAACATATCTTTCAACTTTACCTAATTTTGTAGTTATGGCAGCAAGTGACGAAGCAGAACTTGTAAAAATGATTAATACTTCAGTAAATATAAACGACCGTCCTTCAGCTTTTAGATATCCAAGAGGCAACGGTATTGGCGTAGAATTACCTTTAATAAATGAAACTATAGAAATCGGTAAAGGAAGGATTGTTAAAGAGGGAAAAAAAGTCGCTTTAATTAATTTTGGAACACGATTGGAGGAATGTAAAAAAGCTTCAGACGTTCTTTCAAAGAAAGGAATTAATTGCACAATAATTGATGCAAGATTTGCTAAACCATTAGATGAAAAACTAATTATGGAAGCGGCATCTAATCACGAAGTACTAATAACTATTGAAGAGGGATCTATAGGTGGTTTTGGTTCTCATGTGATGCAGTTTTTATCTGATAGAGGGGTTTTTGATAGAGGCTTAAAATTTAGGTCAATGATCTTACCAGACATTTTTATTGATCAAGACACACCAGAGAAAATGTATGAAGTCGCAGGTTTGGATAATTTGTCCATAGCTAACAAAGTTGTTGAAACACTAAATTCAAATATTATTTTAGCTAAAAATAAAAATAAAAATAAGATTTCTAATTAACCACATTGCGCTCTATGCATTAAAAAGTGGTCAAGTAAAACGCAATTTATCATCGCCTCACCAATCGGCACTGCTCTAATTCCCACACAAGGGTCATGTCGTCCTCTGACAGAGATATTAGTGTTTTTACCTTTTTTATCTATAGTTTCCCTGCTCGTTAAAATAGATGAAGTTGGTTTAACAGCAAAAGATGCAACTATATCTTGACCTGATGAAATTCCTCCAAGAATTCCACCGGCATGGTTAGTTTTAAATTTTATTTTTCCAGAACTTTTTCTTATTTCATCTGAGTTCTCTTCACCGCTTAAGAATGCCGCATTCATACCTGATCCAATATTTACACCTTTAACTGCATTTATACTCATTAAAGCAGCAGAAATGTCTGTATCAAGTTTTGAATAAATAGGCGCACCTAAGCCTACAGGAATTCCAGTAGCTCTGAGTTCAATTATTGCACCACAAGATGAGCCAGCTTTTCTTACTGCTAATAGATATTTTTCCCATAGTTTGACCGACTTTTTATCAGGGCAGAAAAAAGGATTTTTTCTTATTTCAGAATCTTTCCAATTTGATCTGTCACATGACATTAGCCCTAATTGCGTGACAGCTCCAATAACATTAAATTTTTTTCCTATGATCTTTTTTAATACAACTCTTGCAACAGCCCCAGCCGCAACTCTACTTGCAGTCTCCCTTGCAGACTGTCGACCACCACCTCTAAAATCACGAATTCCATACTTTTTAAAATAAGTATAATCAGCATGCCCAGGTCTAAATTTATTTTTTATAGATTCATAGTCTCTTGATTTTTTATCTTCATTATGAATAATTATTGAAATAGGGGTTCCTGTTGTTTTTCCTTCAAATACACCTGATAAAATTATAGCTTTGTCTGGTTCTTTCCTTTGGGTAGTAAATTTAGATTGGCCAGGCCTTCTTTTATCTAAGTCAATTTGAATATCTTTCTCAGTTAATGAAATATTTGGAGGACATCCGTCAATTACACAACCTATAGCTGGGCCATGAGATTCCCCCCACGTGGTGAAACGAAATATTTTTCCAAAAGTATTAAAAGACATAAGTAAATAATGTATAGTTTATTTTATTAAATATATGAATCAAAAAAATGGCAAAAATTCTCTTGGTTTAGACAGTTGTTTTGAAGATTTAGATAATCCTATAGAATTATTCAAAAAATGGTTTGCGAAAGCTGAGAAAACTGAAATTAATGATCCAAATGCAGTGGCAGTTGCTACTTCTAATAGAGATAATCAACCTAATGTAAGAATGGTTTTACTAAAAGGGTTAAGCGAAAGAGGCTTCGTTTTTTATACTAATTTTAATAGCAAAAAAGGAAGTGAGCTTAAGCAAAATCTTAAAGCTTCAATGTGTTTTCACTGGAAAAGTTTGAGACGACAAATCAGAGTTATTGGAAGCGTAGAAGAGGTGACTAAAAAGGAAGCAGACGATTATTATAATTCTAGACCTTATAAAAACCGAATAGGAGCTTGGGCTTCATCACAATCACAAACGTTAGATAGAAGGACTACTTTTTTAAACAAAATAAAAGAATTTGAAAAAAAATATCCAAATGAGAATAATGTTCCAAGGCCTCAGCACTGGTCTGGATGGAGAGTAATTCCTGATGAGATTGAGTTTTGGGTAGATGGTGATGGAAGAATTCACGAGAGGTTAAATTATATAAAAAAGAACGGGAAATGGGAAAAAGAACTTCTATATCCCTAATAAGATCTATTTAAACTAAAGCTTGTCAAATTTTGTAAAATTCTTTTATCTTCACTGTCTGGAAAAATTGCCAAAGCATCATAAGAAACATTAACGAAATATTCTGCTTTTTTTAAACTCTTTTCAACTGCTTTATATTTAAAGATCAAAGCTAATGTTTCACTAAAATCTTCCTCAGTCCTTTGATCTTTTTTCATCATTTCTGTTAAAAATTCTTTTTCCTCTTGATTACCTTTTTGAAAAATAGTTATTAGAGGTAAAGTTACTTTGCCTTCATAGAAATCTTTTCCAATTTCTTTACCAAAAAATTTTTCTTTTGCATAATAATCAAGCGCATCATCTGCTATTTGAAAAGCTAGACCTAAATTTCTTCCGTAAGATTCTAGTGCTTTCTTTTCTTTATCATTACTCCCAGAAATACAAGCTCCGGTTTTTGTTGCTGCTGAAAAAAGAGCTGCAGTTTTTAAATTGATAATATCTATATATGTTTCTTCAAGAAGATCTGCTTCACCCTTATGTTGTAGTTGTAGTACTTCACCTTGTGCAATTTTCGCAGATGTTGAAGATAAAAGTTGTAGTACTTCCAGATCACCATCTTGTACCATAATTTCAAAACATCTACTCAAAAGATAATCACCAACTAAAATTGATGATTGGTTACCCCAAATAGAATTAATGGTTTTTACACCTCTTCTCAACGAGCTTTCGTCAATAACATCATCATGTAGTAATGTTGCCGAATGAATTAGTTCTACGCAAGCTGCCAAATTAATATCTCTGTTATCTTCTTTGTATCCAGTGAGTTTAGCTGACTCTAAAGTTAAAATTGCTCTTAATCTTTTACCACCTGATTTTAGGTGATGTTCACTCATTTTTTCTATTAAATTCACATTGCTTTTAAGTTTTTGCTCAATTAAACCCTCAACTTTTTCAAGTTTTGAACCAAGCATATTCTTAAGTTCCAGATAAGCAGAATTGGCTGATTTTTTTAGTGGTATAACTGATCCCATAAGCTTTATTTATAATCGATTTTAAAAAGAATAAATTTTTAATTGGAAACGTGGTGACGCACCTATAATTCAACTATAAGTAGCGTAATTTAATATTAAATTTTAATTTATTACTGTTATAAGAATATAATCATTCATCTAAATTATGTTTTCAATTTTTAAAAAGAAAAAAGTCGTACCACATATAAGATTAACCGGTGTTATTGGTTCTGCTGGCCGTTTTAATAAAGGTATAGATCTTGCTGGTCAACGAGATATTCTAAAAAAAGCATTTTCTCTTAAAAAAATTACTCATGTTGCTATATCGATTAACTCTCCTGGAGGATCACCAGTGCAATCCCATTTAATTTATACTTACATCAGGCAACTGGCTGAAAAGAATAAAGTTAAAGTGATAATATTTGCTGAAGATGTTGCTGCTTCAGGTGGATATTTAATTTCATGTGCAGGGGATGAAATTTACGCAAACTCAAGCTCTATCATTGGTTCGATTGGTGTTATCTCAGCTTCATTTGGATTTAAAGACTTAATTAAGAAAATTGGAGTTGAGCGAAGAGTTTATACAGCAGGTAAAAACAAAAGTACTTTAGATCCATTTGTAGAAGAAAAAGAAGATGATGTAAAAAGACTAAAGAATATTCAATTAGAATTGCATGCTGATTTTATAAAAGTTGTTGAAACAAGCAGAGGTTCTAAGCTCAAAGATCCTGAAAAAAATAATATTTTTACAGGTGAATTTTGGACTGGTAAAACATCTTTAAGTCTTGGATTAATAGATGGAATCGGAAACGCTGATCAAATTTTAAAAGAAAAATTTGGTGATAAAGTAGTTATTAAAAATTTTGAAAAACCAAAAGGATTTATCGCAAGAAAACTATCATCCACAATCCAAGATCCCGTTGATAGATTAGCTAATATTTTAGAAGAAAAATCAATGTGGCAAAAATTTGGTTTATAAATGCCAGTAAAAAAAAAGGTTAAGACAAAATTATCTAAAAAAATAAAATTTTTATCTTTTCAAGATATAATAATGAATCTGCAAAAGTTTTGGGGTAAAAATGGTTGCGTAATCTTGCAACCCTATGATATAGAAGTTGGAGCTGGAACTTTTCATCCAGCAACTACATTAAGATCTCTCGGACCCAAGCCATGGAAGGCTGCGTACGTGCAGCCATCAAGAAGACCAACAGACGGAAGGTACGGTGAAAACCCTAATCGATTACAACACTATTACCAATATCAAGTAATTATAAAACCTTCTCCAAAAAATATTAAACAACTTTATTTGAAAAGTTTAGCAACTATCGGTATTGATGTAAAAAATCATGATATCCGTTTTATTGAAGACGATTGGGAAAGTCCAACTTTAGGAGCAGCAGGTTTAGGTTGGGAAGTTTGGTGTGATGGGATGGAGATTACTCAATTTACCTATTTTCAACAAATGACTGGTATAGAATGTAAACCTGTTCCGGTTGAAATTACTTATGGTCTTGAAAGACTGTGTATGTTCGTTCAAGGAAAAAATAATGTCTTTGATCTTGATTGGAACGATGAGGGTGTCAAATATAAAGAGGTTTTCTTTCAAGCCGAAAAAGAATTTTCTGCTTATAACTTTGAGTTTGCAAATACTGATACACTTCAAAAAAATTTTGAGAATACTGAAAATGAATGTAAAACTTTACTTGAAAAAAAGCTCTCATTACCAGCTTATGATCAATGTTTAAAAGCAAGTCATATTTTTAATTTATTAGATGCTCGTGGAGTGATTGGTGTTGCAGAAAGGACTGGTTATATAAATAGAATTAGAGAACTTGCAAAAGGTTGTGGCGCATTGTGGTTAAGCTCACAAAAATAAATTATGGCAGAACTTTTATTGGAATTATATAGTGAGGAAATTCCACCACAATTACAAATATCAGCTAGATCTCAAATAAAACAATTTATTGAAAACACTTTTAAAGAGGAAAACATAAAGTATAAAGAATTATCGGTTTATTCTTCTCCAACAAGATTAACTCTTTTTATAAAATACCTTGCAGAAAAAATCAAAATAGAGGCTAAAGAAATTAAAGGACCCAAGGTAGGATCTCCTGATCAAGTAATCCAAGGTTTTCTTAGAGCAAAAAATGTCTCTCAGAAAGACTTAATCGAAAAAGATACTGACAAGGGAAAACTTTATTTTATCAAAACACAATCTCAATTAATATTAGTAGAAGACTTATTAATTAAAATTATTCCAAAGGCAATAGGATCTATAAGCTGGAAAAAATCAATGAAATGGTCACATCACAATTTGATGTGGGGAAGACCTCTAAGATCAATCTTTGCAAGGTATAACAATAAAAAATTACTATTTAATTTTGAGCATCTTGATACAACAGATGAAATAATTATAGAACAAGATTTAGTAAGAAAAACTAAAAAAATAAAAGATTTTAAAGATTATATTAATTTCTTAAAAAGCAATAAAATAATTTTCGATCATAAAGAGAGAGAAGATATCATTCTTAAAAAGATCAATTCATTTATTCAATCTAAACAATATAAAGATAACTTAAATAAAAAGCTTTTGGAGGAAGTCGTTAATATTGTAGAGGATCCAAATTTACTTCATTTAAGTTTTAACAAAGATTTTCTTGAAATACCCAAAGAAATTATAATATCTACTTTGGAGAAACACCAAAGATATTTCCCAATTTTTGATAGTAGAGATAGATTAACAAATTATTTTTTTGTTGTAGCCAATAAAAAAGATGAAAAAAAATTAATTACCCAGGGAAATAAAAGAGTTGTTGAAGCAAGACTAGCAGATGCCAAATTTTTCTGGGATAAAGATAGATCTAAAAATTTGATTAAACAAATAGCCAACCTCAAATCAGTAATTTTTTATGAAAAGCTAGGGTCTATTTATGACAAAACACAGAGATTAAGACAATTGGCTGGTCTACTGTCAGATGACTTAAATATTAATAAAGAAAAAGTTCAAGTTGCAGCTTCAATCTCTAAATCTGATTTATGTTCAGACCTAATTGGAGAATATCCAGAGCTTCAAGGTGTTATGGGTAAATATTTTGCGTTGGCACAAGGTTTTGAGGAAGACGTAGCAAATTCAGTAAGCGATCATTATTTACCAATAGGGCTTACATCAGCATTACCCAAGAAACCTTTTAGTTACTCTATTTCAATTGTAGATAAAATAGATACTCTAGTTGGCTTTTTTGTTATCGATGAAAAACCTACAAGTTCAAAAGATCCTTTTGCTTTAAGAAGAGCTGCAATTGGACTACTTAGAATAATAATTGAAAATAAATTATCTTTTAAACTTAGAGATTTAATTAGTTACGCCATAAGACTTTATCAAGAACAAGGCGTTGAAATTAAAAATGAAAAAACCGAGCAACAAGTTCTGGAATTTATAAAGGAGAGAATGCGAAACCTATTAAAACTGAAAAAAATAAAAGCTGATATTATTGAGGCATCAATCAGTTCTCATGCTGGAGATAATTTCCTAGCTCTTTATGCAAAAACACTTTTAATGAATAAATACAAAAATAAAGGTATCGGAGTTAATGCAATCAGCTCGTATAAAAGAGCTTCAAATATATTAGATAAAGCTGGAAAAAGAATTACTGGTAGACCCGATGCTGTATTATTTAGAAAAAATGAAGAAAAAATACTACACGAAAAAATCAATGAGATTCGTAAAGCTTTTACAGTTAAAGACGACAATAAAGACTATGAAAGCTTGTTGATAAAGCTTTCTGATACGAAAGAATGCACTGATAATTTTTTTGACAATGTCGTAGTAAATGATGAAAATCAAGATATTAAAAATAATCGATTAGAGTTATTAAAAATGTTTTGTAATACTTTTGACAACTTTATTGATTTTTCAAAATTAGAGGGACTATAATGGCAAAAGTTGTATTTAGCTTCGATGATAAATCTACCAAAAAGTTAAAGAATAAAAAAAATATTTTGGGCGGAAAAGGAGCAAACCTCGGTGAAATGGGCAGACTAGGTTTACCTGTTCCTCCTGGATTTACTATTACGACAAGTGTTTGTGATTTATTTTACAAGAATAAAAAAAAACTACCGAAAAAAGTAATACAAAATATTGAGTCAGAGCTAAAGAATATTGAAAAGAAAACTAAAAAGAAATTTGGTGATCTTAAAAACCCATTACTGGTATCGGTTAGATCAGGGGCTAGAATTTCAATGCCTGGTATGATGGACACAATTTTGAATCTTGGTCTTAATGATAAAACAGTTGAGTCATTAAAAAAGAAAACATCAAACGGAAGATTTGCTAAAGATAGCTATAGAAGATTTATACAAATGTACAGCAATGTAGTTTTGGGAGTAGAAGGACATTTATTTGAAGAGCTAATTGATAACTATAAGTTAACAAAAGGAGTATTGCTAGACACAGATCTAGACGAAAGCGATTGGGATGGATTAATTGTTAATTTTAAAGAGTTAGTAAAAAAAGAAAAAAAAATTAATTTTCCTCAAAATGTCAAAGAACAATTATTAGGAGCAATAAACGCTGTATTTTTATCATGGGATAGTCAAAGAGCAAAAACTTATAGAAAATTAAATCAAATTCCTGATCATTGGGGAACAGCTGTAAATGTTCAAGCTATGGTTTTTGGAAATATGGGTGATGATTGCTCAACCGGTGTTGCATTTACCAGAAATCCTTCAACAGGAGAAAACTCTTTCTTTGGGGAATTTTTAATTAACGCACAAGGTGAAGATGTTGTAGCGGGTACAAGAACACCTCAATACATTTCAAAAAAAGCAAAGCAGGATTCAGGCTCTAAAAAACCTTCAATGGAGGAAGCAATGCCTGAAGTTTATAGAGAACTTGCAAAAGTATTTCTTAAGTTGGAAAGGCACTATAAAGATATGCAAGACATCGAGTTTACAGTTGAGAACAATAAACTTTGGATGCTCCAAACAAGATCTGGAAAAAGAACTGCCAAAGCTGCAATTAAAATTGCAGTAGATATGGTTAAAGAAAAATTAATTTCAAAAAAAGAAGCAATCAAGAGAATTGATCCAAATACTTTAGACACTTTATTACATCCTACTTTAGATGACAAAGTTGAGAAAGAAGTAATAGCTTCGGGTTTACCAGCATCACCAGGAGCCGCAAGTGGTAAAGTTGTTTTCACTGCTGATGAAGCGGAGAAATTAAACGAGATGATGCAAGATACGATATTAGTGAGGTTAGAAACTTCACCAGAGGATATACATGGAATGCATGCAGCTAAAGGAATTCTAACAGCAAGAGGAGGAATGACGAGCCATGCTGCAGTAGTAGCACGAGGGATGGGAAGACCATGTGTTTCAGGTTCAAGTGAAATTACAATCGATTATGAATTAAAACAATTCAAAGCTGGGGATGTAATTATTAAAGAGGGAGATATTATTACTATAGATGGCGGAAGCGGAAAAGTGATGAAAGGGTTAGTTCCCACTGTCCAACCAGAAATTTCTGGATACTTCTCTACAATAATGAAATGGGCTGATGAATTTAGGAAATTAAAAGTAAGAACAAACGCTGAAACGGAGGCAGATAGCAAAACAGCAAGAGAATTTGGCGCTGAAGGAATTGGACTATGTAGAACTGAGCACATGTTTTTTGATGAGGAAAGAATTCTATCAGTTAGACAAATGATTTTATCTAAATCAAAAGAGGACAGAAATAGCGCGCTAGATAAACTTCTACCTCATCAAAAAGAAGACTTCAAAAAAATATTTAAAGTTATGTCAGGTTTACCTGTTACAGTAAGATTATTAGATCCACCACTCCATGAATTTTTACCAAAAGCTGAAAAAGACATAGAAGAAGTAGCAAGATCTTTAAATTTATCAGCAAAAGAGGTTAAAGATAGAATAGCAGAGCTTCATGAGGAAAATCCTATGCTTGGGCATAGAGGCTGTAGACTTGGTATTTCTTTCCCAGAGATTTATGAGATGCAATGTAGAGCAATATTCGAAGCTATAGTTGAATTAAAAAAACAAAAAATTAAAGCAGCTTTTGTAGAAATAATGATACCTTTAGTATCTACTGAAACCGAATTGAAAATTTTAAGAGCTTTAGTAAATAAAATAGCTAGAGAAATAGAAAAAGAAAATAAATTAAAACTTGAATATATGGTAGGTACTATGATTGAATTACCACGTGCCGCTTTACAAGCGAAGTCTATCTCAAAACATGCTGATTTTTTTAGCTTTGGAACAAACGATTTAACTCAAACGACTTTAGGAATAAGTCGAGATGATTCAGGAAAATTTTTAAACGATTATATTGATAATAAAATTTTTGATGTTGATCCATTTGTAAGTATTGATCAAAATGGAGTAGGTGAGCTAGTTGAATTAGCTTCTCTAAGAGGCAGAAAGACAAATAAGAATATTAAGCTAGGGATTTGTGGTGAGCATGGTGGCGATCCGAAGAGTATTGAATTTTGTTCTAGAACAGGACTTAATTATGTTTCTTGCTCTCCATTCAGAGTCCCAGTAGCAAGGTTAGCTGCTGCTCAAGCAGAATTAACTAAATAAATAATAGAGTTGTATCGAACGATTTCGCACTGTGTGTGATAGCTCCAACAGAAATTCTATTAACTCCTGTTTTAGATATTTGTTTGATATTTTTTAAAGTAGCATTACCTGAATACTCCGTTTGATATTTATTTTTGCAAAGTTTTAAACACCTTTTTAATTGAGAAGAGCTCATATTATCAAAAAGTATTCTTTTAAATTTTAAACCCATAACCTGTTTTAGTTGATTGATGTTTTCTATTTCGACAGTAATAATTTTTTTTGTTTTTATCGCTTTTTTAACCAAATCTCTTAGATTATTAGATGTTCTAATATGATTTTCCTTAATAAGAATTTCATCACTTAAATTGTATCTATGATTATAACCACCGCCTTTTTTTACAGCATATTTTTCAAGTGTTCTCAAATTAGGTGTAGTTTTTCTAGTACAACAAATCTTAGTTTTTTTACTAATTTTTTTTACGAATTTATTAGTAATTGTTGCAATACCTGAGGCATGATTTAAAAAATTTAAAGCAGTTCTTTCAGCTGTTAAGATTGTTTTTGCCTTAGCTTTTATTTCAGCAATCAACTTATTTTTTTTAATTTTTTTTCCATCTAAAACTTTTTTTGAAAAAATGGCTTCTCTACCAACAGACCTAAAAGCTATTTTACAAAAATCTAATCCCGCAATTATTCCATCCTGTTTAGCTATTATTTTAGCTTTAATAATTTTATTTTTTGAATTAATCAGGCTAGTGGTAATATCGCCTCGAGGTCTCAAGTCTTCCTCTAGAGCTTTTTTAACTACAGATTGAATATAAGATTGATTTAATTTTTGCACCGATCTAACGACCAATTTCGGTCATTCTTTGTACAGATTGTCTCGCTGCTTTAGCCATTTTTTCTTCGATGAAAATTTCATTCTTTTCATTTTCTAAACAATCAAGAATTTTTTTTAGTGTAATTTTTTTCATATAAGGACAAAGATTACATGGCTTAATAAATTCAACATTAGGGTTATCTGCTTGTACGTTGTCGCTCATTGAACACTCAGTCACCAACATTACTTTTTTTGGTTGATTTTTTTTTACATAATCGATCATACCACCAGTTGATCCAGCAAAATCGCAGGCATCTAAAACATCACTAGGGCATTCGGGATGACCGATAATTTTAATTCCAGGATTTGCTTCTCTAATCTCTTTAATTTCTTTTGGTGAAAACTGTTCGTGCACGATACAAGAACCTTTCCAAGAAATTATTTTTACTTTAGTTTGTTTAGCTACATAATTTGCTAAATGTTGGTCAGGCAAGAATATTACTTTATCAGTTTTTAATGACTCTACTACTTTAACTGCGTTAGCAGAAGTACAACATACATCAGTTTCAGCTTTCACATCAGCTGAAGTGTTCACATAAGATACGACTGGAACACCTGGATATTTTTTTTTTAATAATCTTACATCTTCGCCAGTCAATGAAGCAGCAAGTGAACATCCTGCATCTATATCAGGAATTAGAACTTTTTTATCTGGGCTCATTAATTTTGCTGTCTCAGCCATAAAATGAACTCCACAAAGAACTATTATATCAGCAGAAGTTTTTGCAGCTTCAACTGCGAGAGCTAATGAGTCAGCTGCAAAGTCAGAAACTCCATGGTATATTTCTGGTGTTTGATAATTATGGGCAAGAATTACAGCGTTCTTTTCTTTTTTTAATTTATTAATTTTTTCTATTAGAGGCTCATGCACTTTCCACTCTATTTCAGGAACGTGTTTTGAGATCTTTTTATAAATCTCAGAAGAGCTTCTATTAAACTGTTCTTGTGCAGACATACTTATTCTAATCTATCAACTTGAACTAATATTGTCATTCATTTATTGTCGCATTATTAAAGCGGTCGTGCTGAAATTGGTAGACAGGCACGCTTGAGGGGCGTGTGGGTTTCCCGTGAGAGTTCGAGTCTCTCCGACCGCACCAAAAAGCTTATTTATGATTGAATATTTAAAAAAAAATAAACGAATAGTGCTTATAATTTTAGTTATAGCCTTTATTGAATTGAGCGGTTATGGGATCTTAGCCTCTCTTTCAAGATTGTTAAACGCTCT
Source organism: uncultured Pelagibacteraceae bacterium (assembly GCA_902609855.1). Classification (GTDB taxonomy): domain Bacteria; phylum Pseudomonadota; class Alphaproteobacteria; order Pelagibacterales; family Pelagibacteraceae; genus Pelagilacustribacter. The sequence continues at coordinate 41,669 of CACLTL010000001.1, forward strand.
TTAAAATTTTGCATTTTTTACTGTTAGCTAGAAGCTCTGCATTTTCAAATTCTTTAATATTAGGATCAACCACTTTTATTAAACCAAATGGATAGGGTTGATCTATAAGTATCTTGCCAACTTTAGCTTTATTAAAAAATATTTCTTCTCCTACATTTAATTTTTCAGATGAATAGATTGGCAATAATCTTCTTCTTAATTTTTCTTTTAATTTCATTCTAGCTGTATTTTCTTGACCTATGTAGCATCCTTTTTTAAAATCAATTGCATTTTGTTCCTCAAAATTTGCCTCTAAACCAAATAATTGATTTTTTAAGTTTTCAATACCTTTTATCGGAATACCTAAGGAATAAGCTTTAGCAAAATATGTATCAGGATTTGCTATCTTTAAGTTTAATTTTTTAATTGTAAGGTGTAATTTTTCTAATGATGAGACTATTCTTGCTCCTAAATTTTTATTTCGAGGATCTAGAAAAAGAGGGCTACCCCTAAATTCTATTGTATCTCCAGTTTTATTTTCACTTTTTTGTATATCTGCAAATTTTTCCGTAGTTATTAATCCAATTAAATACTCCGAGGAAATATTCTTAATTTCGATTTTTGATCTCAGTTTATATTTTAACAAGTAATTTATAATTTCATCTGTAAATTTATTATCACAATCTAATAAATAACCATTCTTTGATTGTATCAAAAAAAATTCAAATAAATACTTGCCTTGAGGCGTGAAAAGAGCTGAAAAAATCGAGGTAGATAAATTTACTTTTTCAATATCATTAGTAATGATATTTTGAAGAAAATTTTTGACATCTTCACCTGATATTAAGATTAATCCACGGTCCTCTAATAAAATAATTTGATCTTTTTTCATAATTGTAAATATATACTGTATAATATATTTTTTAAATCATGTCTGATAATTTAAGTCTCATTATAAAAAATGGCTCTTGCTACATAGACGGCAAGCTCATAAAAACAGATATTGGTTTATTAGGTAACAAAATAAAAAAGATTGGCAAAATCGAACTTAACAGCTCTAAAGTTTATGATGCTACAGATAAAGTTGTTTTGCCAGGTATAATTGATACTCAAGTTCACTTTAGAGAGCCAGGATCAACTGATGCAGAAGATTTAGAAAGCGGAAGTAGAGCTGCAGTGTTAGGCGGTGTAACCGCTTTATTTGAAATGCCCAACACTAACCCTCCTACATCTAATTTGGTTGAGTTTGATAAAAAGTTGCAAGCAGCTAAAAATAGAATGCATAGTAATTATGCTTTTTATTTCGGAGCAACACCTGATAATACCAATCAACTTGCTCAACTAAAAGATGTTGAAGGATGTTGTGGTGTTAAATTATTCGCGGGTTCATCAACAGGGAACTTATTAGTAGACAAAGAAGCTGATATCGAAAAAGTAATTTCCAGTAGTGATAGAGTTGTTTCTATTCACTCTGAAGATGAAGATATAATTAAAATTAGAAAAAAATTTATTAAAAAAGGAGATGTTCATTCACACGCTGAGTGGAGAAATGTTGAAGTAGCAATGTCATCTACTCGAAGAGTAGTTAAAATTGCGGAAAGATATAATAAAAAGATTCATGTTCTTCACGTAACTACTGGAGACGAAGTTGATTTTTTAGCTATGCACAAAAAAAATGTTACTTTCGAAACTACCCCCCAGCATTTAACTATGTACGCTCCAGATTGTTATGACAAACTTGGAACTTATGCTCAAATGAATCCTCCTTTAAGAACTAAAGAACACTATGATCGTTTGTGGGTAGCAATTAAGAATAATATAGTTGATGTACTGGGTTCGGATCACGCCCCACACTTGAAAAAAAATAAAGACAAAGAATATCCTAATTCTCCTTCAGGTATGCCAGGAGTTCAAACTATTTTTCCAGTTATGTTAGATCATGTAAATAGTGGAAAACTAACACTTCAACAACTGATAAACTTAATGTGTGAAAACCCTTGTAAAATTTTTGGAATTAAAAATAAGGGATATTTAAAAGAGGGTTATGATGCAGATTTAACGATTGCTGATATGAATAAGGAGGTTGTTATAAAAAATGAAATGATAGCAAGTAAATGTGGATGGACACCTTTTGATAACTATAAAGTAAAAGGATTTCCTGTAGCTACAATCGTAAATGGTTTTTTGGTTATGTCTGATGGAAAAGTGGTTGAAGAGTCTAAAGGTACACCGCTAAAGTTTTAAAATTTTGTTATCAACTAAGTCAGCTTTAATTTCATCTAAGATAGCTGGATCATCTATTGTAGCTGGCATTTTATAAGGCTCATTATCAGCAATTTTTCTTACAGTTCCTCTTAAAACTTTTCCAGATCTAGTTTTAGGCAATCTTTTTACAACGATTGCTATTTTAAAGGCTGCAACAGGACCAACTTTCTCTCTGACCATCTTTATACATTCACTAATAATATCTTTCTTGTCTTTTGTTACTCCAGCTTTTAAAGCTAGCAATCCTATGGGCAGCTGTCCTTTTAATTTATCAGCAATACCTATTACAGCACATTCGGCTACATCTTTATGTTCAGCCAATACTTCTTCTATTGCTCCAGTTGACAATCTATGTCCAGCAACATTAATAATGTCATCTGTTCTAGACATGATCCAAACATATCCGTCTTCATCAATGTGTCCTGCATCATACGTTTGATAATAACCAGGATAAGTAGACATATAATTTTCTTTATATCTTTTATCAGCACCCCAAAGTGTCGGAAAAGTTCCTGGAGGTAAAGGAAGTTTAACAACTATGTCCCCCATTTTGCCTGGTCCAACCTCTTTACCTTCAGCATTTAAAACTTTTAAATCATATCCTGGTACAGGCTTAAAAGCAGATCCATATTTAACTGGAAAAGACTCGATACCAGTGCAGTCAGATGTGATAGCCCAACTTGTTTCAGTTTGCCACCAATGATCTATAACTGGTGAGTTAGACAATTTTTCAAACCATTTAATTGTATCAGGATCAGCCCTCTCTCCAGCTAAAAATAATTTGTCAAATTTACTTAGGTCATATTTTTTAAAAAATTCACCGTTAGGATCCTCTTTTTTTATAGCTCTAATCGCTGTTGGGGCTGTAAAAAGGGATTTTACCTTGTGCTCTGATATTACTCTCCAAAAAACTCCAGCATCAGGAGTGCCAACTGGTTTTCCTTCGAAAAGAACCGTAGTGCATCCGTAAAATAATGGAGCATATACAATGTAAGAATGACCGACTATCCAACCAATATCACTCGCAGACCACCATACGTCATCTTGATTGATGTTATAAATATTTTTCATTGTCCACTTCAAAGCAACAATATGTCCACCAATATCTCTTACAATTCCTTTTGGTAAACCTGTTGTTCCAGATGTATAAAGTATATAAGCGTATTCATTCGCATTCATTTTTTCACACTCTGTAGGTTTCACATTCTTATGAGCTTCTTCCCAAGTAATATCTATCTTTGAATCAAGCTCTGCTTTATCTTTTTCTCTTTGAAAAATAATACATTTATCTGGTTTATGATTTGCAAGCTCTAAAGCTTTGTTGACTAACGGTTTATATTGCACAGTTCTTCCAGGTTCATAACCACATGAAGCGGTAACTAAAAGTTTTGCCTTAGAGTCATCAATTCTACTTGCAAGTTCGTTCGCTGCAAAGCCACCAAAGACAACAGAGTGAACTGCTCCAATTCTCCCACATGCAAGCATAGCAATTACTGCCTCAGGAATCATTGGCATATAAATAATTACCCTATCACCTTTGTGAATACCCTGATTTTTTAAGGCTCCCGCAAACAAAGCAACTTTGTCCCTTAATTCTTTGTAAGTTATGTTTTTTTTTGTTCCTGTTATTGGGCTATCGTAGATGATTGCGAGTTTATCGCCTCTACCTTCATCGATATGAAGATCTAAAGCATTGTAACAAGTGTTCGTTACACCGTCTTCAAACCATCTATAAAATGGAGGTTTGTCGGAATTTAAAATTTTTGTTGGTTTTTTGTACCAAAAAATGTTTTCAGATATATTTTTCCAAAATTCCTCTCTATTTTCGATAGATTTTTGATAAATATCCTTATAATTTTGATTCAAATCATACCTCCTAAAAACTCTATTTTTTGGAGAGTATTTCATAAATATCCCCAAAAAAAAATAAAAAAACCAATAAAAATGCGGGTTTTTAGTAAAAAAAACGCTTCACTGTAACTTTGTTTTTTACTATGTTCCCTCCAATTGCTCGGTAGCGGTGAGATTTACCGTTTGTCTGAGTAGTTTATATATAAACTAAATAGAAAACTAAACAAACGAGGGAGGTTTTCATGAGTAAATTAAAAATGTTTGCACTAGCAACTGTTGCCGTACTAGGTTTAACAGGTTCAGCTAATGCAGCTACCCCTATGTTAGAAACAGGAGATTTCGTAGGAATATCTTTCTGGCTTGTATCTATGGGTATGATCGCAACTACAGTATTCTTTTTTGCAGAAAGAAACACAGTAGCTGCATCATGGAGAACATCTTTAACTGTAGCTGGACTTGTAACTGGTGTTGCATTTGTTCACTACATGTATATGAGAGATGTTTGGGTGACTACAGGTGATACACCAACAGTATACAGATATATTGATTGGTTAATCACAGTGCCACTTCAAATGATCGAATTCTATCTAATTTTGGCAGCTGTAAGAAAGGTGCCAACTTCTATATTCTGGAAGCTATTAATTGGTTCATTAGTAATGTTAATCGGTGGATACTTAGGTGAAGCTGGTTATATTCAACCATTTGTAGGTTTCGTAATTGGAATGGCTGGATGGATTTACATCTTGTTTGAAATATTCTCAGGTGAAGCTGGAACTATGGCGGCAAAAGCTGGTAATAAAGCTATGTCTACTGCGTTCAGTGCAATGAGAATAATCGTAACTATTGGTTGGGCTATATATCCTCTAGGATATATTTTCGGTTACCTAACTGGTGGTGTTGACGCAAATGCTTTAAACATAATTTACAATTTGGCTGACTTTGTTAACAAGATCGCTTTTGGTCTAGTTATCTGGGCAGCAGCAATGCAAAACACAAGATTAGCATCTAGATAATAGATATTAATTTATAAAAAAAAGGGCAGGTATGTTTTTGCATACTTGCCCTTTTTCATTAGATACTTATATTCAATATCATGGAACTATCAAAACCATATAAAGGAAAAGGAAAACGTAAAATAAAAAAAATGCCTTTCACAGTTAAAGGCTACATTTTATACTATGCTTTTTTTTGGATAGTAATTATTTCAATTTACTTGGCCTACAATGACTAAAATAATTTACAAAGATAGCCAAGGAAATTCTAAAACTCTTGAAGTTGAAAATGGCCTCTCTGTAATGGAGGGAGCTCTTCAAAACGATGTACCAGGTATTGACGCAGACTGTGGTGGATCTATGGCCTGTGCAACTTGCCATGTTTATGTCGAAGAAAAATGGTTAAATAAACTTCCGAAAGCAGAAGAAGCCGAGGTAGATATGATAGACATGGCTTATGAGCCAAAAAAAAATAGTAGATTAAGTTGTCAACTAATTGTTTCAGATGAATTAGATGGACTAATTATAACTACTCCAGCGAAACAATCTTAATGAAAAATACTGATACAATTATAATAGGAGCTGGGCCAGTCGGTTTATTTGCAGTTCATCAATTAGGTATTAAGGGATTAAGTTCAATAGTTATAGATAATTTAGATAAAGCAGGAGGACAGTGTATAGAACTTTACCCTGATAAGCCTATTTATGATATTCCTGCAGTCCCAGAGTGTACCGGTGAGGAGCTAACAAAAAAGTTATTAGAGCAAATCAAACCTTTTAACACTGAGTTTTATTTAAATGAAAGAGTCGAGGAAGTAAAACAAGATAAAGATAATTGGATTATCAAAACAAATAACAAGAATGAGTTTTCAGCACCAAATGTAATTATCGCTGGAGGAGTCGGATCTTTCGAACCAAGAAAGCTATCTATAAAAGAAGCAGAAAAATTTGAAGATAAATATTTATTTTACGCAGTAAAAAACAAAGATCAATTTAAAAACAAAAATATTACAATATTTGGAGGAGGAGACTCGGCTTTAGATTGGGCTTTAGAACTTTCAAAGTTTTCAAATATTAGTTTAATTCATAGAAGAAACGAATTTAGAGGAGCACCACATACTTTATCAGAAATTAAAAAATTACAAAAAATTGGAAAAATATCTATTAAAACTCCTTGCCAATTGGAGTCGATAGAAGGCGATGAAAAAATTAATTCTATAATAATTAAATTTGATGACGGAAAAACTGAAAAAATAGATACTGATATAATTTTAAGTTTTTTTGGTTTAATTATGAAATTAGGACCCATAGCTGAATGGGGATTAAATATGAATAAGAAAACGATTGAAGTAAATTCTAAAAACTTCGAGACAAATAAAAAAGGTATATTTGCTGCTGGAGATATTTGTAATTATCCCGGAAAATTAAAATTAATTTTGTCTGGGTTTCATGAAGTTGCTTTGGCTTCTGTGGAATGCTTTAAAAGAGCGAGACCTAATGAAAAATATAGATTTGAATTCACTACGTCATCAAAAACGATTCAACAAAGACTAGGAAAAAAATGATAGAGTTACTTACCGCAGATACCCCAAACGGTAAGAAAATATCTATAATGCTTGAGGAAATTAAATTTGATTACAAAGTCACAAAAATTAATATTTATAAAAACGAACAATTTAAACCTGATTTTAGAAAATTAAGTCCTTTTAGTAAAATACCTGTAATTATTGATCACGATAAAAAAACCAGTTTGTTCGAGTCTGGTGCAATATTAATCTATTTAGGACAAAAGAGTGGAAAATTTTACGATAAAGATCAAAGAACAACAATTAATCAATGGTTAATGGGTCAAATGGCATATGTTGGACCTATGTTAGGCCAGCATCATCAATTTCATCATTATAATCCTGGAAAAAGTAAATTTGGTGAAGATAGGTACTTTAAAATTTCAGAGAGAATTTACAAAGAACTTGATGAAAGATTATCTAAATCTAAATTTTTGGCAGGAGGTGATTATACTATAGCTGATATAGCAACATTTCCCTGGATTGCACGTCATGAGTGGCACGACATTGGGTTGAAAAAATTTAAATTTTTAGCCAATTGGTATAAAGAAATTTCTAAAAGAGAAGCTGTAAAAAAAGGATATGATCTTTTAAATAATGGAGAGCAAATTCCCGAAGTTTAATCGTCTACAAATATTTTTTCATCTCTTTCATGTCTTTCTTGGGCTTCAATCGAAAGAGTAGCAACAGGTCTAGCCATAAGTCTTTTTAATCCAATAGGTTCACCTGTTTCTTCACAAAAGCCATAAGTACCTTCCTTTAATCTTTGTAAAGCAGAATTAATTTTTGAGATTAATTTCCTACTTCTATTTAAAGCTTTCATTTCTACAGATTTATCCGTGTAAGATGAAGCCTGATCAACAATATCAGCTGAAGAGACGTTATCATCTGAAGAATTTAATAAATTCCCTAAATTGTTAGCTTTAATAATATCTCTTTTCCAGTTTAAAAGCTCTTCTGTAAAAAATTTTTTGTGCTTAGCACACATATATTTTTCCTTAGAGTTCGGAATGTATTTTTTTTTAGTAGTGGTTTTTTTTACCATTTTTTGAATTTGGGGAGTATATGTTTGATTTTAGTCGTGTCAATAGCTTATAAATTGTAATAATTTCTTATAAAATGATATTAAAAAAAAATATAAACAAAGTATTCTATTTATTTCTTTTTTCACATCTATTGTTGTGGACATTAGTACCCTCATTATCAAATACAAACTTACCCTTAGACACCATTGAGGCATTAGCTTGGGGAAGTAATTTAGATTGGGGTTTTAATAAACATCCTCCATTTAGCGCATTTGCTGTAGAATTTTTTTATAAGATTTTTGGTAATAATGATTGGGCGTACTATCTTTTAAGCCAAATATTTGTTTTTATATCTTTTTTATTTGTATGGAAATTTTCCAACGAGATTTTTGAGGACAAAACATATTCCTTATTATCAGTTTTGTTGCTTGCAGGAATTTATTTTTACAATTTCACATCCCCAGAATTTAATGTAAACGTAAGTCAACTACCTTTTTGGGCGCTATCAGTATATTTTTTTTGGAAAAGTTTAAATTTAAACAAAAATGTTGATTGGATATTATTTGGTATTTTTTCTGCTTTAGGTTTTTTGTCAAAATACTTATTTATCTATATTTTAATTGCATTTCTTGTTTTTTTTATTTTAAATATTAAAATATTTAAAAAATCTTGGAAGGGTTACTTTTTATCAATCTTAGTCTCTCTAATTTTAGTAATTCCGCATTTTATCTGGCTAATTGAAAATAATTTTTCAACAATTTTTTATGGTTTAAATAGAACTGGACTCTCAGAATATAGCATGATCAACCATTTTAAAAATCCGATTGAACTTTTGATAAAACAAATGATTATATTAATACCATTTTTTGTAATGTTTTTTTCAATTTTAAAAAAAAGGAAATTTAATATAAACACTAAAAATAAAAAAATTATTTTTTTAATTACTATAAACTTTATTCCAATATTATTAATGTTAATAACCTCATTGATATCAGGTGCAAAAATAAGAACTATGTGGATGACGCCTTTCTATCTATTTTTTGGAACCTTTTTTTTATTAATTTTTAAAAATTTTATTAATTTAAAGAAAATAAAAAGATTTTATTTTACATTCTTATTTTTCTTTTTTTTGTCACCTATTATTTATTTATTAGTTTCTTTTATAGATGAAACAAAAAGGACTGATTATCCAGGTAAAGAAATTTCTAGACTAGTTCAAAATAAATGGGATGATAATTTTACTAATGAAATTAAAATTGTTATTGGTGATGAATGGTATGCTGGTAATTTATCTTATCATTTATACTCAAGACCCATTTGGATAAATAGCTTAAAAAATAAAGCCTCTAATATAACTGAAGACCAGGGTGTAATTTATACTGGAAATCCAAAAATACTTAAAGAAATATGTCCTGGTGTTTTTGGAACAATTAAGCCAGTTGGCTACTGCATGATAGGGAAAAGATGAAAAAAATAATTATTTTAATCCCTGTATTTAATGACTGGGAGTCATTGAATAAACTTTTAAGTGAGATTAATGAAAATATTAAATCTTTTAGCGATATTAATTTTGAGTGTTTGATTGTAAATGATGCATCTACCATTCAATCTCCAGAATTAAAAAAACCAAGTAATTTTTTGTCTATAGATCTTTTAAATATGAAAGAGAATAGAGGCCATGCTAGATGTAATGCATTTGGTATCAGGTATGCTATTCAAAATAAAGAATTTGATAATTTAATATTAATGGATGGAGATGGTGAAGATAGACCTGAAGAAATAAAAAGTTTAATTGAAAAAACAAAAGAAAATCCAAGTTTATCAGTTGTAGCAAAAAGAGTAAAAAGATCTGAAGGCCCTTTTTTTCAATTTCTTTACCAATTACATAAAGTCATTACTTTTATATTCACTGGAAAAAATATTAACTTTGGAAATTACAGCATACTCACAAGAAGTGATGTAGAAAAACTTCGTTCAAAAGCAAGTTTATGGAGCAGTTATTCAGGAAGTGTTAAAAAAAACTTAAAATCTTTTCAAGAAATTAATTCAACTAGGGGATTAAGATACTTTGGACCATCTCAAATGTCTTTATTTAAACTCATGGTGCATTCTTTTTCGATTATAGCTGTATTTAAATATCAAGTTTTTCTAAGATCTACTTTAATGCTAATTGCATTAGCATACCTGAATTCTTATTTAGGAACTCTTGCAATATTTTTTCAAATATTAATTGTATTTTTTAATCTTATAATTTTTATTGTTTCCCTAAGAGAACAAGAAAAAGATTTATTAAATAGCCATAATAATCTTGCGAGTGTAAAAAAGATTACACACTAAAAAGTTGTAATAAGAGTCTCAAGTAGAATCAAAAAGGAATCAAAACGTGAACATTTGTGTGTGATTTTGATGTATTGTGGATAAGACCAAAGATGCGTAATGTGTAAAAATTTATAAAGGGTAATTAATGAAAAAATTAACATGTCATTGTAACGCCATAGAGATCGAGATCAATATTTCAGGAAATTTAGATAAAACGCTTAAATGCAATTGCTCACTTTGCAAGAGAAAAGGAGCTGTCATGTCCATGGTAAAGAATGAAGATTTTAAAATAGTTAAAGGGGAAGATAAATTAAACCTTTATCAATTTCATACAAAAGTTGCTAAACACTATTTTTGTTCAGTATGTGGAATTTACACACATCATAACCCTAGATCCAATCCAGCAATGACAGGTTTTAATTTAGGCTGCATAGACGAAATAAACACTTTTGATCTAAAAGATATTGAAGTTAATGACGGTCAAAATCATCCATTAGATAAAAAATGAAAAAATGGAAGATAAACTTTTCAATTATAATAAAGTAAAAAAAAAATATTTAAGATTTCTTACATCACAAGAAGTGATGTCCGAACCATTCAGAGATAAATTAGGGCAATTAAATAAGTTTTATTTGCCCATAAGCAAAATGATTGCAAAAGATTATTTTAAGAAAAAAAAAACAAAAGTAATTGGTTTAGCTGGGGGCCAAGGAACTGGAAAATCAACAATTTCAAATATCTTAAAAATAATATTAAAGGAGGCTTATAAATTAGAAACAGTAATTTTTTCAATTGATGATTTTTATAAAACTTTAAATGAGAGAAAAAAAATTTCAAAAAAAATTAACAAATTATTTATTACAAGAGGTGTGCCTGGTACTCACGATACAAAAATGCTGTTTCAATGTATAAATAATCTAAAAAAAAATAATTTTAAAAAAATGATTATTCCTAAATTTGACAAATCTATTGATGATAGATGCACAAAAAATAAATGGTTAAAAGTTAAAAAAAAACCAAATATAGTTATCTTTGAAGGGTGGTGCGTTGGTGCAACAGCACAAAAAAATAAAGATTTAAATTTTCCTGTAAATAAATTAGAAAAGCAGAGAGATAATAAAAGAATTTGGCGACAAAAAGTAAATTCAGAACTTAAAAAAGATTATAATAAAATTTTTAATTTGATTGATAAGTTGATTTTTTTAAAGGTACCTAGTTTAAAATATGTTTTTAGATGGAGATTGTTACAAGAAAAAAAATTAAGAATTACAGGCAAGGGAAATAAAACTATGAATGATAAGCAAGTAGAAAATTTTGTGATGTATTACGAGAGGATAACTAAACATATGTTAAAAACTCTTCCAAAAACTGCAAACACTGTGATAAGTATTGATGAAAAACATAGACTCAAATCAATAAAGTTTAATTAAATGAAAAAATATTTACCTTTAATTTTTATATTATTTTATTCGAGCTTTCTGCATGCTCAAGATAATTTAAAATTTTATATCGAGAAGGCCTTAGAAAATAATTTACAATTAAACGCTGAAAGAAAAAATTTTGAATCTGCAAAGCAAAGTAAAAATATTTCAAGAAGTGAGTTTCTGCCAAGTATTACACTTTCAGGGGATCAAACAAGTACTACCTCTACAAACCGAACCAATCAAAGTGGAGCTAGTCTGGCAGACTCAAATTCAGACTCAGAAAGTAAAAAAATATCTGTCGAGCAAAAAATTTTTTCTGGTTTCAAAGGATTAAATACATTTAAAAAATCTGAACTAGAGACTCAAAAAGCCAATTTATCTCTTAAAAAAGTTGAGCAACAAACTATATTAGACGTTACCTCAGCTTATTTCGATTTAATTTTTAAATCAAAAAATGAAGAATTTAATTCATCCAATGTAAATTTATTTGAAAGACAGGTAGACTCAGATAACGCTAGACTTCAAAAAGGAGAAATTACTTTAACTGATTTAGCTCAATCAGAATCTTCTTTAGCTGGAGCACGAGCTAATTTGATAAAAGCTAAAACTGAACTTTTAGCTTCAAAGACGAATTTTGAGAGAGTTACAAGAGAAAAATCACCGGATACAAAAAACTTAAAAGAAAAGGCACTATTGACTTTACCAAATTCTCTTGAAGAGTCTCTTAGTTTAGCTAATACAAATAATATGGATCTTTTAATTTCAAAATTAGACTATGAAATAGCAGTTAAAGACTTAAATATTGAAAGATCAAGACTTTCTCCATCGGCATCATTAAATTACTCAAAATCTGAAAATGATGATTTTAGCTCAACTATAGATAAAACTGATCAAGAAACTGTCAAAGCAACTATTACTTGGCCTATTATTAAAGGGGGTGAAAACATCTCAACTATAAAGAAATCCTCATATAATAAACAGAGATACCAATTAATATTGCAAGATACTAAAAATAGAATTAATACTGAAATTTCAAATGCCTGGTCAAAATATCAGTCTTCTAAAAGCGTACTTGAGGCGACTAGAGCACAATTAAAGGCCGCTGAAATAGCAAATGAAGGTATCACTTTAGAATATGACTCTGGTAACACAAGAACCACCCTTGAATTAATTCAATCTAGAAGCCTACTTTTAGATGCCAGAATAGATTTCGCTAGATCAGAAAGAGACTTCATCGTATCACAATTTGAGCTCTCCAATGAGCTTGGTTCTTTATCTATTAAGTCAATTAAATAGCCTGTTTTAAGAGTTTACTTTAACTTCTTGATAAAAAGAACAAAATGTGTACATTTATAGATACGATTCGAACAATAAAAAAAGGATAAATAATGACTAAAAATAACTTAAAAATCGTAAAAACAGACGATAAAAAACAAAAAGAGTTAAAAGAGAAAAGCAAATCTCTAGAGGCTGCTATTAGCCAAATAGATCAAAATTTTGGTAAAGGCTCAGTAATGAGACTAGGTCAGCAACAAGCTTTAGATGTAGAAGCTATTTCTACTGGATCATTAAGCTTAGATTTGGCTCTTGGTATAGGGGGCTTACCAAAAGGTAGAATTATTGAGATATATGGACCTGAGTCATCAGGAAAAACTACGCTAGCTTTACAAGTAGTAGCAGAAGCTCAAAAAGCTGGTGGTATATGTGCTTTTGTAGATGCTGAGCATGCTATGGACCCAGTTTATGCAAAAAAACTTGGAGTAAAAACCGAAGAGCTATTAATATCTCAACCAGATACTGGTGAACAAGCTTTAGAAATAACTGATACATTAATTAAATCAGGTTCTATTTCTGTTTTAGTTGTAGACTCAGTTGCAGCATTAACACCAAAGGCTGAATTAGAGGGTGAAATGGGTGACCATCATGTAGGCTTACAATCTAGACTTATGAGTCAAGCTTTACGAAAAATTACTGGATCAGTATCAAAATCAAATACTATGGTTATCTTCATTAATCAGATTAGAATGAAAATTGGAGTAATGTTTGGAAATCCTGAGACGACATCAGGAGGAAATGCTCTTAAATTTTATTCATCTGTAAGAATGGATATTAGAAGAATAGGCGCAATTAAAGAAAAAGATCAAATTATTGGTAACTCAACAAGAGTTAAAGTAATTAAAAATAAAGTTGCACCACCATTTAAAGTTGTTGAATTCGACTTAATGTATGGAAAAGGTATCAGTAAATTAGGAGAATTAATTGACCTAGGTACCAAAGCTGGAGTAGTAGAAAAATCTGGAGCTTGGTACGCGTATAAAGGTGAAAAAATTGGACAAGGTAGAGAAAACGCAAAAGTTTACCTGCAAAAAAATCCTAATGTAGCTGCAGAGATTGAAAAAATTATTAGAGATCAAGCATCTGCTATTACCAAAGAACTTGAAGGAAATCCTTCTCCAAACGAAAAAATTAGCGATAAAAAAGAGGAAGAATAATTCTTCCGCCATCATTTTAAACGGGAAGCTTAGATGCTTCCCGTTTCCCAAAGCAACTGACAATTGAATAAAACAACATTTAGTAGTTCGCGTGAAAAGCGACTTAATTAACCATAGACAAGTTAGTTCAGATTGGTTCTAATTAAAAACAAGAACAAAAGGGGGAAAAATGAGTACACAACAAGCAACAAGCTCGAAAGTGTCTTCATCTTTAGATACCTCTCATTTGAAGGTTAAATTTCCATTTAAAGCTAAATATGGAAACTACATTAACGGAAAATTTGTAGAACCTAAATCTGGAAAGTATTTTGATAATACTTCTCCTATCACTAATGAAGTTATCTGTAAGGTGCCACGATCGAACGAGAAAGACGTTGATTTTGCTCTAGACGCAGCTCACGCAGCATTTCCTGCATGGGGAACAACATCAATTGGAGAGAGATCAAATATTCTCTTAAAGATTGCTGATGTTATTGAGAAAAATCTTAACGTTTTAGCGACAGCAGAATGTTTAGACAATGGTAAGCCTATAAGAGAATGTATGGCTGCAGATTTACCTTTGGTAATTGATCATTGGAGATATTTTGCAGGAGTAATAAGAGCAGAGGAAGGTTCAGTTGCTGAAATCAGCAATAGTGAATATTCTTACCATATACCTGAACCATTAGGTGTGGTTGGACAAATCATACCATGGAACTTCCCATTATTAATGGCAACATGGAAACTTGCACCGGCTTTGGCTGCAGGAAATTGTGTTGTATTAAAACCAGCTGAACAAACACCAGCATCAATCATGTTGTTAATGGAACTAATTGGAGATCTATTACCAGCAGGTGTTGTTAACGTTGTTAGTGGATATGGTCTTGAAGCAGGTAAACCATTAGCATCTTCTAAAAGAATTAAGAAGATAGCTTTTACTGGTGAAACTACTACTGGACGTTTGATTATGCAGTACGCATCTCAAAACTTAATTCCAATCACTTTAGAATTAGGTGGAAAATCACCAAACATTTTCTTTGAAGATGTTTTGGCAAAAGATGACGACTTCTTTGACAAATGTTTAGAAGGTTTTGCTATGTTTACGCTTAACCAAGGAGAAGTTTGTACTTGTCCAAGCAGAGCTTTAATTCAAGAATCTATTTATGATAAATTCATGGAAAGAGCCATTGCAAGAACAAAAGCTGTTAAACAAGACAATCCTTTAAAAATGGAGACTATGATTGGAGCTCAAGCTTCACTAGAACAAATGGAAAAAATTAAATCTTATCTAGATTTAGGTAAGAAAGAGGGTGCCAAAGTTCTATGTGGAGGTAGTGAAGCTAAAATTAATAGTGGATTAGAAAAAGGAAACTATATCCAACCAACTATCTTTGAAGGCAAAAACAATATGCGAATATTCCAAGAGGAGATCTTTGGACCTGTAGTGTCAGTTACTAAGTTTAAAGATGAGAAAGAAGCATTAGAAATAGCTAATGATACTCTTTATGGACTTGGAGCAGGTGTTTGGACTAGAGATGGTAACGTTGCATACAGAATGGGTAGAGGTATACAAGCAGGTAGAGTTTGGACAAACTGCTATCACGCGTACCCAGCTCACGCTGCATTTGGTGGATACAAACAATCTGGTATCGGAAGAGAAACTCACAAAATGATGTTAAATCATTACAGACAAGTAAAGAATTTACACGTGTCTTACAGTGAGAAAAAATTAGGCTTCTTTTAACCAATAATATATAATGGCCCATGATTCAAAATCATGGGCCGAAATATTGAAATGAAAGTATCATTCACATTATCAGCAAAAAAATTACTTAGTGAAATTAAAGAAGTTCACGGAGAAGATCTTTTATTTCACCAATCAGGCGGATGCTGTGATGGAAGCGCGCCTATGTGTTTTCCAGCAAAAGAATATCAAGTAGGAAACAGTGACGTAAAATTGGGAGAGGTTGATGGAACACCTTTCTATATGAATGAGGATCAATATGAAAAGTGGAAACATACAGATCTAACAATTGATGCTGTAAAAGGGATCGGAGGCATGTTTTCCCTTGATAATGGAACAGGGCAAAGATTTTTAACGAAATCTGAAATTTGTGTTGTAGTAGACAACGATAAAAAAGCTGCAAATTAATCTCTTTATAGACAAGTTCTAAAATATCTGTATTTAATTAAATATGGGCCAAATTTTACTTACTGATGTTAGAAAAAAATTCTTAGATTATTTTAAAAAAAATAATCATAAGATTGTAGAATCTAGTAACTTAGTTCCAAATAATGATCCGACATTGATGTTCACCAACTCAGGTATGGTTCAGTTTAAAAATGTTTTTACTGGCTTAGAAAAAAGAGATTACAAAACAGCTACAACTTCCCAGAAATGTGTCAGAGCTGGCGGAAAGCATAATGATTTAGAAAATGTAGGATATACACCAAGACACCATACTTTTTTTGAAATGCTAGGAAATTTTTCCTTTGGAGATTATTTTAAAGAACAGGCAATTATTCATGCTTGGAACTTGTTAACTAAAGATTTTGAACTACCTAAAGAAAAACTATCAGTTACAGTTTTCCATGAAGATGAAGACTCTTTCAAACTTTGGAAAAAAATTGCAGGCTTAAGTGATGATAAGATAATTAAAATAGCTACCTCAGATAACTTTTGGTCAATGGGAGATACTGGTCCATGTGGTCCTTGTTCAGAAATTTTTTATGATCATGGTGAAAAATTAAAAGGTGGACCTCCAGGAAGCCCTGATGAAGATGGAGATAGATTTATTGAGATATGGAATTTAGTATTCATGCAGTACGAACAAATAACGAAAGATAAAAGAATAAATTTACCAAAACCATCAGTAGATACTGGGATGGGTTTAGAACGAATGACAGCTGTTCTTCAAGGAACCCATGATAATTATAAGATCGATCACTTTAAAAAAATTATGGGTGCATCTTCAAATTTATTGAAGTCACCTATAAATGAGTCAACTATTGCAAGTCACAGAGTTATTGCAGATCATTTAAGAGCTAGCAGTTTTTTAATCGCTGAAGGAATACTACCTTCTAATGAAGGAAGAGGATATGTTTTGAGAAGAATCATGAGACGTGGGATGAGACATGCGCATTCTTTAGGAAGCAAAGATCCTGTTTTTTATAAGTTATTTGATATTTTATTAAATGAAATGAAAAGCAGTTACCCTGAATTAATTACTGGTAAAGAATTAATAATTGAGACTTTAAAAAATGAGGAAGAAAAATTTTCTTCTCTTTTAGAAAGAGGAATGAAAATACTTGATGAAAATTTGACTAAAGTTTCAAATAAAACCTTTCCAGGGTCAACAGCATTTAAATTATATGACACTTATGGTTTCCCTTTAGATCTAACCGCCGACATATTAAAAGGGAAGGGAATTAAAGTAGATAATGTTGGTTTTGAAAAGGAGATGGAAAAAAGTAAAGCTCTTGCACGAGCTAATTGGAAAGGGTCTGGAGATAGATCTTTAGAAGAAAGATGGTTTAAAATAAGAGAAGAAATAAATCCAACTGAATTTTTAGGTTATGAATTTGATAAAGCAGAAGGTGTTGTTATTAAAATTTCAAAAGATGGTAAATTTGTAGACTCAGCTAGCACTGGAGATGAGGTAGAAGTTATAACAAATCAAACCCCATTTTATGGAGAGTCAGGCGGTCAAGTTGGTGATCAGGGTTTTATTTTTAATTCAGATTGTAAAATAAAAATTAACGATACCCAAAAAAAAATGGGAGATTTATTTGTTCATTATGGAAAAATTGAAAAAGGCTCAATATCAATTGGGCAAAACGTTAATTTAGAAATAGATGTTTTAAAAAGAAATAACTCTAAAGCTTATCATTCAGCAACTCATTTATTACATGAATCATTAAGAAGAACTTTAGGAAAACATGTCACTCAAAAGGGGTCGTTAGTTTCACCTGATAGGCTAAGATTTGATTTTAGTCATAATAAGCCCATTGAAAAAAATGAATTGGTAAAAATAAATAAAATTGTAAACGAAATTGTAGCTGGCTCTACTGATGTACAGACAAGAATAATGACTCCAAAAGAAGCAGTAAGCATGGGCGCATTAGCATTATTTGGTGAAAAATACGGAGAAGAAGTGAGAGTGGTTTTTATGGGAAAGGAAAATAACGGTTTTTTCTCAACTGAATTATGTGGAGGTACTCACGTTAAAAATACTAAAGAGGTTGGTAAATTTAAAGTTATAAGTCAGTCTTCGATCGCCTCAGGAGTTAGGAGAGTTGAAGCGTTAAGAGATAAACAATTAGAAGTTTATGAAAAGACACAGAAACAGGACAAATCTCAAAAAGAGATAAATCTAAAAGGTGAAATAACATTAATTAAAAAGGAATTACAAAAACTAAAAATAAAGCCAGATTATAAAGATAATTTAAATTTAACTGAAAACTTAAAAAATTTAAATAAACAGCTTAACAAAGTAAAAATTGAAATTATTAAGAAAGATAAAAGTAAAAACATAATACATGATAAAAAAATTGGAGATATATTAATTCGAGAGCAAATTTTAAAAGATTTTCCTCCTAAAGAATTAAGAGGAATTATTGACCAAGGCAAAAAAGAGATTAAATCAGGTATCATAATAAGCATTTCTACTTTTGAGGATAAAGTAGGAGTTGCTATAGGAGTTTCTCAAGATCTTACGACTAAATTTGATGCTGTTACACTTGTTAAGACTGCATCAGAAATTTTAGGAGGAAAAGGCGGGGGAGGAAGAAAAGACTTTGCTCAAGCTGGTGGTATCAATCAAAGTAAAATTGAACAAGCTTTCGAAGTAGTCAGAAAAAAACTTAATTAAGTTTTTTCTTTAAATTTCCATCAATAGCTTCTAAAAATTGATTAGTAGTTAAATATTTTGTTGATTTATCAATCAGGATAGCAAGGTCTTTAGTCATCGAACCGCTCTCGACAGTTTCAACACAAACTTTTTCAAGAGATGAAGCAAACTTAATAAGTTCATTATTATTATCTATTTTACCTCTGTGAGCTAAACCTCTAGTCCAAGCAAAAATTGAGGCTATTGGATTTGTAGAAGTTTCTTTTCCTTGTTGATGCATCCTGTAGTGTCTAGTTACTGTTCCGTGAGCAGCTTCTGACTCAACAGTTTTTCCATCTGGAGTCATTAACACGCTTGTCATTAATCCCAAAGAACCAAACCCTTGAGCTACAGTATCTGATTGAACATCACCATCATAGTTTTTACAAGCCCAAATGTAACCTCCATTCCATTTCATAGCACAAGCTACCATGTCATCAATTAACCTATGTTCATAAGTAATTTTTACCGAGTCAAATTTGCTTTTAAATTCTTTTTCGAAAACTTCTTGAAATAAATCTTTAAAGCGACCATCGTATGCTTTTAAAATTGTATTTTTGGTAGATAAATATACTGGCCATTTTCTACCAAGGCCATAATTCATACATGCTCTTGCGAAATTTTTTATAGAATCATCTAAGTTATACATTGCCAGGGCTGTGCCTGGACCTGTAAAATTAAATACTTCAAACTCTTTTTTGTTTTTGCCATCTTTTGAAATCCATTTAATTTCCATTTTTCCTTCCCCAGGAATTAAAAAATCAGTTGCACGATATTGATCACCAAAAGCGTGTCTTCCAATTACTATTGGCTGAGTCCATCCAGGAACTAATTTCGGAACATTTTTACAAATAATTGGTTCCCTAAATACTGTTCCACCTAATATATTTCGAATAGTTCCATTAGGAGATCTCCACATTTTTTTAAGTTTGAATTCCTCAACTCTTGCTTCATCTGGTGTGATAGTTGCGCATTTAACACCAACGCCGTATTGCTTGATGGCATTAGCTGCATCAATGGTAATTTGGTCATTGGATTTATCCCGACTCTCCATTCCTAAATCATAGTACTTTAAGTCTATTTCCAGGTAAGGTTTGATCAGTTTATCTTTGATAAAAGACCAGATAATTCTTGTCATTTCGTCACCGTCTAATTCTACAACTGGATTTTTAACTTTAATTTTTGCCATAAAAAATTGATTGATAAACTGTGATTTTTATACATATTAAGAAAAATTTAGCAAACTTAAAATTATGTTTAATACGATATTTCCGAAAATACACAAAGAAGGATATAAATTTCTCGCCATTTCAATCTTGGTTACGTTTATTATTTTATTCTTTTCCAAATTTCTTGGAGGTTTATTTATTTTAGTTACATTTTGGGTCTATTACTTTTTTAGGGATCCAGATAGATATGCAATAAACGATGACAAATATTTAGTAAGCCCTGCGGATGGTTTGATTACAGATATCTCAGAAAAATCAGGTCCAGAAGAACTTAGGTTAGAAAATACATCTTATACAAAAGTTAGTATATTTATGAACGTATTTAATTGCCATGTAAATCGAGTCCCATCATCCGGAAAAGTTGAAGAAATTTTTTATAAACCTGGTAAATTTTTAAATGCTTCATTAGATAAAGCAAGTGAAGAAAATGAAAGAAATTATTTTAAAATCAAACTTGTTACTGGCGAAGAAATTATAATTGTTCAAATTGCGGGTCTTATAGCTAGAAGAATTGTTTGTGAGGTAGAACAAGGGCAAGATTTAAAACAAGGAGACAGGATAGGCATGATAAGGTTTGGTAGTAGAGTAGATATCTATTTTAAAAATAAAAAAATTTTAGCAAAACTTGGTCAAAACGTTGTAGCAGGAGAAAGCTTGATAGCTTCTGAGTAATGGAAGAAAAAAAAAAATTTAAATTAGTTTCGTCAAAAAAAACAAGATATTTACTTCCAAATATTTTAACTTTGGCGGGAGTCTGTTTAGGAATAAGTTCAATAAAATTTTCTATTGATGGTAATTTTAGTTTGGCAGTTACTTTAATTTTATTTGCAGCAATTTTAGATGCTCTGGATGGAAGAGTCGCTAGGCTAATTAAAGGTACATCAGAATTTGGAAAAGAATTAGATTCTCTAACAGACTTCGTGAGTTTTGGTATAGCCCCAGCTTTTATATTGTATTTTTGGGAGTTAAATAAATATGGAAAATTAGGATGGGCAATTACTCTTATTTATTCTGTTTGTTGTGTTTTAAGACTAGCTAGATTTAATCTTACAAAAATAGAGGATTCAGCTGAATGGAAAAATAATTTTTTTGAAGGTATACCATCACCTGCAGGAGGATTACTGGTTTTAATGCCATTAATTTATGAACTGGCAAATTTAAATTATGAATTAGAAATTAAACAATTTACTCCGTACTTAACAGTGTTAATAGCAATTTTATTAGTTAGTAAAATTCCTACTTTAGCTCTAAAAAAAATATCTATTTCACCCAAGGCAACAGTCTTTTTACTGCTTGGCGCAGGTATAGTTTTTATAGCACTGCTATTTTATACTCTTGAAACTTTATTAATTTTTGGATTAATTTATTTAATTTCTATACCTGTAAGTATTATTATGTATAAAAAACAAAATAATAAATTAGAGAAAATATCTGATGATAATCATGAAGATATTTTGTAATGAAGAAATCAAAAAGAGTAAAAAAAAGCAATTCTTGGAAAATTAAGCAACATAGAGATCAATATTTTAAAAAATCTAGAACCTTAGGTTATAGATCACGAGCTTCATTTAAATTAATTGAAATCAATGAAAAATATAAATTTTTAAAAAAAGATACTAATCTGTTAGATCTAGGTTGTCACCCTGGAGGATGGTCACAAGTAGCAAGTCAAATTATCAAATCTGGAAAAGTTATGTCTATAGATCTTAAAGAGATGGATCCAATAGGGAACGTGAAATTCTTAAAAAGGGATTTTTTGGAAAACAAAACTAAAACTGAGGTAATTACCTATTTTAATTCTTTAATAGACGTAATTATATCAGATATGGCAGCAGATACTACTGGAAGCAAATCACTAGACTCTATTAGAACAAATCAACTTTGTACTGAAGTAATTAATTTTTCAAAGGATATTCTTAAACCTAAAGGTGTATTAATATCGAAACTTTTCATGGGTGAAGACTTTATTGAGGTAAAAAAGTTAGCTAAATCAATGTTTAAAAAAGTAAATTTCTTTAAACCAGAGTCCAGCAGAAAAGAGTCAAAAGAAACTTATTTACATTGTGAAATTTTAAAGTCTTTATAAATTTAAATAATTGTATATAAGTTTATATGGTTACAATTAAAGAAGCTCTTACCTTCGACGACGTTTTACTTTTACCAAGATACTCTAGTGTCTTACCCTCAAAGACTAATATAGATTTAAAATTAACTAAAAAAATCTCTCTTAGAGTTCCTTTTATCTCGTCTGCCATGGATACAGTAACTGACTCTAAAATGGCTTCAGCAATAGCAAAAGAGGGTGGAATTGGAATTATTCATAGAAATTTAGATATTAAAAGCCAATCTAAAGAGGTTAAAAAAGTTGCCAATAAAAGTTTATTGGTAGGAGCTGCTATAGGAACTAATGAAGAAGACGTAAAAAGAGCTAAATCATTAATTTCCAATGGAGTTGATTTAATTGTAATTGATACAGCACATGGTCATAGTGAAAAAGTTTTAAAAATTCTTTCAAAAATTAAAAAGATTATTAAAGAAATACCTATTTGTGTAGGAAATGTTGCTACGGGGGAAGCCGCTAAAAAGCTTTATAACTCAGGTGCCGATATTATTAAAGTTGGAATAGGACCCGGTTCTATTTGCACAACAAGAATGGTTGCCGGTATAGGAGTACCTCAAATATCTGCAATTATGGATGTAAAAAAAGAATTAAAAAGAAAAGATGTGAAAATAATTTCTGATGGAGGAATTAAATTTTCTGGAGATTTAGCAAAAGCTTTAGCTGCTGGAGCGGATGCAATTATGATGGGTTCAATTTTTGCAGGAACAGAGGAAAGCCCTGGAAAAAAATTTAGAATTAAAGGAAAATATTATAAGGAATATCGAGGTATGGGATCTGTAGGAGCAATGTCTGCAGGCTCAGCAAATAGATATTTTCAAAAAGATTTTAAAGATAAATCAAAGTTTGTTCCAGAGGGAGTAGAAGGAAGAGTAGAATATAAAGGCAAAGTATCAAAAATTATTTACCAATTACAAGGTGGTTTAAGATCCTCAATGGGATATATTGGAGCAAAAAATTTAAAAGAAATTAATAAAAAAGCGAAATTTGTAAAAATAACGAAAGCAGGATTTTACGAAAGTATGGTTCATAGTGTTGAAATGACACAAAAATCAACCAACTATAAGTTATGATAAAAAAATTTATAATTATTCTTTTTTTTTCATTTTCCATATCAAACACTTTGTTTGCCAAATCGAACTATCTTCAGGAGGGAATTAATTTATTTAATAAAAAAAAATTTGAGGACGCAAGATTTAAATTTGAAAAGGATATAGTTTTCAATCCCAAGAGTGAAAAATCATACTTATATTTATCAAAAATATTTAACAAGCAAGACAAAAAAAATTTAGAAGAACAAAATCTTAACACAGTAATATTACTTAACCCTAAAAATGAAGAGGCATTATATAATCTGGCCAAACTAAAATTATCTTCATCTGATTACAAAAAAAGTTTAGAATTAAACAAAAAATTAAAATTAATTTGTAAAAAATTTTGCGAAAAAAGTGAAAATTTAAAAATTGAAATTGAAAATTTATCTAAAAAATAGATGGAATTTCATAATCATAAAGAGAAAGTTTTAATAATAGATTTTGGTTCTCAGGTAACAAAATTAATAGCAAGAAGAATACGAGAGCTAGGGGTATATTCTGAAATTCTTACACCTAAAAATTTCAATAAACTAAAAAGATTTTATAATGTTAAAGGAGTTATACTTTCAGGTGGGCCATCAAGTGTCACATCAACAAAATTTCCTAGAATATCTAAAGAAATTTTTAAAAAAAACATTCCTGTTTTAGGTATTTGTTATGGGTTGCAATTGATAGCAAAGATATTTGGAGGAAAAATAAAACCCTCAAAAAAAAGAAGAGAGTTTGGAAGGGCAATTTTATTTAAAAAAAGATCATCTTTATTGACTAGAAAATATCTCATTACAAAAAAATCTGTTTGGATGAGCCATGAAGATGCAGTAGTAAAATTACCAAAAAGTTTTAAAGTTGTTGCATCGACAAAAGATTCAAAATTAACAATTATCGAAAATACAAAAAAAAAAATATACGGTGTTCAATTTCATCCAGAAGTAACGCATACAGATAATGGAAATATTATATTTAAAAATTTTTTATTTCCCATTTGTAAAATTAAAAAAAAATGGAACATCAAATCTCAAACAAAACGATTAATAGAGGAAATAAAAGAAACTGTTAAACAAGACAAAGTAATTTGTGCCTTATCCGGAGGTGTAGATAGTAGCGTAGTTGCATTACTAATAAATAAAGCAATTAAAAAAAACCTTATTTGTATAATGGTAGACACAGGCTTAATGAGAAAAAACGAATTTAAATATACTTATAAAATTTTTAAAAAAAAATATAAACTTAATGTTAAATTGATCAATGCCTCGAGACATTTTTTCAATAAATTGAAAAATATTTCTAATCCAGAAAAAAAAAGAAAAATTATTGGAAATTTATTTATTGAGATTTTTGAAAAAGAATCTAGGAAATATAAAAATATAAAATTCTTAGCCCAAGGGACATTGTATCCGGATATCATTGAGAGTAAATCATCAACAGGAAGTAAAACTTCAAAAATTAAATCACATCATAACGTTGGTGGCTTGCCAAGAAAAATGAATTTACGTTTGATCGAACCTTTGAAAGAATTTTTCAAAGATGAGGTTAGAATTATAGGTAATTCATTAGGGCTAGTGAAAGATATTAATTTAAAGCACCCATTTCCTGGACCAGGGCTCGGTATAAGAATTGTTGGAAACGTCACCCCTGAAAAAATTAAAATACTACAAGAAGCAGATTTTATATTTATAAATGAGTTGATTAAAAGTGGTCTTTATAAGAAAATATGGCAGGCCTACGCGGCGCTACTACCAATAAAAACTGTTGGAGTTATGGGAGACTCAAGAACATACGAAAATATTTGCTTATTAAGAGCTGTAATTTCAGAAGATGGTATGACAGCAGATTATTTTAATTTTCCAAAAAAATTCGTAGACAACATTTCTAATAAAATTATAAATAACGTCAAAGGAGTTAATAGAGTTGTATATGATATTACCTCTAAGCCACCCAGCACAATCGAGTTAGAATAATGAATAAAAAAATTGATAAAATTTTATTAAAAAAAAATAAATCAAAAATTGTTAGCTTAACTGCATACTCAAAAAATATTGCTAAAATTTTGGATAAATATGTAGACATTGTTTTAGTTGGCGACTCAGTAGCCAATGTTTTATATGGACACAAAAATACACATCAAATTTCTTTAGAAAATATAGTTCAGCACACATTAAGTGTAAAAATGGGTATTAAAACTTCTTTACTAGTAGTTGATATGCCCAAAGGAAGCTATTCAAATGTAAAGAATGCCGAAAAAAATGCAAAATTTGTTATAAAAAAAACTAATTGTGATGCAATAAAAATAGAAAGCAATAAAAAAAACTATAAAATTATCAAAAATTTAGTTGAGAATAAAATACCAGTTATGGGGCACATTGGTTACACTCCTCAATTTAAAAAAAAATTCACGGTTCAAGGTCAAACTAAATCAGAGGCTTATAAACTATTGAAAGAAGCAAAATTAATTGAAAAAGCTGGAGCATTTTCTATAGTTTTAGAATGTTTATCCCCTGAGTCTGCAAAATTAATTACAAAAGAATTAAGAATACCAACAATAGGGATAGGATCTTCATTAAATTGTGATGGTCAAATATTAGTTACAGATGACATGCTTGGAATTAGCGGCTTTTATCCAAAATTCGTAAAAAAATATATAAATTTGAATAGATTAATTGAAAAAGCCGTAAAAAAATATACTAGAGAGGTAAAATTACAAAAATTCCCGAAAAAAAATAACTTTTTAAATGGATCAAAGCTTAGAAAATAAAATAAAGTTTAAAGATAAACTAATAAATTTTTGCAGAATAAATAAGTTTAAAATCTATTCTTTAATATTAATTTTTACATTAATAGCTGGTTCATTGATTTTTATTAAATATAAAAATGAAAAACAAAATATACAAGCAGCAGAAAAATATATTGAAGCCGGAATTTATTTAACATCTAAAGAAAAGACAAAAGCAATATTAATTTATGAGGAAATAATTTTAAGTAGAAATAAATTTTATTCTATTTTAGCTTTGAATACTATTTTGGAAAAGAATTTAATTTCAGATAAAGAAAAAATATTTGAGTATTTCAAGATTTTGGAAAAAAACATAAAGTCAGAAGAGCAACGAGATTTACTTATATTAAAAAAAGCTTTGTACTTGATTAAAGAAGCAGAAGTTCAAAGAGGCAATAATTTGTTAAAAGAATTAATTGATAAAAATTCTTCATTAAAAACTCTTGCAGAAGAATTGATTAAAAAATAAAATAATGAAATATCTGTTTGTATTTGCAATTATTTTTTTTATAAATAGCTGCTCATTTGATAATAAAAGTGGTATTTGGAAAAATGAAAATCTCATCACTAATAACAAAGATAATGATATCTTTAAAGATTTTGAGAAAATAATTTCATCAACTGAAATTTTTAATAAAATAATTTTAATTGATGAAAAATACAATTTTAACCTAAAAAAAAATTCTCAAACTAATTCATGGCCAGATATTTTTCTAAATGAAAATAATAATATAACAAATTTAAAATATAGTAATAATAATAATTTATTTTCTAAAAGTAAGAAATTAACCAGAAATCAAATAAGTGACTATACATTTTTTGAAGATGATAATTTTATTTTTAATGATGATAAAGGAAATATTATTGTTTTTTCACTAACCAAAGATTTAATTATTGCAAAAAAAAATTTTTATAAAAAAAAATATAAAAATATTAAAAAAAAATTAAACTTACTTGTAAATAAAAATACAATTTATATTTCTGACAATATTGGTTATGTTTATGCTTATGATTATTTGAAAGATCAAGTAATATGGGCCAAAAATTTTAAGACACCTTTTAGATCAAATATCAAGATATATTTAAATGATTTAATAATTTCCAATGAGAATAATGACCTGATGATTTTAAATAAAAATACAGGTGACCTAAAAAAATTAATCCCCTCAGAAGAAATGATGATAAATAA
Organism: uncultured Pelagibacteraceae bacterium; assembly: GCA_902609855.1. Lineage (GTDB taxonomy): Bacteria > Pseudomonadota > Alphaproteobacteria > Pelagibacterales > Pelagibacteraceae > Pelagilacustribacter. The sequence continues at coordinate 68,850 of CACLTL010000001.1, forward strand.
CTTATTCATAAACAATATTGTGTTGGGTGATGAAGAAATATTTTATTTAAACACTTACGGATCTTTATATTCAATCGATAAAGATGATTACAGACTAAACTGGTTTATCAATTTGAATAATTCTTTGGATTTAAGTCCAAATAGTTTATTTTTTGGGAGTCCAGCTGTTTACGATAATAAAAAAATCTTTCTTTCATCAAGAGAAAACTTTTATGTTCTTAATAGCAAAAGTGGAGCAATTATTCACAAAAAAAATTTTTCATCTTTTATTAGACCAATTATAAATAATGATTATATCTTTATAGTCACAAAAAATAATTTTTTAGTATCTATGGAGGCAAGTACTGGAAAAATCATATATTCTTATGATATAGCTCAAAAAGTTGCAGACTTTATTAATTCTAAAAAAAAAAAATTAGAAATTAAAAACTTTCTGATGATAAATAACGACATATACGTTTTTTTAAATAACTCTCACGTTATTCAATTTAATGTAAAAGGAAGTATATCTAAAATTGTTAAACTTCCATCAAACCTGAAATCCTATCCAATATTAGTTAATAATTTTTTACTTTATTTAAATAAAAAAAGTAAATTATTGGTAGTAAATTAATTACTCGATTTACCGCTTAAAAGTGAAAGTTGTTTAATTTTTACACCTCTCAAATTATCATGAGGTTTGATCGGATATTCTCCTGTAAAGTAATGATCACTAAATTGTGGGTAGTTTGAGTTTCTTTTTTCATTTATCAAAGCAGAGTATAAACCTTCTAAACTTAAAAATTTTAAACTTTTGGCTCTTATATAGTTACACATTTCCTCAATATTCTTTCTGTTAGCAAGTAATTCTTCTTTGGTAGGCATATCAACTCCATAAAAATCTGGATATTTTATTTGTGGACAAGCTATTCGTACATGCACTTCTTTAGCTCCTGACTCATACAACATTTTTACAATCTTATGACAAGTGGTACCTCTCACAAGGGAGTCATCTATAAGCACTATAGATTTGTTCTTAACAATAGTTTTTGTAGAACTTAATTTTAATTTTACTCCAAGGCTTCTAATGTTTTGAGTGGGCTCAATAAATGTTCTTCCAACATAATGATTTCTAATTAATCCCAATTCAAATTTCTTTTTTGACTGTTCTGCATAACCTAGAGCAGCTGGAACCCCCGAGTCTGGGACTGGAACAATTAAGTCAGCTTCAATTTTTTCTTCTTTTGCTAATTCTATTCCTAAATATTTTCTATATTCATAAGCGCATTTACCATTAATTAAACTGTCTGGTCTTGCAAAATAAATATATTCAAAGACACAAGGCCGCGGTTTTTGCTTGGGAAAAGGCTTAATCGAATTTAGTTCGTTATTTTCAACAATCACTATTTCACCATTTTCAACTTCTCTAACAAATGTTGCTCCAACTATATCTAAAGCGCAAGTCTCTGATGCAAATATGAAAGAATTTTTCAACTTTCCTATTACCAAAGGCCTAATTCCAAATGGGTCTCTCACACCAATTAACTTTTTATTAGTCATTAAAACAAGAGAATAACCACCTTGTATTTGAAATAAAGCATCTATTAATTTATCTAAAAATTTATCTCTTTTTGATTTTGCAATAAGTTGAACAATGGTTTCAGTGTCACTAGTTGTTCTAAAAATTGCGCCTTCTTTAACTAAAGTTTCTCTTAAAATAATGGCGTTCGTTAAATTACCATTATGGGCAATACTCAAACCACCCATATGTAAATCAGCAAAAAAGGGCTGAATATTTCTTAAAGATGTTTCACCAGTCGTTGAATATCTATTGTGTCCTATTGCAAATTCCCCAGGTAATTTTTTTAAAACTTCGGGGTCGGTAAAATGATCTCCTACTAATCCTTGTCTTTTTTCAGAATGGTAATTTTTACCATCAAAAGATACAATTCCACATCCTTCTTGACCCCTATGCTGTAGAGCATGCAAACCTAAAGCAACTAATGCTGAAGCGTCCTCATGGTTAGATATACCAAAAATACCACACTCTTCTCTTAATTTATCTAATTTAAATTTTTTCAATTTTTTCTTTAGTATCAATGAAATCATCGCTAGAGGGAAATTCCTCTATTAATATTTCACTGCCTTTACTTATTAAGTTAAATGAAATCGCATCCTCTGTTGATATACCCCAATTTTGGTAAGGATAAAACCAATTAAAAATAGAAAATAAACATACACATACAACATAGCCTTTAAAAAAACCAAAAAAAAGTCCAAATACTTTATCGATTGAACCAACCCCTGTCCACGTCACTGCTTTACTTAAAGTTTTCCCAACTAAAATTGTTATAAAAAGAGTTAAAATAAATATTGCTATACCTAGACCTAAATTATTAATGAATTCAGATTGGATATATTCACTTACTAAAGGTTGTAATTTTGGAACTAAAATTATCGTAACTACGGTAGAAAAAACCCATTTCATAAATAATATTAAACTTAATGAGAATCCTTTTAAAAAACATTGCATCACATTGTAGGTTAAAACAACTAAGAAAAAAATATCAAATAAATGAATGTTATCAAAAAAGTTTTCAATTACTTCCATTTTTAATTACGGTTACCCACTTCTTCACCAAATGGTTTGTAAGTAAGTATTAATCTTGGCAATAAAGTCAAAACAGAAATCATTGCTAATAACATTGCTATTCCTGTAAAAACACCAAAGTAGATTGTAGGAATAAAGTTAGATAAAACTAAAATTGAAAAACCAAAAACAATTGTAATAGATGTATTTAAAATAGCTATGCCAACAGTGCTGTGACATCTATCTAAAGTTTCATTATAATTATTAATTTTTTTGAATTCTTCTCTAAACCTGTAAATATAATGAATGCTATTATCAACAGCTATACCAATCGTGATAGCTGCGATAGTTATAGTCATCATATCTAAAGGAATCCCAAGCATACCAATTATACCGAGAATAAAAAAAGCAGCTAAAAAGTTCGGTACAATACCTATTAAAGAAAGGGTAGTATTTCTGAATAAAATAAAAAACATTATAAAAATTCCCAAAATCACTATTCCTAAAGTAAGAATTTGAGATTTAAATAAACTTTGTAATAAGTTATTAAACAAAATTAGAACACCTGCTAACTTATATTCATCTTTATTTAAACCTATCTTAGAATTTAATTCAGAATTAATTTTATTTATTAAATCGTTTCTTCTCAAATCTTTTAGAGAATCTTTAATTCTTACACTTATTCTTGCTTCATCCTTTTCAACTGATATGTAGGGTGAAACAATCTCTTTTTTTATAGCTTCTGGTATTTTACTATATAAAACTGCAATTTCTAAACTTTGTAATTCTTTGTTGTTAAGATCTTCAGCTACTCTTAAAATAGATCCAAAAGATAGAACTTTTCCAATTTCTGGTAAGGAGTCTAAATAGTCATGAACTTTTATAATCTTATCCATTTTGTCTCTAGTAAACCAGTATTTAGACTTATCCTCTTCACCTAAATTATCTTCTTCTTCCCACTCATCAAATTCATCGTTCTCGTCTTTAATTATTTTTTCATTAGTGGGAAATTTTAAGATAATGTTTAACGGAGTGGTTCCACCTAAATCTTCATCGATTTTTTTCATTCCTTTATAAATTTCAGTTTCTTTATCAAAATAATTTATAAAACTATTTTCAACCTCAAGCTTAATTATCCCAATAATGCTAAATATAATAATTAAAAATGTAGAGCCAAAAATTATTACTTTATTATTTTTAGCAAAGGAGCTTAAAGCTGAAGTGATTAAAGATTTTTCAGTATCTTTTACACCAACTTCATTTTCTGAGGAAAGAAGACTTATTAAAGATGGTAACAATAAAAATGTGACTAGTAATGATATAATTAAACCTAATGTCATCATCCAACCAAAATCTATTATTGGTTTAATCCCACTAAATACGAGAGATAAAAATGCACAAATAGTTGTGAGAACTGTGTACAGTATAGGCAACATCATCTTCTTACTAGCTTCGAAAATAGCTTCACTTTTTGAAAAATGAGGAAATTCTTTTTTTAATTGTAAGAACCTCACTGTTAAATGAATGTTCATTGCCATATTCAAAATAAGCATTAAAGCAATGAAGTTCGATGAAATCACTGTAACCTTCCATCCAATCAATCCTAATAAACCGATCATTATTATTACCGAGGTAGAGCATCCTAGTAAAGGCATTACTACCCACTTCAAATTTCTAAATATAAACCACAAAGTTGAAACAATAAAAATAAATACTCCTATACCAAACACCAATATATCACTTTTTATATAACTCATCATATCATCAGCAATCATAGGAATGCCTCCTAAATGAATTTTTGCATTTTCCCCGTATTTACTAATCACATCTCTTATTTCAGTAATATTTTGATGATTTCTAAGATTGTAAAGATTTTTATAATCTTCGTACTCTTTTATAAAAATTTTAAAGTTTTCTTTTTCCTCTTTTGATAAACCAATTTCAATTGATTGATCAAAATATTTGTCTTTAATCTTTATATATTCTGCCAATCTTTCATCTTTTTTTAAATAAACTACTATTCCTGAGGTTTTACCATCTTCACTAATCACATAATCTTTATAAATTGGACTATTTACAATCTCTTCAAAACCTCTTTTTCTATCAATCTCTGGATAAGCTAAAGTTTTATAATTTTTAAGCCTATCCATCAAATTCTCGTCTGTGCTTTTTAAAAGAGGGACATCAATGACTGTAATTACACTATCTACCCAAGTTAACTTTTCAATTTTTGATTTAAGTAGTTGAAGGTTTAGAATTGTTTCTTTTTCTGTAAAACTCGAAATTGGAGTATATGTTAAAACTAAAAAATCTTTAGAACCGTAAGTTTGATTTACTTCTCTCAAATATTTAAGATCAGGGTCGCCCTCAAGTAGTAGAGCATCAGAAGATGCATCTAAATTGAAGTGCCTAGATTGATAAAAGGAGAATATTATTAAAATTATAAGAAAAAGAAGTGTAATTTTTGAAAAATCTGTAACTATTTTTTTATAAATGCTAGCAAACATGAGAACAATTCAGATATATCTTAATTTTTTTATAACTAAAGAAAAAATTGACCTTAATTTCTAGTTAAATCTTTGAATTTTGTGTAAATTCCCTCAAACTCTACTTTTACGGTACCAGTAGGTCCATGTCTTTGTTTACCCAAAATTATATCGGCTAAACCATTAACATCATTCATTTTTGACTGCCATTCTGCATGCTCTATTGATCCTAGTTTAGGCTGTTTTCGTTCTAGATAATATGCTTCTCTATAAACAAACATTACAACGTCAGCATCTTGCTCAATGGATCCAGACTCCCGAAGATCAGCCAATTGAGGTTGCTTATCATCTCTTTGCTCCACTGCTCTGGATAATTGAGATAATGCTAAAACCGGGACAGATAACTCTTTTGCTAAAGCTTTTAAACCTTGAGTAATTTCAGAAATTTCTTGAACTCTTCCCTCATTTTTATTTAAGCTTGATCTCATTAATTGTATATAATCTACTACTATTAAATTTAATCCAAATAATCTTTTTATTCTTCTTGCTCTATTGCTTAATGTTGCAATGGTAATTGCAGGTGTTTCATCAATATAAAGTGGTAGATTATAAATATTTCTTGAAGTTTCTATGTATCTATTTATTTCTTCCTCAGTAACTTTTCCTCTTCGAACATCATCAGATTTTATTCTAGCTTGCTCAGATAATATTCTTGTAGAAAGTTGCTCTGACGACATTTCTAAAGAAAAAAAAGCTACCGATGATTTTTCTTGCCTTTGTAAAATATGATTAGCTGCATTATAAGCAATATTTGTAGCCAAAGCTGTTTTACCCATGGATGGTCTACCAGCAAGAATTACCAAATCTGATTTATGTAAACCACCTAATTTTTCATCTAAGTCTGTAAGACCAGTTGGTACCCCTACAATTCCTTGGTCACTTTTCATAGCTAAAGTTGCCATTTCAATAGTTTGGTCTAAGGCTTGATTAAACTTTAAAAATGATTGTGAAAAACTTCCTCTCTCTGCTAAATCAAAAAGCGATTTCTCTGTATTCTCAATAATATTTTCTGCATTTTGTTCCTCAGAGTTTGCATTTAAAGTATCAGACGATAATTTGTCTGAAATTTGAACTAGCTCTCTTCTAAGATACATTTCATGAATAATTTTTGCGTAATCAACGGCTTGTTTAACTGAGCCAGAAAATCTTGTAAGTTTTACTAAGTATTCTGTTCCACCAACATCATTCAACATGTTGTCTTTCTCAAAAAAATTTTTCAATGTGATGGGATTAGCTATCATTCCTTTATTGTTGAGGTTTTCAATAACTTCATAAATTTTTACATGCGCAGGATCATAGAATATATTTGAGGAAACTGAGGAAGATACTTCATCTATAATGTCATTATTAACTAATATAGAACCTAATAGTGCCTGTTCAGCTTCTAGATTTGAAGGTTGTTTATTTTCTTGTATATTTTGAAAATTTTTAATTTCTTCCACAATTAGATTATAAAAATATGAGTTTTACCTTAAAGCAAAAAGTTACACACTTTTTTTTAATGTCTGTGGAAAAGTTATTTCGACTCTATTTTGTCTACTTTAATAGAGATTTGAGCTCTTACTTCAGAGTGAAAATTGATTTCTGCTTTAAATAATCCTATTTTATTAAGATCATTCTTTAAAATAATTTGTGAAGGACTTACATCAGCATTAGATTTCTCTTTTATCAAGTTTGTGACCTCTTTTGGTTTTATGGAGCCGTATAAATCTCCATTTTCTTTGCACTCTCTATTAAATATAAAGGTTTTGTTATTAACTAGTTTTGCTATTTCTTTAAATTTGTTTTTAATTTCATTATTTTTTTTATTTAACTCATCTTTTTTCTTGTTGACCAATTCCTGATTTTCTTTATTGAACCTTAATGCTTTGCCTTTTTTTAAAAGAAAATTTCTTCCATAACCATTTTTAACGGAAACTTTGTCTCCAATATTTCCTAAATTAATTATATTTTCCAATAAAATTATATCCATTTAAAGTAATCCTAAAGTTTTAGCTTTTTTGATTTCTTTTGTTAATTTTTTTTGTTTACCGAAAGATACAGACGTAATTTTAGATGAAATAATTTTCCCATTTTCTGAGACATATTTTTTTAATAAACTGATATTTTTATAATCGATTAAAGGTGCATTTTTAGTAGAAAGGGGACAACTTCTAGAAAATTTCCCATCATTTTTTTGAAACAAACTTAGTTTACTCAATGAATTAGATCCTTTTTTCTTAAACTTGTTATTTTTTCTTTTCATAACTATTTATCCTTTTTAAAAAACTCACTTTTTGTATCTAATTTTCTGTATTTAACAGTTAAATTTCTAATTATTGACCCATCAATTTTTACTTTTTTTTCTATTTCATTAAGAGTTTTCTTACTTCCTTCAAATTTAAAATGAATAAAAAAACCTTTCTTGTAATTCTTAATTTTATAAGCAAGATTTAAAAGACCCCACTGCTCAATTTTTACAACTTTTCCCGAGGAATTATTTATAATTTCACTATATTTATCTTTTAAAGAAGTTAAATCTTTTTCAGCTAAATCTTGTTTAACAACAATTGTATTCTCGTAATACGCCATAAAGTAATATGTTAATTAAGTATTATTAATTATTTATAAAAATTGGTTTATACTATAATGATTATTTATAGCAATACTAATAATTGTTAAATAAACTGACAAAAATGAGCGCTTTATTATTTCCAGGTCAAGGTTCACAAGTAGTAGGGATGGGTTTGGAACTTTACAATAATTTTGAAATTGTAAAAAAAATATTTAACCAAGCAGATGAAAAATTAAATTACTCAATCTCCAAGTTAATTCTCGAAGGACCAGAAGATGAATTACAACTCACCAAAAATACGCAGCCAGCAATTTTAACTGTTAGCTATTCAATTTTTAAAGTTTTAAAGGAGGAGTTTGGATTTGATTTAGCAGAGTTTAAATTTGTGGCAGGACACTCTTTAGGGGAATACAGTGCTTTAGTTTGTGCTAACTCCTTAAAATTCAATGATGCATTGTATTTGCTTCATGAAAGAGGCAAAGCCATGCAAGAAGCAGTTCCTATAGGAAAGGGCAGCATGATAGCAGTATTAGGAACTGAAACTGATGAATTAATAAGTTTGTTAAAATTTGCGAACAATGAAAAAGGTACTTGCGAAATAGCAAATGATAACGCTATTGGACAGATTATCGTAAGTGGAAATAAAGAGAATGTCGATCTATTGCAAAAAACATTAAAAGAAAAAAAAATTAAATCAATACCGCTAAAAGTTAGTGCACCTTTTCATTGTTCGCTTATGAAGCCCGCAGCTAAAGTCATGGAAGAAAAAATTAATAAAACTGATTTTAATAACCCTTTGCTAAATATTGTAAACAATGTGACTGCGAATCCAGAGGTTAATTCAGATAAAATTAAAAAATTGTTAATTGAACAAATATTTTCAACGGTTAAATGGAGGGAAAGTATTATTTATATGTCAAAATCTGGTGTGAAAAATTTTGTAGAAATTGGCCCAGGTAAAGCATTAACAGGTATGGTAAAAAGAACAATTAAGGAAGCTAATTGCTTTTCAATTAATAGTATTACTGATATTAAAAACTACACAAATGAATTTAAAAGATAAAAAAGTTTTAATTACTGGTGCCACTGGAGGGATAGGAAATTCGCTGATAGAGAAATTCATTAATTTGGGGGCAATTATTGTTGCAACAGGTACTAATGAAGAAAAGCTTGATAATTTAAAAAAAAAACACCCAAAAATAATTACAGAAAAATTTAAATTAGATAAACATAATGAAATAGAGGATTTTATAAATAGAGTTCATCAAAATTTGAACGGGCTTGATGTTTTAATAAATAATGCTGGAATTACATTAGACAATATTTCATTAAGACTTACAGAGGAAAATTGGAAAAAAGTACTAGATTTAAATTTAACATCATCATTTTTGATGTGTAAGTATTCAATAAAAAAAATGTTAAAAAATAAATATGGAAAGATAATAAATATCACTTCAATTGTTGGTCATACTGGAAACATAGGTCAAGCTAATTATGCTGCATCTAAAGCTGGGATTATAGCTTTTTCAAAAAGTCTCGCCTTAGAGTATGCAAAAAAAAATATAAATATTAACTGTGTTTCACCAGGATTTATTAAGACCGAAATGACGGACCAAATAAGTGATGAATTTAAAAAAATACTATTAGATAAAATTCCGTCTGGAGGGCTAGGAACTGGCGAAGATGTTTCAAACTGTGTGGCTTTTCTAGCATCAGATATGTCTAAGTATATTCATGGAGAAACGATACATGTTAATGGTGGAATGTATATGGCTTGACAATTCTAATTAATAATCTAATAAGAAATTAAATAAATTATAAGAAAGGATCCCATGTCAGACGATATAAAAGGAAAGATAAAAAAAATTGTTGCAGATCATTTAGGAATAGAGGAAGAGAAGGTTACAGAAGAAGCTAGTTTTATTGATGACCTTGGAGCGGACAGTTTAGATACTGTTGAACTTGTTATGGCGTTCGAAGAAGAGTTCGGTTCCGAGATATCTGATAGTGAAGCTGAAAAGATATTAACAGTAGGAGATGCAATTAAATTTATAGAGAGCAAAAGTAATTAATTTTTTTTAAAGCTTGGATGGTCAAAGCTGCTAAAAATATAATGGTAATTTTATCCTCGCCATCTGGGGTAGGAAAAACCACGATTACGAAAAAAATTCAGCAAAAGTACACTTCATTTAAAATTTCTGTTTCCCACACAACGAGATCTGCTAGATCTAATGAAATTGAAGGTGTGGATTACCATTTTGTAAGTCGTGAAGAATTTGAAAAATTAATTAAGGAGAAAAAATTTTATGAATATGCAAAAATTTTCGATAATTATTATGGCACTTCAAAAAAAAATGTTGATGAAAACATTAAAGAAAACGATATTATTTTTGATATAGATTGGCAAGGTACTAAGCAGTTAGCAGCTCATAAAAATTTAAATTTACTTAAAATTTATTTAATAACAGATAACAAAGAAGAACTTAAAAAAAGATTAAAAAAAAGAAATCAAAACACCGAGGAAGAAATAAATATGAGGTTTAAGTCATTTGATGAAGACGTTAAACATTGGAATGATTATGATTATATAATAATCAATAAAAACCTTGAAACATGCTTTAGACAAATAGAGGAAATTATTGAAAATAATAAAAAAGACTCACTTTATCCTTTTACATAATTTAGTAATTTTATAATAAATATCAGGTTTTAAGTCCGATGGTCTCGAATTAAGATTTAGTTGATCTAAAGAGTTAATTTGTTTTTTAGTAAGTAATTTCCTTATATTTTTATTAATCATTTTTCTCTTATTTGAAAAAAAAATATTTGTAATTTTCTCAAGTTTAATAATACTTTTACTGCTAATTGAATTTGATTTAGGCTTAAAGTGTATAACCATAGATGTAATTTTTGGCTTGGGTCTAAAACAATTTGGAGAAACAAAAAACTTTTTAATTACTTTTAATCTTGAGTCAGTCAAGACAGATATTCTACCGTAATTCGAAGTTTGATATAATCCCATAATTTTTTCACCTAACTCTTTTTGAAACATAAATATTAAATCAAAAAAATTTGGGGGCCACTTCTTAAATTTAATAATCTTTACAAGAATTTGTGATGAGATATTATATGGTAGGTTTCCAATAATAATTGACTCTTTTTTTAGCACTTTTTCTAAATCGAATTTTAAAATATCTTTATTATATATTTTTAAGCAGCTAATATTTAAATATTTTTTTTCAAGTTTTTTTACTAGTTCAAAATCTTTTTCAATAAGTAGAATAGATTTAGGATTTTTTTTTAAAATTTCATCTGTGAGTTCACCATTACCTGGTCCAATTTCAACAATATTTCTATTCTCAATATTTGATAAATTTAAAATTTTTTTTATTATGTTCTTATCAATTAAAAAATTTTGTCCTAAGGATTTTTTAGCCAATTTATTTATCCAAATTTATTAATAAATTTTATACAATTAAATAAACTTAAAAAGTTAGCTTTATTTTTTTTAATTAAATCAAGAGCAACACCATGGTCTGGCGAAACTCTTAGGTAACTTAAACCTAAAGTTACATTTATGGCATCAAATTTATAAATTGTTTTGAAAGGGGCCAAAACTTGATCGTGGTACATCCCTACTATAACATCATAATTGTTGTAACCTTTTAAAAAAATTGTATCTGCAACAAGCGGACCTTTAACTTTATGACCTAAATTTTTTAATTTTTTTATTGCAGGTAAAATTTCTTTAATTTCTTTTGAATCAGATCTTAATTCAGCATTATGTGGATTCAATCCTAAAATACCGATTTCTGGCTTTCTTTTGAATGATTTAAAAAACCAATTATGAATAGTTTTCACTTTATTTACTATAAGACTAGATTTTATATTTTTAGTAATATCCTTTATATCTAAATGTGTTGTGACTGGACATACTGCAAAATTTTTGCTTTTGATCATCATAACTTCAGACTTATTTTTAATTTTACACTTTTCAGCTAGAAACTCTGTTACACCATAATTTTTTTTTTGTAGAAGATTTTTACTTATTGGGCAATTAATCAAACCAGAAACAGTCCCACTCAAAGCCAATTTATGACCAACATTTAAGCAATTCCTGACATAAAGAGCAGCATTTTCTGTTGCAACATTGAACGGTTTTTTAAATTTAAGTTCAACATTAATAATCTTAAGGCAATCATCTTTAATTTTATCATTGAAGTTATTAATTTTTTTTAAATTTATCGGATAATTAAGAAAGTTGAACTGTTTATTTAATAATTCATAATTAGCTACTACATATATTTTTTTTCTTAAAGACTTATTAAGTTTTTTCCAACTCTTATAAATAATTTCAGAATTTATACTATTTGGGTCGCCAGCTAAAAGAATAATTTTTTTTTTAAAAATCATTTGTAATATTGAATAAATTTTGCATTTCTCAATTTAGATAAATGGCTATTAGAATATAAATTAAATAGTTCATTTTTTTTTTGATTTAAAAGATTATTTTTGAATTCATTTAAATCTATATTTGAATAATTAAGAGATTTTTTATCATTAAGCTTCAAAAAAATAATTTTTTCTTGCTTTTTTATTGGCTTTGATACTTCACCTTTATTCATAACGCTCAATATTTTTACAAATTCTTTGGATAATGAGTTTGAGTTTATCCAACCCAATTTTCCTTCTTCAGAAGCTGTGGAACTTATACTATACTTAGAAACTGCACTTTCAAATCCATAATTTTTAATTTCATTTTGTATTAAAGTAATTATTTCTTTATTAGAGACATTATCATTTGCAAGAATTTCAATTTCAGAGATATTATATTCTATTAATTTATTTTGAGCTTTTAAATTATCATTAATTTCTTTTTCAATATCCTTTGGATCAATATTAATTTTTTTTTTATACACTTGATAAATAAATTTTCTCCACTTGAATTCAACGTCTATTTCATTAACAAATTCTTGAAAGTCTAAATCATAATTTTTAAAAATATTTTTTAAACTTTCCACATCATTTGAGCTTATTGAATTTAAATATAAATTGATTTGTTCATTATCTTTTTTAATATTATATTTTTCCAATTCTATTTTCTTCAATCTATTTTGAATTAAATTTTCTAAAGAAACCTTCTTATAATCATTAATATTTTGTTGACTGATTTCTTTTTTAGCTACAATTAATGATGAAATTATTTTATTTTGAACATCAAAATTAGTAATTATTTCGTTCTCTATTTTTACCAAAATTTTAGTATCCTTTGCTTCAGTAAAAGCTTTAAATATTAAAATAAAAAAAATTATAAAAATAAAATATTTTTTTATTTTCATTTATTTATTTTTGGTGAATTTAAATTTCCAAAAGGAATTAATGTTATATTAAACATAAGAGAATTATCTGCTTTTATCTCAGAGTCATTATAAAATTCTCTTCTATAAACTAGGCCAGCTCGCAAACAATCATTTATATATTCATAACTTAGGTCATAAAATTCTGAAGAATTTGTAATCAAATCCCTTTTGGTTTCAAAAGAAATTAAACTTTTATTAGAGTTTTTATAAGAAATTTTAGATTTCAAATATTCTTGACTACCTATATGTTTATCTTCTTCTATATAATTAAAATCAATATTAAGATTTTCAAATTCTACTTTTGAATTGATATTACTATAATTTAACTCTTGATAATTTTGATCCATAGCGAATTGAAAGCCTAAATTAATATTATCATTTATTTTAAAATTACTTTCACCAACTAAATCAGATAGTTTTTCGTCTAAACTGCTTTTATCATGTAATTTTTTATTTTCTTTTTCATTGATAATTTGGGCTACTGAAAAATTAAATTTTTCAATATCTTTGTTTTTAATACTATAATCAAAACCAACCGTTGCAGTATTACCAGTTTCAAAATTAGTATTATTTTCCAATCTTTCTAGATTAAAAGCATTTGTTACAGTTAGTCTGGAGCCATTTTCCTCTTGTCTCATGCTACCAGGTGAAAATCTTAATAATAATTTAGGTGTTAAAGAATGTAATGAATTATTGTTAGCTTTTTGGAAATCTATTTCAGATAACAATCCTATTGCACCATATAATTCACTAGTCGTATCCTCTTTATATAAATCTATATTTTTTGCTTCATAGTTTATGTTTTTTAATTTTCCCAAAAATTTATTTTTAATAGAAGAATTAAAAATTAAATCATTTGACTCCCAGTCCAAATTATTAACAAAAAAACTTGTGAGCTTATTAGTGTCGTAGTTATGTACTTTAAAAGATGTTTGCAAGTCCACACCACCTAATTTATCACTAGTAAAAATATTTTTATCAAAAGTTATCTCTGGAAAAATATATTCATATTTATCTTCATATTTATCATTCAACGTTTCGTACAAATTTGCTTGTAATCCAAAAAATAAATCATCCTTGGTATGTGTAAAATTTATTTCATTTTCTAAAACATCTTTATTATAATCAACTAAATTAGATTTTATTTTATATAATTTAAGATATTTATTATTAGAGACATGTTGAGTAACAAAATTAAACGTATTATCTGAATTAGACTTGCCTTTAAAATTTTTAGTGAATTTTGTAAATAAATGTGATTTATCTCCAGCTTTTTTATTTGCACTTGTTTTTTTATAGCCTTCGGTGTAACCGAAATCAGTTAGAAAGTTAGAATTTTTGAATGCTTGATTATATTCTCCAATAAAAAGCGGATGTTGTTCATAAAAAAGATTGTTGGTGAATGTAAAATTTTTGTCTTCATTTATAGCAAAAAAATATGGGATAGATAATCCCGCACCTAAATTTTTACTATCGCTAAAATTTGGAGGTAAAAAGCCCGACCTTCGACTTACAGATGGATCAGGATGAGATAGATAAGGTATATAAAAAATTGGAAAATCGTAAATTTTAATAACTGCATTATTATAGTAAATTGTTTTATTCTTTTTTTCGTGAGTCATTTTACTTGCTTGTAGTGTCCACGGAGGACATTTCTCGTTTTCTCTCTGTCCACAAATGGTAAAAATACTTTTGCCAAATGTAGATCTTTCATCATCTAATTTGATAGTATTAGCAAATACACGTGGATCATTTTTTTCATTAATTTTGAATTCCTTGTTATTTAAAAACGCTTTTATATCAGTTCCTAATACTTCTTTCTTTTTGGTATCTATATATATTTGTGAAAATTCGTAAGTATTATTAAATTCATCTTTAATTTTAATTAATCCTATAGATTTAAAAATATTATCCTCAGCTAAATATTCGAAATTCTCTAAATAAATCTCATTTCCATCTAAGTCTTTTAAAATTGAAGATTTTTTAGATTGTATATTTTTATTTAAATTATTAAATATTATATCCGACCCTTTTAAAATATAATTTTCTGATGTAATTACGGTTGTGGGGCCATTACTTTTAAATATCTTTTTAATATTGTTATATTCAGCATAGTTTGTTTTAATAATATTATTAAACTTATCCTTAGCTATTATATTTTCTCTTAAAATAATTGTTTGAGCTTCTTTATCAAATTCAGCAAATTCACTTGAAATTTTTTTATCGTTTGTTTTTACATGCACATTATTTTTAAAGATAGTTGTTTGTTTATCTTTATTTAAAGTTATATCTTTAGCTTCGATAAAAAGGTCTTCAGCACGTGAAAATGTACTTAAAAATAAAGTAACAAAAATTATAAAAAATTTATTTTTCATTGATTTGTAGTATCCCTGCGAAAGTAAATAAACTTAAAGTAATAATAGGCGTCCAAATAGATAGTATTATTGGTATTCTGCCTGTTTTTCCTAAAGCCAAAGATAGATCTTTTAAATAATATACTAATACGCATGTAATTAATCCGACTATGATAAATCTAAAATTTTCTGATTTTTTGATGGCGTGCATAGTTAAAATAGAAGCAATTCCTGTCATTAGAGATAAAAAGAAAGGAAAAACTAGCATTGAGTGTAAGCTTTGATTTAAAAATTCGTTGTTATAACCTTTCTCTAATAGTCCATCATAATTAAAAACTAAATTAATAAATGATAAAGTGTCAGAATTGTTGAAAAGATTTATTATTTTATCATAATTATAAATAGAAGTAATTTGGTAATTTTCAAAATTTTTCTTTTCATATAAAGAATTTCTCTCCTCAAAAATTGTCACATCCGTAAGAGTCCAATTAAAGTTTTTAATATCAGCTGACTTACTTAATATCTTTTTTTTTAATAAAAAATTTTTATCAAATTGAAAAATAGTTACATCTAAAAGACTATTTTTTTCAGGTTTAATTGCAGTAACAATTCTTTCTCCGTCTTTCAAACTTTCTTTTATCCATAAACCATTTTTATTAAATGTTATAAGATGATCAATATCACGAGCGTATTCAGATTTAGTTTTTTCGTAAAATTGTGTCATAGACGAAGTTAAAGGATTTGCAATTATCAATACAATCCAACCTAAAATAAATGCAGTAATAGCAAAGATAAAAAATATTTTCAGACTCGAAAAACCATATACTTTTAAAGTTAAAAAATCTTTGTTATTTCTCATTTTAATCATGTACAACATGCTAGAAACAAAAATTATAAAAGGTAATAAATTTAAAATTGTACTTGGAACATAAATAATTGTTAAAACAAAAGGTAAAAAAATACTTACATTTATTTTTTTAAAAAATTCTATTTCCTCAAACAAATTTAAGATTATTCCAAAACCATAAATTACAAGAACAACTAAAAAAAAGTATTTAAAAAAATTTTTTAATATATAATTGAAAATAATTTTACTCATAAATTTTCGAATTTTTGTTAAGTTTATAAATTAAGGTAAAATAAAAAATAGTTAAAAGAATAAATGGAAGAAAAGTATAAGCAAAACCTAATTGGTAATTAATTCCAGTATATCTAATAAAAAGTTCTGTAAATATTAATAGTAAAAAACTTGTTGAGTAAATATAAAATTTATCTCTCAAAATTACAGTATTTTTGATTAGCATAAAGGAACACAAAAGAGATATCACAGGAATATAAAATGGTAAAATTAATCGCCTTATTAAATTTGGAATAACTTCCTTTTTAGCTTCTTCATCACATGTCTTTTCCAATTGTTTTGTAAAACATCTAAATAAGTCTATGGTAGACAATTCTTGTAATTTTGGTTTTTTTATAGTTGCAGTTGATAAATTATTTAAACTTATATCTAGTTGTTGAAAATTTATTACTTCAACACTTTTTACTCTTGATAATATTATCTGGCCATCGAGTAAATACATTTGCCTATTATTTATAACTCCCTTTTTTGCAATAATTGTAGTGCTTGAAACTTCTGAGGCGCTAGCAGAAAAGTTTTTTAAGTTTTTTCCTGTATCATGTAAAAATATATTTTCGACTTCATTATTTATTTTACTATCAACTATAAAAGTAAAGCCTTTAAAAGAGTCACTGAATTGCTTAGATCTAATAGTTGGTAAAAAAGAATTTAACTGATCCTGACTAAGCAAGTTTCTTGATTTGTTTAAAGCTAGTGGAGTTAAGATTGTGGACAAAACTAAATATACCAACAAGACCACAAAAGAGGAAAATAAAATTAAATTTACTAATCTTATTTTTTTTACACCCGAAGTCCACAATATAATAAACTCACTGTCTTCATAATGTTTGATAATAAAAATTATTATAGATACCATGAAAGCAAGTGGAATAAATTTAGGAGCGATTCCAAAAAGATTTAAGAATGAAAATTGAAAATAGGTCGAAACTGGATAGCCGTTATCAACTATAAGCTCTAAAAAATTTACCGCTCTTACAGTTAAAGCTATCATCGATAGACCTAAAACTATTATAAAAAAGGTTTTAATTATTTCTAAAAAATAGTTCTGGTAAATTTTGTTTTGAAGCATTGTTGTAATTTGTATATAGATAATGCATTCAAATAATAAATTCAATCAATGGTTTAATTATTGTAAATTTTCCATTGAAATCTTATATATTTGATCATATATACCATTCAACCCAATTTGGAGAATAATATAAATAATATGCCTGTTAAAATAAATTACTCAAAGAAATCAATTAACAAAAAATCGTCAAATCTAATCTTATTTTGTAACGACAAATTCAATATTTCTAGTTTAAAAAAAGATTTAACTAATAATGAATTTGTATACGTAAATGATTTATTGAAGTCTAGCGATCTTAAGAAGAACTTATTAGTTTTTGAGTTAAACTCTAAAAAAAAAATAATTCTTATATCTATTAAAAAAGATTTAAAAACTTCTGATATAGAAAACCTGGGAGCGGAGCTTTACGTAAGAGTTAACTATGGAAAAAATAGCGAGTATTTTTTAAGTACCGATAGTGTAATAGGTAATAATCAAAATTTCGTTGGTCATTTTCTCCATGGGTTTAAATTAAAATCTTATGAATTTAACAAATATAAAACAAAAAAAAAATCAAGAGTTGTTTCCATAAATATTTTTGGAAATAGAAACAAACCTACAATTAATAATCAATTAAAATTTAGAGCAATAGAAGAAGGAACTTTTTATGCAAGAGATTTGGTTTCAGAACCTGGAAATATTTTGCATCCAGATGAGTATGCAAAAAGACTAAATACTCTTAAGAAAGATGGTTTAAAAATAAATGTTTATGATCAAAAGAAATTAAAAAAACTTGGTATGAACGCTCTATTAGGTGTAGGCATGGGAAGTATTAGAGGATCGTATCTTGTGACAATGGAATGGAACGGTGCAAAAAATAATTCAAAACCTTTAGCATTCGTTGGAAAAGGAGTGACGTTTGACACTGGTGGTTATTCATTGAAACCTGCAAGATTTATGGAAGACATGACATACGATATGGCTGGTTCTGCTGCTGTAGTTGGATTAATGAAAAGTTTAGCATTAAGAAAAGCCAAAATTAATGCAGTGGGTGTTGTTGGACTTGTAGAAAATATGGTGAGTGGAGTAGCCCAAAGACCCGGAGATATTGTTAAATCTTATAGTGGAAAAACTATTGAAGTGTTAAATACAGATGCTGAAGGTCGTTTAGTTTTAGCCGATGCTTTAACGTTTACTGAGAAAAAATTTAAACCAAAATTCATAGTCGATCTAGCTACTTTGACTGGAGCTATTATTGTTTGTTTAGGATCTGAATACGCTGGACTTTTTTCTAATGATGACAAATTATCAAAAGAACTTATGGATGCAGGTATAAAAGTTGAAGAAAAATTATGGAGAATGCCTCTGCATAAAAATTATGATAAACTTATGAATTCTAAAAATGCTGATGTACAAAATATTAATTACGTTGGTGGCGCAGGATCTACAACAGCTGCTCAATTTTTACAGAGATTCATTTTAAATAAAACTCCTTGGGCGCATTTAGATATAGCAGGTATGGCTTTCTCAAAATACGGCGGTGCTTTAAATTCTGGCGGCGCAACCGGATTTGGAGTGAGATTATTGAATCAATTAATAGAAGAAAATCATGAGTAATATTGAACAAACCTTATCAATAATAAAACCAGATGCAGTTGAGAGAAATTTAATTGATGAAATAAAAAAAATTTTTAAAGAGAATAATTTTCATATTAAAAATAGTAAAAAAATTCATCTTACAAAAGACGAGGCTGCAGAATTTTACAAAGTTCATCAATCAAAACCTTTTTATAGTGATTTATGTTCTTACCTTGCATCAGGACCAATAGTAGTAATGATTTTAGAGGGTAAAAATGCAGTTATGGCTAATAGGAAATTAATGGGCGCGACTAATCCAAAAGATGCTGAAGAAAACACAATAAGAAAATTGTATGGTATCTCAATTGATAAAAATTCAATACATGGATCTGACTCATTAGAAAATGCAAAAAAAGAGATAGATTTTTTTTTTAAAAGTTAAAAATTTCTAAAAATTTTAATAATAGCCTCAGGAAAAGCTCTGTACTCAAGCTTTTGTGTCTTTTTTTTTAAAATTTGCTCATTATCATTTTTGTTAATAAAAAAAGTTTTTTGTACTATTGTATTTCCTGCATCAAGTTTTTCATTAACATAATGCACAGTACAACCTGCTTTTATCTCTTTATTTTTTAACATTCTTGAAAAAGTATTTAATCCTTTAAATTTTGGCAGCAGAGAGGGGTGTATATTTATTATTTTTTTTTGAAAATTTTGAATTAAACTATTAGAGAGGATTTTCATATAGCCTGCAAGACAAATAAATTCGATATTATATTTTCTTAAATTGAATAAAATTTTATTCTCATAATTTTTGAAATTAGTATTTATCAAAATAAATGGTATTTTATATTTTTTTGCATAAATCAAACCATTAGCTTTTCTATTATTGCTTATAATTAAACTTATTTTAATTGGAAAAATATTATCTCTAGAGTGAAATATTAAATTTTTTAAATTTGATCCATTTCCTGAGATAAAAACACAAGTGTTCCTTTTTACCATTTTAATGTCTTAGATAATTTTATCTGTACTTTGTCATTTGTTATATAACCTATTTCATAGGGTTTATATTTTTTTGGAAATACTTTTTGAATTCTTTCAATATTTTTTTTTGGAGCAATAACACAAAAACCAACCCCGCAATTGAAAGTTCTTAACATTTCTTGATCTGAAATATTATTTTTTTTCAACCACTTAAAAATTTTAATTATTTTAATTTTTGAAAGATCTATATTTAAAGTTAAATTTTTGGGAATAGACCTTAATAAATTTTCAATTAGACCTCCTCCAGTAATGTGGGCTGCAGCTTTAATAAGATTTCTTTTAGTCAATTTTAAAATTTCATTTGAATATATTTTTGTAGGTTTTAAAATTTCTTTTTTTAGATTATTTGGCAATTTATTATTTTTTAAAACAGCTCTTACTAAAGAAAACCCATTTGAGTGTATGCCGTTAGAAGGTATTGCCAAAACAACATCATTTTTTTTAACTTTTTTTTTATCTAGAATCTTTTTTTTAGAAACTATTCCAACACTAAAACCTGCTAAGTCAAATTTATCTTTTGAATATATTCCTGGCATTTCTGCTGTTTCGCCGCCAATTAATTTACAATTTGATATTTCGCACCCCTTAAAAATACCTTTTAAAATTTTTTTAGTTTTCCGTAAATCTAATTTACCAATTGCAATATAATCTAAAAAAAAAAGAGGTTTTGCACCTTGAACAATTAAATCATTTACACACATTGCCACTAAATCAATTCCGATGGTATCAAACTTTTTAAATTTATTAGCTAGATCAATTTTAGTCCCAACTCCGTCTGTACAAGAAACTATAACAGGATCTTGAATTTTAAGATTGCTTATGTCAAATAGTGATCCAAAGCCTCCTATTACATCCTTTTTGAAAGAATTATTCGTTTTTTTGACATTTTTTTTTGATATTTTCGTTATATGACTAACTAATTTATTAGCTAACGATATGTTAACACCACTTTTTTTATAACTATTTTCATTTTTTTTCATTTATAAATTGATAATTAATTTTTATGAAATTACGTAAACTAATATTTATTTTAATTGTTTTTTTTAAAACTGAAACTCTTTTTTCAAAAAATGACTTGTTTAATGTTAATAATATTAAGTTAGAAAAAAACAATAAAATCACAAATAACTCTCTAACTGAACAAGGAATTAAAAAAGGATTTGACAAATTGATAACAAGAGTACTTCTCAAAGAAGACCAAGATATACTCTCAGATTTGAAATTTCCCTCAATTAAACAATTAGTGACGTATTATCAAATAACTAATAATTCTGAAGAACCAAATAACGATAAACAAATAAATTTTAATGTAACATTTGATAAAGATAAAATTCATAACTTATTTTATGAAAGAGGAATTTTATATTCTGAAATATCGGATAAAGAATTATATATTTTACCTATTTTAATAAAAAAAAATGAAATTTTTATTTTTAATAATAATTTTTTTTACAATAACTGGAATAAGATTTACGAAGATGATCTAATTGAATTTATACTCCCATTAGAAAATATTGAAATTATTCAAAATATAAATAAAAACAAAAATAACTTAATAGAAATTAATATTACAAATCTCTTCAAAGAATATAAAAACAAAAATTTAGCCTTAGTTTTTATTGAAGAAAATAAAAAAGGAAATAACGCAAAAGCTTACATCAAATCAATCATACAAGGAAAAAGTATATCAAAAAGTTTAATTTTTAAAAATAATAATTTAAAGGAGGCTAAACTATATGAAGATATTATTATTGAGTCAAAAAAGGAAATAATTAATTTAGTAAAATCTAAAAACCTTATTGATATTAGAACCCCTTCATTTCTTAATACAAAATTAGACCTAACAAAAAAAGGTAATTTAGTTGAATTAAATATAAGAGTTAAAAATATTGACTCAATAGAAAATATTTTTGTTCAGGAATTCAATAAAAATTATATGAGTTTAAGAATAAAATATTTAGGGAAACTAGATAAGTTAATTAATCAATTAAAAAAAGAAAATATAGATTTACAATTAATTAACGATCAATGGTTTATAAAAACATTATAAAAATGGACCAACTAATATTTAAATTTCCATTTTCAAAAAGATATTATGAACAGGATTTTTTCATATCCAGTAATAATTTTTCTGCCTACAAATTAATAGAAAGTTGGCCAAACTGGCCTGGTAAATGGTTAAATATTTTCGGCTCTACTGGATCTGGTAAGACACACTTAGCTAAAATTTTAGAAAAAAAAATTGAAAAAATAAAAATAATTGATGCAAAAAATATAAACAATAAGATTATTCCAGATCTCAATAATTTAGATTGTTTAATTATTGATAGTTTTGATAATAATATTGATGAAAATTTACTTTATTCAATTTTGAATCAATCAAAACAATTAGAAAATTATGTACTAATAAATTCTACAATGACTATGAGCAAACTTAAGTTTAATTTGAAGGATCTTAGATCAAGAATTAGTAGTTTTATATTCATCGGAATCGAATTACCAACTGATGATTTATTAAAAGTTATTATTTCAAAGACACTATCTGATAATCAAATAAATATTAATCCAAAGTTATCAGATTTTATAATCAATAATGTGGAGAGGTCATATGAAAAAATGTTTAAATTTCTAAAAGAACTTGATGAGTTGTCTTTATCTACTGGAAAATCAATCAATATTAATCTAATAAAAAAAGTATTGAATAAATGAATAAATATAGAACACACAATTGCTCAGAATTAAGTGAAAAAGAGATAAATCAAAAGGTTGTTATTTCTGGATGGTTACACAGAAAAAGAGACCATGGAAATTTATTATTCATAGATTTACGTGACCATTATGGAATTACACAGTGTGTAATTGAAAATAAAAATAATTTTTTTCCAACTCTAGAAAAGTCAAAACCTGAGTCTGTTTTCAAAATTTCTGGCAAAGTAGTTAGAAGAGCAAGTGGAACAGAGAATTCAGATTTAAAGACTGGTAAGATTGAAATTATGATTGAGTCAGCTGAAGTTTTATCTAATGCAAAAGAATTACCAATGCCAGTTTTTGGTGAACAGGACTACCCAGAAGATGTTAGGTTAAAATATAGATTTCTAGATTTAAGAAGAGAAGAAATGCATAAAAACATAGTACTAAGATCAGAAGTAATTTCATTTATTCGGTCTGAAATGTTAAAACTCGGTTTTCTTGAATATCAAACTCCAATTTTAACCTCATCAAGCCCTGAAGGAGCTAGAGATTTTCTAGTTCCAAGTAGATTAAACCCTGGAAAATTTTATGCATTACCTCAAGCACCACAACAATTTAAACAATTAATTATGGTTTCTGGTTTTGATAAATATTTTCAAATAGCGCCATGTTTTAGAGATGAAGATGCAAGAGCAGACAGAAGTCCAGGTGAATTTTACCAATTAGATTTAGAAATGTCTTTTGTTGAACAAGAGGATGTTTTCAAAGTTGTAGAAAAATTAATGGTTAATTTATTCAAAAAATTTTCGTCAAAAAAATTATTAAATAATATATTTCCAAGAATTTCATTTAAAGATACTATGATTAAATATGGGACTGATAAACCAGATTTAAGAAACCCATTGATAATTCAGGATATTACTGAATTATTTAAAAGAGACGATGTTAAATTTGATATATTTAAAAAGTTAGTAAAAAAAGGTTCGATAGTAAGGGCAATAATTACTAAAAATACAAAAGATAAACCCAGAAGTTTTTTTGACAATATTGACAAATGGGCAAAAGAACAGGGAGCTTCCGGTTTAGCATATTTTACCTTAGAGAAAGACGGAGAGGTTAAAGGTAAGGGGCCAGTTGGTAAATTTTTTGGAAAAGACTCACTATTAGAATTAATGAATATATGTAAAGCAGAAATAGGAGACAGTGTTTTCCTCGCATGCGGTAAAGAAAAGGAAGTTCAAAAAATACTTTCTACAGCTAGAAATAAAATTGCGCAAGACTTAGATATAATTGATAAGGACACATTTGCTTTTTGCTGGATAGTTGATTATCCAATGTATGAATTAGATGAAATTTCTAATAAAATTATTTTTAGTCATAATCCATTTTCGATGCCACAAGGTAAAATTGAAGAGTTAGATTTTAGTAAGCCACTAGAAATTAAAGCTTTTCAATATGATATTGTCTGTAATGGAATAGAATTGTCATCTGGGGCTATAAGAAATCATATACCAGAGCTTATGTATAAATTATTTTCTATAGCTGGATATAGTGAAAAAAAAGTTAATGAGAAATTTAGTGGGATGATAAATGCTTTTAGTTATGGAGCACCACCTCATGGAGGAATAGCTCCTGGTATTGATAGAATTGTCATGTTACTAGCAGGCAAAGAAAATATTAGAGAAGTAACTTTGTTTCCAATGAATCAAAATGCTCAAGATTTGATGATGAAAGCTCCTTCTGATGTAGATGATGCTCAATTAAAGGAGCTTAGCATAAAGAAAGATATTAAAAAAAGCTAGTTTTTGGTTTTTAGATTTATACGAACGTCGGTAAGATCTACTAATTTTTCTTCGTAGTTGCTTCTAACAAAACCCTTAGATGTAATATTTTTTACAATTTTAAGAAATTTGTCGTCCTCATCCTCTATTAAATTGCTTTTTACACTAGCAATTGAAGGTGTATGCGCCAACTCTTCTTTGCCTAAATAAGAAATTGCTAATTCTCTGAAAACATAATCAAGAATAGATGAGGCACTTAATATTCTATCATTACCGTTAACGTTACCCGATGGCTCAAACTTAGTATCAATAAAGGCGTCAACATATTCTTCAAGTGGAACTCCATATTGCAAACCTAAAGAAATTGCTATTGCAAAATTATTCATCATTGCTTTCACAAGTTCACCTTCTTTATTTGTATCAATAAAAATCTCACCAATTTTTCCATCATCATATTCTCCAGTGTGTAGATATACTTTGTGATCACCTATCTGAGCCTTTTGAATGTAACCTTTTCGTCTATCTGGCATTTTAAATCTTGAATTATTTTTTATCTTAAGATTTGTTGAGGAAGACTCTTGGTTTTTTTTAGAGTTTTTTAAATGATCAGAAAAACCTTTAGTTACAGCACTCTCTAATTTTGTATTTCCGGTTTTTTCATCATTTTTTGCACCTATTTTTTTAGTTTTTCTGTTATTCAATTTAACGTCAATAACTTCAACATCTCCATCTGTTCTCTGATCTATTTTAGACAGTTCTGCATCATCTAAATTGTTTAATGTATGTACAGTTTTAAAAGTGCACGTATAGTAAGTTTCAACAATGTATTTTTTCATAATTTTACGGAATCTCTTTATTAAAATATATATTAATTGTATAAGGTGTCTATTATTTAATAATTCAATTATTAATTGTGTGGATTTAAAATTACTTATATGATTCTAAAAATTATTTTTACATGGTGGAGCAGACAAACTTTTGGAACTTTTTTAAAAACTTTATTCTTTGGAAAATTTGTAGGTTCTGACGAGTTAGGAAATAAGTATTATCAAAATAGGAAAAATGAACGCTGGGTAATTTATTCTAATAATATTGAAGCCACGAAAATCACCTCAGACTGGTATTTATGGATGCACCACACAACAGATAAAATTCCAGATACTAAAGAAACTAAACATCCCTGGCAAAAAAAACATTTAGAAAATCAAACAGGAACCAATAACAGCTACAAACCAGTTAAAATAAGAAAAAGTGAAAATATAAAAAAATATGAAACTTGGAAATAGAATTATTTTAATCTTAATTTTGTCTTTCTTTTCTGCAAAAGTGTCGTTAGCGGAAGATAAAATTTTATCAACCCCTTTAATTAATGTTGAAGAAATAGCTCCAAGTTTTGAAGAGCTTGAAGAAGATAATGAAAATATTTCTAATAATAAAAATTTAAAAGAAAAAAAAGATATTTCATCTTTAAAATCATCCCAAGCAGTTTTAATTGGACTTGATAAAATTACTGCTAAATCTTCAGAATTGATTGTAAATCTGAATGAGATTAAAAAATTCGGACCACTGGAAATTAAAATTTTAAAATGTGGTAAAATAAGACTTAATAATAAAACTGACAGTGTAGCGTATATGCAAGTTAAAGATCTTACAAAAAATGAAAACGATCAAGTATTTATCTTTAACGGTTGGACATTTGCATCCGATCCAAGTTTAACTCCTTTTGATCACGCAATATATGATCTGCAATTACTTAATTGTAATAAAGCTTAATAGAACTTTTCTTTACTTAACCAATTTGTATCAAAATCGGAGTCAATGAATTTTTTATGCTTTAGAATTTTTTTATGTAGATCAATTGTTGTAGTTATCCCTTCCAATACAAATTCATCAAGCGATCTTAACGTTCTTTGAATTGCTTCAGTCCTATTTCTTCCTTTACATATAACCTTAGCAATCAAGCTGTCATAATAAGGGGTAACTTTACAACCTTGAAATACTGATCCATCAACTCTTGTTCTAAAACCAGAAGGTTGGTGGCAAACGCTGATTGTCCCCGGACTAGGTTGAAAATCTAAAGCAGGGTTTTCAGCGTTTATTCTACATTCTATCGTATGGCCTCTAGGATTTATATCACTTTGTTTTAGAGCTGTATTACCCGTAAAAGCAATCCAGAGTTGCTCTTTTACTATATCAATTCCTGTTTGTACTTCCGTTACTGGATGCTCGACTTGAACTCTTGTATTCATTTCTAAAAAATAAAATTTTCCTTTCTCATAGATAAATTCAACAGTTCCAGCGCCTTCGTAATTAATTTGTTCAACCATTTTTATAGTTTTTTCAAAAAGGTCTTTTCTTATTTCGTCAGTAAGGACTGGACTGGGTGTTTCTTCAATTAATTTTTGATGTCTTCTTTGCACTGAACAATCTCTTTCCGCTAAATGAACAGTTTTATTTTTACCTGACATTACTTGAACTTCGATATGTCTTGGATTTTTAAAATATTTCTCTATATATAATTCATCATTATTAAAAAATTTTTTTGCTTCAGATTTAGCTGTTAAAAATAAATTTTTTAATTGACTTTCTTCATCAACAATCTTCATTCCTTTTCCACCGCCACCTCCAGCAGCTTTTATTAAAATTGGATAACCAATGGCTTTACATATTGATTTAGCTTCTTCAAAAGATTTCACTCCACCCTCTGAACCTTCGATTACAGGCAATCCAAATTTTTTTGCTATTCTTTTTGCTTCAATTTTATCACCCATTTTTGATATTATTTCAGCACTTGGACCAATAAATTTAATACCGTGTTTATTTACAATTTCAGAAAATTTGGCATTTTCAGATAAAAAACCATAACCAGGATGAATTGCTTCAGCACCAGTCAAATCTACTGCTGACATTATAGATGAAATGTTTAAATAACTATTTTGAGGTTGATGTGATCCTATGCAAACACTTTCATCAGCTAGTCTGACATGCATTGACTCTGCATCAACATCAGAATGAACAGCAACAGTTTTTATTCCCCACTCTTTACAAGCTCTTATAACTCTAACAGCTATTTCACCTCTATTAGCTATTAAAACTTTTTTGAACATTATTGTTTATTTAAGAATGACTAAAGTTTGTCCGAACTCGACTGGCTGCCCGTCTTCAACTAAAATTTTTTTTACTTCACCATCCGAAGTTGAAGGAACATGATTCATGGTTTTCATCGCTTCAACAATCATTACTGTTTGACCTTTTTTTATTTTATCTCCAACTTCAACAAATTTTTTAGCACCAGGCTCTGCAGCTAAATAAGCCGTCCCTATAATTGGAGATTTTATTCTTATTCCATCACTTTCATCTGAAGACTGAAGAACAGCTTTATTTGGTGGAACTACAGCACTTGTTTTTATTTGTTCAATTCCTCTAGAGGCTTTAGATACTTTAATTTTTGTTTGACCTTCCTGATATTCTAACTCTGTTAATTCAAATTCTTTAAGGTTATCCACTAACTCTTTAATTAATTTTTTATCAATTTTCATTTTTTTAAAAATTTATTCATTGCACTTAGAGACATTTCATATCCATCTGCTCCAAAACCGCAGATAATCCCATTAGCAATTTTACTAATTAGAGATTTATGCCTGAATTCTTCTCTATTATAAATATTACTAATATGCAATTCTATAATTGGAATTTTCAATATTTTCAAGGCATCATGAATAGCTACAGAAGTATGAGTATACCCTCCAGCATTAATGATTAAACCATCTTGATTATTTCTTGAACTTTGAATCTTTTCTACTAATTCTCCTTCAATATTAGACTGGAACATGCTCAACTTTATATCGTTTTTATTTGCATATTCATTACAAATTTTTTCAATATCCTTTAAGGTAAAATTCCCATATTGATTTTTTTCTCTTTCGCCTAAAAGGTTGAGGTTTGGACCATTAAGAATTATAATTTTATTCATAAATTTCAATATTGAATAACTTAATTATGGCAAAAATACAATTAAATGGAAAAAAAGTCGTCATTAAATCTAATTATTCAATATTAGATCTTTTAAAAAAATATAAACTAGCAGACAATAAAGTTGCAGTAGAACATAATGGAACAATAGTACCAAAAACTAATTATAAGAAAAAACATTTAAAAAATAATGACAAAGTTGAAATCGTGCATTTTATAGGCGGGGGATAAATTGAAAAAAGATATTTTTAAAGTTGCAGGAAAATCTCTCAAATCCAGATTAATTGTAGGAACTGGAAAATATAAAAATTTTTCAGAAACCGCTAAAGCTATTAACGCCTCTGGTGCAGATATGGTAACTGTTGCTGTAAGGAGAGTAAATATATTAGATAAGAAAAAACCAATTTTAACTGACTACCTTAATCCAAAAAAAATTATTTTTTTACCAAATACCGCAGGATGTTTTAATTCTGAAGAAGCTTTAAGAACTTTAAGATTAGCAAGAGAAATGGGTGGATGGAAATTAGTAAAACTAGAGGTTTTAGGAGATAAAAAAACTCTTTATCCCAATATGATAGAAACTATCAAATCTACTAAAATTTTAGTTAAAGAGGGTTTTAAAGTAATGGTTTATTGCACGGATGATCCCTTACTAGCTAAAAAATTAGAAGATAATGGCGCCTCAGCAATTATGCCTTTGGCTTCACCAATTGGTTCAGGTTTAGGTTTACAAAATAAAGTTAATATTTCTTTAATAATAAAACAATCTAAAGTACCAGTAATAGTCGATGCTGGTATTGGAACAGCATCAGACGCTACTATCGCCATGGAACTAGGATGTGATGGCGTTTTAATTAATAGTGCTATCGCTAATGCTAATAAGCCCGTTTTAATGGCTAAAGCTTTTAAAGATGCAGTTATTTCTGGAAGAAATTCGTATTTGGCTGGAAGAATGAATAAAAATTACTTTGCAACAGCAAGCTCACCAACTAAAGGTTTAATTTAACTCTTTTTTTTTCTTCTAACCCAGAGAGTTCTAACTTTCTTTTTTGTTTTAGTTTTTTTTGTTTTATCTTTACTTTTGATAATTTGTTTATCTTTACCTTTTTTTGATTTAACAACATTGCTTTTAATTTTTTTTATTTGAATAATAGAATTTATATTTTCAACAGAGTTAATAATTTTTTTTGACCTATTTAATAAATCAATTTTATATTCTGGAATAATAAATTCATTTTTAGATAGTATCTTTATTTCAAACGAGTATTTTTTTTGAAAATATTTCAATTCATCTAGTAAATTTTTTTCTATAAAGATCTTTGCTTTTTCAGGAACATAAGAATTTATAATCTTTACCTTATCAGTAAAAGCTAAATACTGTATCTTTTTTAAAATTTTTTGTGAAAATGAAGACAAGGAAAGTTGAGTTTCCCATTTTATTGAACCTTCCCGTAATCTTTGCCTTGTCATTTCTAAAAGTCCAAAATTACTAATCCTTCCTATTTGAATTCTAGCTCTATCTTTCCTGATACTTTCTCTCATTTTTTTTTCCACTGTTCTTCTGTTGTAAAAATTCATCATGTCAATAAAATCAACAACTATAAGGCCCGATAAATCTCTTAATTTAATTTGGCGAGCTATTTCTTCAGCTGCTTCTAAGTTTGTATTTAAAGCAGTTTTTTCAATATTCATCTGTTTTGTGGATTGTCCAGAGTTAATATCAATTGACACTAATGCTTCAGTGGGATTGATTACTAAGTAGCCTCCAGATTTTAATTTGACTGTAGGTTCATATATATTATTTATTTCTTTTTCAATATTTGCATCATGAAATAATGGAATTTTACCTCTATATTTTTTAATATTTTTAACATTTTTCGGCATTAATTCTTTCATAAATTTTTTTGCTTTTTGATATGCCTCATTACCCTCTATATAAATATTTTTTGTTTCATTATCATAAGTGTCTCTTAAGGTTCTTTTAATTATATCTCCTTCTTCGTAAACTAGAGATGGAGCATTAGAGTCTAAAGCTTTGTCTTTAATTTGCTCCCATGTTTTTAATGTATTTTGAAAATCTTTTTCTATTTCATTTTTTGTTTTGTTTGCTCCAGCTGTTCTTACGATCACACCCATACTTTTAGGTATTTCTATGTCATTCAAAATATCTCTAATTTTTTGACGGTCAGAAGAATTAAAAATTTTTCTTGATATACCACCACCCTTTGGAGTATTAGGCATTAAAACCATATATTTTCCAGCTAATGAAATAAAAGTTGTAAGAGCAGCTCCTTTTTGACCTCTCTCTTCTTTTATTACTTGAATTAAGATTACTTGACCGGGTTTAATAACCTCTTGTATTTTATATCTTTTAATTCCAAAAGAAGACTTAATTTTTTCACGATATTCTTGTTTGTTTTCCTCTTTTTCTATTTGATTTTGATTTTCTCCATTTTTTTCAGCTTTATTTTCTGAAATGTTATCAGATTGAGAGTTTTCTTGACCAGTATCAATAGTCTTATCTTTTAATTCCTCTCTTATTTTTTCTTCAGCTTCTCTAATTTTTTCTTTATCTTCTAAAGGTAGTTGATAATAGTCAGACTGAATGTCATTGAAGGCTAAAAATCCATGTCTTTCTCTTCCAAAATTCACAAAAGCAGCCTGAAGTGAAGGTTCAACCCTACTTATTGTTGCAAGATAAATATTATTTTTAAAGTTTAAATTGTTTTTATCTTCAAATTCATACTCCTCAATAGAATTATTAGATTTGAGAACAATACGAGTTTCATTTGGATGCGATGCATCGATATATAAATTTTTTTCCATTTTACAAGAATTCCTTTTAGATTTTTAAAATTTGTTTTTTCTAGATTTGTCATAGTGTTTATTTTATACAATTTTGTGTATAAATATACTATTTTAATCACTGTATGCCTAAAGATAGTCAGAATTATTAATATAAATAAAACTAATGTTCAAATTTATCAATTTTTCAATAAAATTCGTAATAATATTTTTTGCTATTGTATTACTTTTTGTTTTTTCATCATTATGGTATTTTTCTATTGGATTACCTGATTATAAAAAACTGTCTAATTATCAACCGCCAATTTCAAGTAGAGTCTATTCTGAGGATAGAAAACTGATAGCCGAATATGCAATAGAAAAAAGATTATTCATTCCTTTTGAGTCAATACCCGATAAAGTTGTAAATTCATTTCTTTCGGCTGAGGATAAAAATTTTTTTAGCCATCCAGGAATAGACGCTAAAGGTATTTTGAGGGCTGTAATAAAAAACATAAAGAATATATCACAAAACAAAAGATTAGAAGGTGCTTCAACCATAACCCAGCAAGTAGCTAAAAATTTTTTACTTACTAATGAAGTTTCAATGAGAAGAAAAGTCAAAGAAGCAATTTTAGCTTTTCGAATTGAAAGAGCTTATACTAAGGAAAGAATTTTAGAACTTTATTTAAATCAAATTTATTTAGGTCAAGGCACGTATGGAATAGCCGCAGCCAGTTTAGAATATTTTGATAAATCAATAAAAGATTTAAATTACTCTGAAGCAGCTTTGTTAGCAGCCTTACCGAAAGCACCAAGTAAATATAATCCATACAGATATCCAGAAGTTGCAAAATTTAGAAGAAATTTAGTTTTAGAAAATTTAGAAGAAAATAAATTTATATCAAAAAAAGAATTAAACAAACTTAAAGACTCACCACTAAAACTGAAAAGAAGAAAAATTGAAATAGTAAATGAGGCAAATTCTTACACTGAGGAGGTAAGAAGAACGGTAAAAGAAATTTATGGTTTTAAAAAACTTTATTCACAAGGATTTAGTATTAACACACCACTTAAAATAAATTACCAAATTCAAGCTTTGGAATCACTGAGGAAAGGTATTGAAGAATATGATCGTAGAAGAGGTTGGAGAGGCCCAATAACAAATAAAATTAAAAATAAAAATTGGGAAAATAAAATTTCACAGTTTAAACTTGATCCAACTTTAAAATGGAATTTAGCAGAGATAATCTCTTTAGATGAAAGTGAAATAAAATTTAAACTTATTGATAAAAAAGAAAATGTTTTAGGTTCTTTATTTTTAAATAATTTAAAATGGTCAATTCCTAAAAAGAAAACTATTAAGGACGTTCATAATGTTGGTGATGTCATCTTTGTAAAAAAAATTAATGGTAGTTGGGTTTTAAAACAATATCCCAAAGTTAATGGAGGAATAGTTGCACTAGACCCTTATTCTGGTGATGTACTTGCTTTAGTCGGAGGTTTCAACTTTAAAACTAGTGAATTCAATAGAGTAACTCAAGCAAAAAGACAACCGGGGTCAGCGTTTAAACCAATTGTTTATGCAGCTGCTTTAGAAAAAGGTTTTGCTCCAAACTCTATAGTTCTTGATGCACCATTTGTTGAAAGCCAAGGCGTTGGTTTGAAAAACTGGAAACCAGAAAATTATGGAAAAAAATTTTATGGCCCTTCGACTTTTAGAAAAGGAATTGAATATTCTAGAAATTTAATGACAGTCAGAATAGCAAAAATATTAGGTTTGGAAGAAATTCTAAATTTATCAAAAAAATTAAATATTTATGAAGAAATACCAGAGCTATTATCAGTTTCTTTAGGAGCAGCGGAAACTACTTTGATTAATTTAACTTCTGCGTATGCTCCTTTTGTTAATGGAGGTATAAAAATTGAGCCAAATTTAATTACTAGAATACAAGATAGAAGAGGCAAAACAATTTTTCACAAGAAAAATAGAAAATGTATTGGTTGTGATAAATTTATAAATGATGACATTGAACTTCCAAAAATTGAAAATAATAATGAAAAGGTATTTAGCGAGGAAACTGCCTATCAAATGACATCAATCTTGCAAGGAGCTGTTAAAAGAGGCACAGCAAAGAAATTAAGATCTTTAAAAGTTCCCCTTGCTGGAAAAACTGGTACCACTAATAAGAACTATGATGCATGGTTCATTGGTTTTTCATCAAACTTAGTAATTGGTGTGTACGTAGGTTACGATAATCCAAAAACCTTAGGTAAATTCGAGACAGGTTCTAAAGCTGCATTACCTATTTTTAAAGATTTTATTGAAAAAGCACTTTACAAAGAGGATTTTAAAGAATTTCAAATTCCTAAAAATATATATTTGACATCACTTAATTATGACACTGGATTAAAAGCTGCAGCCGGAGAGAAAAATATTATTACAGAGGCTTTAAAACTAAAAGATATTAACAATATAAATAATAATAGCTTAATCTCATCAAGTGGACGTGATAAAATAATAAAATTTAGACAGTTTTACTAATGGAAAATTTTGACTCAATATTAACAGCTACTGAGAAATCTTTAAATAATATCAGGGGGTATCTTTGATAATCAAAATATTGAAGGTAAAATTAAAGAACTTGAGCAAATTTCACTAAAAGATAATTTTTGGAAAAATAAAGATTTAGTTAAAAAAACAGTAAAACAAAAAAAAATTTTTGAAGATATTTTAAATTCCTATAAAAAATCGAAAAATGATTTAAATAATCTTAAAGACTTACATTCATTGGCATCTCAAGAAAAAGACGAAGATACCATTCAAGACTGTTTTAAAAAGATTATTGAAATTTTAAAAGAGACAAAAAAAAGTGAAATTAATTGTTTTTTATCTGGTGAAAATGATGATTACGATATTTACCTAGAAATCCACGCTGGAGCTGGCGGTACAGAAAGTCAAGATTGGGCGGAAATGTTAAGAAGAATGTATATGAAATGGTTTGATAAAAAAAATTTTAATTATCAAATTATAAGTGAACACAAAGGGGAAGAAGCAGGAATAAAATCTTCTACAGTGAAAGTTTCTGGCGACTATTTATACGGTCTTATGAAATCAGAATCTGGGGTTCACAGGCTAGTAAGAATTTCGCCATTTGACAGTGGAGCCAGAAGACACACTAGTTTTGCAAGTGTGTGGGTTTATCCTGCAGTAGAGGATGATATTAATATTAAGATAGACGAAAAGGACTTAAGGATAGATACTTACAGATCAAGCGGCGCCGGCGGGCAACATGTAAACACTACAGATAGCGCTGTAAGGATAACTCACTTACCTACAAAAATTGTTGTTCAATGTCAAAATGAAAGATCGCAACATAAAAATAAAGAAACCTGTTTTAAAATGCTTAAAGCAAGGCTATACGAGCATGAAATACAAAAAAAGGAGGAAGAAAATCAAAAAGAATTAACAAATAAAACAGATATAGGTTGGGGTCACCAGATTAGATCTTACGTATTACAACCTTATCAACTTGTAAAAGACTTAAGAAACAAAACAGAGAATACAAATCCCTCAAGTGTATTAGATGGAAATATTGATCAATTTATTGAAGAAGGAATTAAGAGTAAACAATGAGAAAAATAGTTATTAATCTAATTTTATTTGTATTTATTTCATTAATTTTTCTTTTTGTAATTTTATCATCTATCGGAATTGAAACAAATAAGTTCAACAAGTTAATTGCTGAAAGAGTTTCTAAGACTAAAAAAATTGATTTAGATTTAGAAACGATAAAATTCAAAATAGATGCAAAACAATTAAGTTTATTTTTAGAGACAAGAAATCCAAAAATTAAATATAGAGGAGTTACTATTCCAGCACAAAACGTAAAAGTTTATATAAATTTTATCTCTTTAATTAAATCAGATGTAAAATTAAAAAAGATTAATCTTATTTTAAAGGAACTAGATATAGTTCAATTAAACAAATTATCTTTAATGATCAAACCTTCAAATTTTAAAAGCATATTAAATAATAAGATTAAAAAAGGAAAATTGGTCTCTGAAATAGAAATATTTATAACTGAGGAAGGTTTACTTAAAAATTTTATAGCAAAAGGTAAGGTAAAAAACTTAGAAGCCGAATTAATTGATGATTTAAAGATTAGAAAAACAAATTTTGACTTTTTTGCTGATCAAAATGATATTTTAATAAAAAATATCTACGGAAATTTAGAGGATATCAAGTTATCTAATGGGGATATAAAGTTAAATTTAGAAAACGGAGTAAAACTTAATTCAAATTTTAATTCAATAATTGATTTTAATGAAAAGATTGTTTCAAAATATTCAAAATTATTTGATGAATTTAAGTTTTTACAAAATTTTAAAACTTTAAAAGCTGATCTAAGCAATAATATTTTTATAGATTTAGATAATACATACAAAGTCAAAGATTATAATTACAGCATTTCTGGCAATATTGAAAAAAGTAAATTAGAATTAGCTAATTCTTTGAAAAGCAGCTTTACTCAAGAAGAATTTAAAACAATTTACTTTTCAGACTTGCAAATCAAAACAATTTTTATTCCAAAAAATATTAAATTATTTAGCAAAGGGAAATACTCATTTAACGATTTAGATTACTTAAATATAGATTTAGAAAATAATCTTGAAAATGATTTTTTAAAACTAAAGTTAGATTTTGATTTTAAAAATAGCGTTAATTTAGATTTAATAAACTATAAGAAAACTAATACAATAGCTAATTTGTACTTAGATTTAGAGAAGAAAAAAGAAAATATTAAGATTAACGAATTAAATTTTAAAGAGGGAAAAAATTTAATAAGTATTAGGCATTTTGAATTTTTCAAAAATAAACTACAGTCATTTAAGGATGTGGAAGTGATAACTAAAAATAACAATTTTAAAATTCAAAACAAAAAAAAAATTTCAATAAAAGGAAATAAATTTGACGCAACAAATTTAGCTAAATTTTTGAATAAGAAAAACGATGAAAATAGTCTTCAAAACATAAACAAAGAGATTGAAATTGATTTTAAAAATATTAGAGCACCAATGTCTGAGACACTTGAAAATTTTAGGTTAATAGGTGAGATAAAAAAAGGAAAGTTCGTAAAAATATCATCAAAAGGAGATTTTGGGGGCAATAATTTTTTAGATATATCGATGAAACAAGACAATCGTACTAATAAAAAATATTTAGAGATCTTTTCAGACTTATCTCGTCCATTATTGACTGAGTATAGTTTTTTTAATGGTCTTTATGGTGGAAAATTACTTTTCACATCTGTTATTGATGACAAAAAATCTATTTCAAAACTTAAAATCGAAAAATTTAAAGTAGTAAATGCTCCTGGAGTGATCAAATTGTTGTCCTTAGCTGATCTAGGTGGTTTGGCTGACTTGGCAAAGGGAGATGGTTTATCATTTGATCTTTTAGAAATTAATATGGAAAAAAATAACAATATTTTAAAATTAAATGAAATACTAGCCTTAGGACCGAGCATGTCAGTGTTGATGGAAGGATATCAAGAAAATAACATAACAAGTTTAAGAGGTACATTAGTACCAGCAAAAACATTAAATAAAATGATTTCGAAGATACCAGTAATCGGAAATATTGTTATTCCAAAAGAAGTAGGTGAAGGTTTATTTGGAATAAGTTTTAAAATGAAAGGCCCAAAGGGTGATATCAAAACTACTATAAACCCAATAAGAACTTTGACTCCAAGATTTATACAAAAAATAATTGAAAAAAAAGAACTGTCTAAATAATTTTTACCAGATAATGTTTCTTCTTACCAAATGAGAGTTTTAAAACATTTTTATTAAAATCTTTTAACGCGATAATTCTTTTATCATTATTAACTACAACATCATTAATTTTAAATCCTTTATTAGCTATTGTTCTTCTAACTTCACTTTTTGATGATAAAATTTTATTTTTTGATATAAACTCTAAAAAATTTATTCCTTTTTCAACCTCTTTTGATTTAATCTTAATCTCTGGTAAATCCGAACTTAAACCTGAACCAGCAAATGTATCTTTTGCTGTTTGTTCAGCTTTTTTAGATGCAGTTTCTCCATGAAGTATTTTAGTAGCTTCGTTAGCTAATAAAATTTTTAAATTATTTATATTTTTTTCTCTTGATGTTATCTTGTCTATCTCACTTGGTTCAATCTCAGTGAAATAATTTAAAAATCTTTTTACATCTCGATCGTCTGTATTCCTCCAAAATTGCCAATAGTCATATGGAGAAAGTAGGTCTTCATTTAACCATATAGCGCCTTTTTCAGTTTTTCCCATCTTTGCTCCTGAAGCTAAGGTAATTAAAGGTGAAGTTAATCCAAATGACTCTTTTTTCAATTTTCTTCTTATCAAATCTATTCCGTTGATAATATTCCCCCATTGGTCAGAACCTCCAATTTGTAAAATACATTTATTATTTTTAAATAATTGATAAAAATCGTAAGCTTGTAAAATCATATAATTAAATTCCATATAACTAAGTGATTGTTCTCTTTCTAATCTTAATTTTACACTATCAAATGTTAACATTTTATTAATTGTAAAATGACTTCCTGTATCCCTTAAAAATTCAATATAATTTAATTTGGTTAACCACTTTGCATTATCTACATAAATTGGTGCTGTATTTTTATTTTTTATATCTAAAATTTTGTTAAATACTCTTTTTATACTTTTTATATTATTATTAATTTCTACCTGTTCTATTATTTTTCTTGTCGAGTCTTTTCCAGATGGATCCCCGATTAACGTTGTACCACCACCAAGAAGTACGATCGGTTTGTGACCATATTTCTGCATTAATTTTAAAATCATTATTTGTAATAAACTACCCACATGTAAGCTGCTTGCAGTACAATCAAAACCTATATATCCGGATATTGATTTTTTATTACAAATTTCCGCTAGTTTATTCAAATCAGTGCACTGATTTAGGTACCCTCGATCTTGCATTTCCTGTAAAAACTTATTTTTCATAGTGCTATTTACTTAAGCAACTATTATACAAAAATTATTATAAATAAATAAAAATATGCAAAAAAATTGGATCTCTTTAGGTTTAATGAGTGGTACTTCTGGGGATGGGGTAGATGCTTCAATTATAAAGACTGATGGGATAAATAGTTTTGAATTAATCAAAAATAAATATAGTGAATACGATCCTGAAATATATAAAGATATTCACACCTTAAAAGAAAAAATTCAAAAGATCGATGATCTTGAATTATATAAAAAAGAAATAAATATTTTAGAGAGAAAAATTACAATTTTTCATGCAAAATTAATTGAAAAATTAAATATTAATAGCGGTACCGTAATTGGTTTTCATGGCCAAACTATATATCACAATCCAAAGGAAAAAATATCTAAACAACTAGGAAATGGTAAGTTATTAAATCAATTAATAAAAAGAAATGTTGTTTTTGATTTTAGGCGTAATGATATCTTAAATGGTGGCGAAGGCGCTCCTTTGACACCAATCTTTCACCAACTTTTAAGTAAACAAAACAAAATGAAATTACCAGTTTGCTTTCTTAATTTAGGAGGGATTTCAAATATTACTATTGTGAAAAATAATGATAATTTTTCTGAATTGATTAGTAAAGATATTGGACCGGGCAATTGTCTTATAGACAGTTGGGTAAGAAAAAATTCAAATCAAAAATTTGATAGAAATGGTAAACTTGCCTCAATCGGAAAAAATAATGAAATTATTTTTGAGCAAGCTCAAGAATTATATATGAATAGAAATAATAAAAAACAATTATCTTTTGATACTAATGATTTTGACATCTCATTTGCGAGAGGTCTCAACCTTGAAGATGGTGCTGCTACTTTAACAGATTTTACAGCAAGTATTATTGGAGAAGAAATTTCTCAGTTATTAAAAGAAACTGAAACAAATATAAAAAATATTTTAGTTTGTGGCGGCGGAAGAAAAAATTCAGTCTTTCTGAAAAAAATTAAAGAATATTCCTCTTTTAAATTCAATATTAAATTAGTAGATGATTATGGTATTGATGGAGATTTTATTGAATCACAAGCTTTTGCATTTTTAGCTATCAGATCAATCTTAAAATTGCCAATTTCATTTCCTGGTACAACCAACTGCAATAAGCCATGTACAGGAGGGGAATTAATAAAATATTAAATAAGAGCAGTTTTTTCTTTTAAATATTTTTCAATTTCTACTTTTAATTCTTTTTCTTTATTTTTAAAAAAATGATTGGAGTTTTTAATTTTTGAGAAAACTACCTCAACGCCTTTCTGACTCTTAATTCTATTATCAAGTTCATCAATGCTCTCTTTGGTCACTAATTCATCATTATCACTATAGATAACTTGTCCAGATGTTGGACATGGTGCAAGAAAAGAGAAATCATAAACGTTTGGTTGAGGTGAAACAGCAATAAAATTATTTACTTCTGGTCTTCTCATTATTAATTGCATACAAATTAAAGATCCAAAAGAAAAACCAGATACCCAGCATTGACTATAATCTAAGTTTTGCCTTTCAATCCAATCTAGAGCCGCTGCTGCATCTGACAATTCTCCTTGTCCATTGTCAAAAACACCATCACTCTTTCCAACACCTCTAAAATTTACTTTTATAACTGAAAAACCATTTTCTAAAAAAATATTATACATAAGCTGTACAACTCTATTATTCATAGTACCTCCATATTGAGGATGAGGGTGTAAAACGATAGCGACTGGAGATCCAAATTTTGGATTTTTATAATATTTTGCCTCAAGTCTTCCAGCAGGGCCAGGTATAAAAATTTCTAAACTTTTTGGTTTCATGTTTGATAATGATTATTATTTCTAAAAAAAAGTAATATTTTATAACACGTTTTTATGCGGCAAATAATTTTTTTTAATTCTTACTGATTTAGTAGGAATTAGACAAAAAATATTGTATTACAACGTTAATTTATGAAATTAACGACTAGAGGCAGATACGCAGTTATGGCAATGGCAGATTTAGCTTTATTTAGAGATAAAGGCCCAACAAGTCTTACAGATATATCTATAAGACAGAATATCTCTTTAGCCTATTTAGAGCAAATATTTATAAAACTAAAAAATAATAAATTGGTTAAAAGTATTCGAGGAGCTAAAGGGGGATATGAACTTGAAATTCCACCAGAGCAAATAAAAATTTCCAGCATTATTTCAGCTGTGGATGAGGAAGTGAAAACTTTAAATTGTAAAAAAGAGTCAAAAAAAGGTTGCAATAATAAAACTACAAAATGTATTACGCATAATCTTTGGGATCAACTTGATCAACATATTAATAATTTTTTTGAAAAAGTAAAATTACAAGATTTAGTAAAAAAACAAAACTTAAAATAAATGAAAGCTGAAGACTTAAAAAATAATAAAGAATATAAATATGGTTTCACAACTGAAATTGAAAATATAAAATCGCCAAAAGGCCTTTCTGAGGAAACAGTTAAATTTATTTCTAATATAAAAAAAGAACCTAAATGGATGTTAGAATGGAGATTGAAAGCTTTTAATAGATTAAAAGTTTTAAAAGAGCCAAACTGGCAAAAGCCTAAATATCCTAAAATAAATTATCAGGATTTGTATTATTATTCTGCACCTAAAAGCGCTTCGGAAAAACCTAAAAGTTTAGATGAAATAGATCCAAAAATATTAGAAACTTATAAAAAACTTGGAATACCATTAGATGAGCAAAAAAGATTAAACGGTATTGCGGTTGATGCCGTTTTTGATTCTGTCTCCGTTGCCACTACTTTTAAAGATGAGCTAACAAAAAAAGGAATAATATTCTGCTCGATTTCAGAGGCAATTCAAAAATATCCAGAACTTGTCAAAAAATACCTTGGTTCTGTTATACCGTTGAGTGATCATTATTTTGCTACTTTAAATTCAGCTGTGTTTACTGATGGTTCCTTTGTCTACATTCCTCCTAACACCAAGTGCCCTATGGAATTATCGACTTATTTTAGAATTAATGCTTCAGAAACTGGTCAATTTGAAAGAACCTTAATTATAGCTGATAAAGGAAGCTATGTAAGCTACTTAGAAGGATGTACAGCACCAATGCGAGATGAAAACCAACTACATGCAGCAAATGTAGAGTTGATAGCATTAGATGATGCTGAGATTAAATATTCCACAGTTCAGAATTGGTACCCAGGTGATGAAAAAGGAGTAGGAGGTATTTATAATTTTGTTACTAAAAGAGGTGCTTGTAGAGGCAAAAATTCAAAAATTTCATGGACACAGGTTGAAACCGGCTCGGCAATTACGTGGAAATACCCTAGTTGTATTTTACAGGGAGATAATTCGGTTGGAGAATTTTATTCAATAGCAATCACAAATAATTTTCAAAAAGCGGATACAGGTACTAAAATGATACATTTGGGCAAAAATACAAAAAGTAAAATTATTTCGAAAGGAATATCTGCAGGTAACGCTGACAATATGTACAGAGGTCTTGTTGAAATAAAAAATAAAGCAATTAACTCAAGAAATTACACACAATGCGACTCTCTCCTAATGGGAAATAAATGTGGAGCACATACCATCCCCTATATAAAGAATGGTAATGCCACATCTACGATAGAACATGAGGCAACCACAACTAAAATCAACGAGGAGCAACTTTATTACTGCAATCAAAGAGGTTTAGATCAAGAAGAAGCCGTGAGTTTAATTGTTAATGGATTTTGTAAAGAAGTTCTCCAGCAACTACCCATGGAATTTGCTGTTGAAGCACAAAAACTTGTTGCTATTAGTTTGGAGGGAAGTGTTGGATAATGCTAAATATTAAAAATTTAGAAGCAACAATCGACAACAAGCTTATTTTAAAAGGTTTTAACTTAAACATTAAACCTGGAGAAGTGCATGCAATTATGGGTCCTAATGGATCAGGAAAAAGTACATTAGCTAATGTTTTATCAGGTAAATCTGGTTATGAAATTAAGGGAGAAATTAAGTATAATGGAAAAAGTTTAAGCGAACTATCTACCGAAGAAAGAGCACAAAAAGGAATTTTTTTAGCATTTCAATATCCTCTAGAAATACCAGGGGTAAATACAAATATTTTCCTTAGAACGTCTTTAAATTCAGTTAGAAAAGCCAATGGCGAAAAGGAATTGGATACTTTAGCTTTTTTGAAATTAATAAAAGAAAAATCCTCTGAGCTTGGTATAGACGAAAAATTTTTGTCTCGTCAACTTAATGTTGGTTTTTCTGGCGGGGAAAAAAAGAAAAATGAAATTTTACAGATGAAACTATTGCAGCCAAAATTATCTATTTTAGATGAGACAGACTCCGGATTAGATATTGATGCATTAAAAATTGTAGCTCAAGGAGTTAATTCTTACAAAAACAAGGACAATGCTTTTTTAATAATAACCCATTATCAAAGACTATTAGATTATATTAAACCAGATTTTGTTCACGTTTTATCCAACGGTAAAATTGTAAAAACAGGAAAAGCAGAACTTGGAGTTCAACTAGAAAAAACAGGTTATACAAATTTAGTTTAAATGAAGCAGTATTACGATTTTAAAATTGAAAAGATAAAAGGCCTTTCTCAAGAGGAAATTGACTCTAGAAAAAAAAATCTAGAGCTTTTTTACAAAAACGGTTTCCCTAACAAAAAAGACGAAGATTGGAAATTTTCTGATCTTAATAAAATTTTAAGTAATAACTTTAATAATATTTCAAACAATGATTATTTGTTTAAAGAGAAAAATTTTAAACAAATACATGAGTTTGAACATAACTTTATCTCATTATTTAATGGGCAAATTATATCCTCAGATTTTTCTTATGAAGAAAAAAATAAAATTTCCCTTAAAGTTTTTAATTATAAAAATGAAAAAAATTTAGACAAAAAAAATTCACTTAACTTGCTAAATCACGCTTTAGCTTCTGGAGGCTTTTCTTTGGAGATTTCTAAAAACTATAAATTAAAAAAACCGATTGTCATTTATAATAATTTCTCTAATTCGTTAAACGAGACAATTGTAAATTATAAAAATTCAATAATTATTAATGAAAACTCTGAGTTAAATTTAATAAATTATATAGATAATTCTTCAAAAGAAAATTTTATGGTGAATACTATAGAGAACATTAAAATGAGAAAAAACTCTTCTTTAAATAATATTTTAATAAATAATTCTAAATGTAATGGATATTTTTATAAATATACTAAAAATGATTTAGAAAAAAATTCAAACCTCAAAAATTATTTAATTTTGTCAGGTTTGAAGTTCAACAAACTTGATATTGAAATTAATCTAAATGAAAAAGATTCAAAAAGCAGTGTTTTTTCTGCTCTAAACTTGGTTAAAAATGAGCATCAAGAAATAAAGACAAGAATCAACCATAATGCACCACATTGTCATAGCTACCAAAAAGTAAAAAAAGTTTTAAATAATGAGAGCAAGGGAGTTTATCAAGGAAAAATTTTTGTAAAAAATATTGCACAAAAAACAGATGCATATCAATTGAGCGGAGCTTTAATTTTAGATGACGCTGCTGAATTTGATGCTAAACCAGAATTAGAAATTTATGCTGATGATGTAAAATGTTCGCATGGCTCTTCTTCTGGAAGCGTAGATTTAAATTCAATACATTATTTAAAATCTAGAGGTATTCCTGAAAGAGAGGCATATGAATTGCTCATAAACGGTTTTTTAAGTGAAATATTAGAAAAAATGCAAGAGAGTGAATTAAAGAATTTTTTAATCAAAAAATTAGAAAGACAAATTAATGAACATTAAAAATATAAAAAA
Source organism: uncultured Pelagibacteraceae bacterium (assembly GCA_902609855.1). Classification (GTDB taxonomy): domain Bacteria; phylum Pseudomonadota; class Alphaproteobacteria; order Pelagibacterales; family Pelagibacteraceae; genus Pelagilacustribacter. The sequence goes on from CACLTL010000001.1 coordinate 113,106, forward strand.
AGAGTTTCCAATTTTTAAACAAAAGATTAATGGAAAACCATTAGTTTATTTAGATAGCGCTAATTCCTCCCAAAAACCAAAAACTGTGATTGATAAAATATCTCAATTTTATGAAAATGAATTTTCTAATGTAGGTAGGAGCGTTCATACTCTTGCTGTAAAAGCAGCAAATAGGTTTGAGGCTACCAGAGATAAAGTACAAAAATATTTAAATGCTAAACATAGGGAAGAAATAATTTTTACTAAAGGCGCGACAGAAGCAATAAACTTAGTAGCCTCATCTTTTGGAAAAAAATATATAAATGAAGGAGATGAAATATTAATTACAGAGTTAGAACATCATTCAAATTATATACCTTGGCATTATTTAAGATCCGAAAAGGGAGCTACTATAAAATTTGCTCCAGTTAATGAAAATGGTGACGTTGAAATAGAAGATATTAAAAAACTTATTACTAGTAAAACTAAGATCATTGCAATAACGCATATATCAAATGTAACTGGAGCAATATTACCAATTACAAAAATTGTAGATCTTGCAAAAGAAAAAAATATTCCAGTATTAATTGACGGTACCCAAGGCGCGCCTCATTCTCACATCGATATGCAAAAAATTGGATGTGATTTTTATGCAATATCTTGTCACAAAATGTATGGCCCAAATGGTCTTGGAGTATTGTATATGAAAAAAAAATGGGTTGATGATTTACCACCTTATCAAGGCGGAGGAGGAATGATTAATGAAGTAAAAAAAGATGATGTAACTTTTGCCGAGACTAATACAAAATTTGAAGCAGGTTCTATGCAAACTGCTGAAGTAGTTTCTTTCTCTGAGTCATTAAATTTTATAGAAAAACTTGGTATCAAAAAAATTGCATCGCATGAGAATGAAATTTTAGAATATGGTTTAGAAAAACTTAGAAAAAATAATTCTATCAATATTATTGGTGATCCTAAAGAAAGAGGTTCAGTATTATGTTTTACTTTAAAAGATATTCATCCACACGATATAGCAACTATTTTAGATGATGACGGTGTAGCTATCAGAGCTGGACACCATTGTTGCCAAATATTGCATGAAAAACTTGGCTTACCTGCAACTGCTAGAGCTTCTATAGGAGTTTATAATGATAAAGAAGATATAGATAAATTATCAGAAGCAATTAAGAATTGTCAGAAAATATTTCAAAATTAAATGGAACTTAAAGAACTATATCAAGAAATAATCTTAGATCATGGGAAAAATCCTAGAAATAAAGGAAAGTGTGATGGTTATACTAATGATGCAAAAGCACATAATCCTTTGTGTGGTGACAAAGTTCACATTTATTTAAAACTTAATAAAGATAAAGAAATTGAAGACTTAAGTTTTGAGGGAGAAGGGTGTGCTATTTCTTTAGCATCAGCATCTATTTTGACCGAGATAGTGAAAGGAAAAAATTTATCTTTCTTAAAGAAAATTAACGATGATTTTTTAAATATGATTAAGAACAAAACAAAAATCAGACTTAATAGCCTCACGGAAGATCAGATAACTACAATTACATCTTTATCTGGAGTTCAAGAATTTCCGATGAGAGTTAAATGCGCAACAATGGCCTGGCATACCTGTTTATCAGCAGTTGAAAAAAAATGAGCTTACTAAAAGATAAAATTATAGCAGAGATTAAAAAAATCTATGATCCTGAAATACCAGTAAATATTTACGAATTGGGTTTAATTTATAAAATAGATATAGAGAACGCCAAAAAAGTTAATATAGAAATGACTTTGACTTCTCCCAACTGTCCTGTTGCCGAAAGTTTGCCTAAAATGGTTAAAGATAATATATTAAAACTAGATGGTATTGATGATGTTAATTTAAAATTAGTTTGGGATCCGCCTTGGACTAAAGATAAAATGTCCGAAGCTGCAAAATTGGAGTTAAATTTATGAGCGAACAAGTAATAAAACTAAGTCAAAATGCTGCAGAAAGAATAAAAGAGATAATGTCAAAAGCTAAAGACAAGGCTATCGGAGTAAGAGTAGGCGTTAAGTCAGGAGGTTGTGCCGGAATGTCTTACATTATGGAGTATGCCAAAGAAATAAAACCTAATGAGGAAATTATTGAAGATAAAGGAGTCAAAGTTTTAATTGATCCTAAAGCAATAATGTATCTTCTAGGAACAGAAATGGATTATAAAAAAGAAAAGTTTTCGTCTCAATTTATATTTAAAAACCCTAATGAAACTGAACGTTGTGGTTGCGGAGAGTCCTTTAAAGTTTAACCACTATAGTACATTTCAAACTCAATTGGATGCGGAGTATGCTCGAATTTGTAAATTTCTTGAAATTTTAATTCTATATAAGCATCTATTTGGTCGTCAGTAAATACTCCGCCTTCAGTTAAAAACTTTCTATCTTTATCAAGGTTTTGCATAGCTTCTCTTAAAGAGCCACAAACAGTAGGTAATTTTTTAACTTCATCCTCCGATAGAGAATATAAATCTTGATCAAACGCTTTGCCTGGATCGATTTTGTTTTTAATACCATCGATACCTGCCATCAACATTGAAGCAAATGTTAAATAAGGATTGCCAGCAGCATCTGGAAATCTTATTTCCATTCTAGCTGCTTTAGGATTCATTATCACAGGTATTCTGCATGAGGCTGATCTATTTCTCGCAGAGTACGCTAGAATTACTGGTGCCTCAAAACCTGGAATTAATCTTTTATAACTATTTGTTGTTGCGTTTGAAAAAGCATTAATAGCTTTAGCGTGCTTTAAAATACCCCCTATATAATACAATGCTTCTTTAGATAAACCTGCGTATTCTTTGCCCATAAATATTGGCGTGCTACCTTTCCAAATAGATTGGTGACAATGCATCCCTGAACCGTTGTCACCTTTTACTGGCTTAGGCATAAATGTAGCTGTCTTACCAAATGAGTGAGTCACCATTTGTACAGCGTATTTGTAAAGTTGAACGTTATCTGCCATGTTAGTTAAAGTACCAAAGTACATACCTAGTTCATGTTGACTTGGTGCTACCTCGTGATGGTGTTTTTCAACTTTTACTCCCATATCTTTAAGTGCTTTTAAATACTCTCCTCGCATATCCTGAGCGCTATCAACTGGTGGAACAGGAAAGTAACCGCCTTTAATTCCTGGTCTATGTCCCATGTTTCCATTTTCATATTTTTTTCCAGTATTGTATGGACCTTCAGAACTATCTATGTTGAAACTAGTTTCATTCATATCGTTTTTAAATCTTACGTCGTCAAAAACAAAAAATTCCGGTTCTGGTCCGAAGTACGATTTATCCCCGATGCCTGATTTTTTTAAATATGCCTCAGCTTTTTTTGCAGTTCCTCTAGGATCTCTTCCATAAGGGTCTTTTTTTACAGCATCTAAAATATCGCAAAATATATTTAATGTGGTGTGAGAATTAAAAGGATCAATTATTGGTCTCTCCAAGTCAGGTTTTAAAATCATGTCAGATTCATTTATTGCTTTCCAACCAGCTATAGATGATCCATCAAAAAACACTCCATTGTTCAGCATATCTTCATCAACAACTGTTGTATCCATTGTTAGATGCTGAAGTTTACCTTTAGGATCAGTAAACCTTAAATCTACAAACTCAATCTGTTTGTCTTTAATAAGCTTAAGAATATCTTTTGAACTCATTTTGCTCCTCAAATAATTTTATTAATTGCTGCGAACATATATAAGGTGTCTATTTAGAGTATAATTAAAAATATATAACAGCTATGCATTTATCACATACATACACTTTAAATCTTAAATGAGAGAAGCAAATACCATCGATTTGACCCTATTAATACTATTAGCCATTATTTGGGGCTCCTCTTTTTTTAATATTAAGATAGCTACATATTCTTACGATCCAATTACACTTGCTTTAGTGAGAGTAATTTTTGCAAGTGTGCCTTTATTAATACTTTGTAAAGTTAGCGCTATAAAAATAGAAGCTTTTGGTAAAAATTGGAATTGGTACGCCTTGATAGGACTCTGTAACATTGCAATACCTTTTGTTTTAATCGCCATTGGTACCGCAAAAATAAATAGTTATCTTGCAGCAATATTAATGAGTACAACGCCTTTAAGTGGTTCAATACTTGCACATTTTTTTACTAAAGATGAAAAACTATCTTATCTTAAATCTTTAGGTGTATTGATTGGCTTTAGTGGTATCGTATTATTATTTTTTGACAAAGTAATTATAAATAATGAAAATTTTATTTATGTTCTTATAACTATTTTAGGATCAACATTTTATTGTATTGGAGGATTATTGACTTTAAAATTAAAGAATAAAAAAAATGAGAACGTTACAACGTCTACAACCTTATGGTCAGTAATTTTCCTTCTTCCTTTTTCACTTATAATTGAAACCCCATGGGAGTCTTCTCCAACTTTAGCTTCGACTCTTTCGTTATTGTATTTAGGTGTAATCGCAACAGGATTAGCTTGGCTAATTAGATTTCGGATTTTAACAGTAAATGGTTTAGTTTTTCAAACTCAGGTAGCATATTTAATACCAATTTTTGGAATTATTTTTGGTTATTTTCTAATGGATGAAGTAATTACCTGGAAAGTGATAGTATCATTAGTTGTAATACTTATTGGAATTTATATATTTAAAAAAAATAACAAAGGATAAAAAATAAATGGGCACAGAGTCGATTGAAGCAAGTTTTTTGTCAATTTTCGCTTTAATAAGTTTTTTTATTTTTCTTCTTGTAAGTAAACTCTCACACAAGATAAGAGGGGGCGCTTTACTCGATAAAGATTTTTTAAAACCACAATCTTTTCATGATGTTCCTGTTACACGTAGTGGAGGGATCGCTGCTATAATTTCTTTAAGTGTTTTTTTTGTAATTTACTACCTGTTATATTCCAAAATTTTGTACGATTATATTTTTATCAGCTATTCTATGTTTTTGGTAGGTTTTCTAGACGATTTAAAGATTAATATTAAACCATTCACAAGATTAATTATTATGGTGCTTTTACTTTTTTTATTTATTTACATCTTACCAATTAAAATTTTTAATATCGATATTCCATTTCTAATCCCCTTAATGTCGAGTCATATTTTCTCTTCACTTTTCGTATTATTATGTTTTTTATTTATTATTAATGGAGCAAACTTAATTGATGGCTTTAATGGTCTGCTAGCAATAAATTTAATTATTATTAATATAATATTAACTTATTTGAATATGAGTAATAATAATCTGGAATTTTCAATTTTGTTAATCTCTCAAATTATAATCCTTTTATCATTTCTGTTATTCAACTTTCCAAGTGCGAAAATTTTTCTAGGAGACAGTGGAGCCTATATATTTGGAGCTTTGACAAGTTTGAATACAATAATTACAAATAACTTAAACCCAAAGATTTCTTCATTTTTCTTTTGCACTCTTTTATTTTACCTTTTTTTTGAGGTATTTTTTTCATTTTTTAGAAAACTCACTCAAAAAAAATCTCCAATTTATCCAGATGATAAACATCTACATATGTTAAGCTTTTATAAGATTTCAAGAATTTTTGGAAAAGATAAAGGACATTATATTAATTCAATAATCATAAATCTTTTGTACTTGGTTCTAATTATACCTGGGTTTTATTTGTTCAACGATCCCCAACTAAGCAGATATTGGTTTTTTATCTTATTGTTAATTTATTCAATAATTTACTCTAGACTTTATCATTTAACTAAAAATTAAATTGATATATAAAAACAACGATTATTAATTGGGCAAGTGGCGGAATTGGTATACGCGCTGGTCTTAGAAACCAGTGCCGCAAGGCTTAAGAGTTCGAGTCTCTTCTTGCCCACCAAATATTATGAAAGTAGAAGTAAAATCAAAAAAAGGTTTAAGAACAGTTTTATCTGTAATAGTTGATAAAAAAAATATACAGACAAAAATGGAAGAAAGACTTAAAGAGCTTCAAAAAGAAGTAGCTTTAAAGGGTTTTAGACCTGGAAAAGTTCCTTCAGAGGTAATTAAAAGTCAATTTGGAAAATCTATATATGGAGAGGTAGTAGATAAGATTTTAAGAGAAACTACCACAAAAGCTATAGATGACAAAAAATTGAAAGTTGCTGGTCAACCAAAAATTGATTTGAAACAGTTTGGTGAGGGAAAAGATTTAAACTATGAACTTCAAATAGATTGTTTGCCGAGCGTGACCTTAAAAAGTTTTGAAAAGTTTAAAGCTACAAGTTTTAAAATAAAAATTGAAAATAAAATAATTGATGAAAAATTGAATGAAATTGCTAATCAAAATAAACAATTTGAAGAAAAAAAAGAAAAAGAACAAGCAATAAACGGAGACCAAGTTACATTTGATTATTTAGCTACAGTTGATGGCAATAAATTTGATGGAAGTGAAGGAAAAGGTGTACAGTTAGAGTTAGGAAAGGACCTTTTTTTAAAAGGTTTTGATGAACAACTAGTTGGTGTAAAAAAAAATGATACAAAAATATTGAATGCTACTCTACCAGCTAATCATCCAAAAAAAGAACTTGCTAACAAAAAAACCAAATTTGAATGTAAAATTTTAAATGTAAAAAAACCCGTAGCTAGTAAGATTGATGATGATTTTGCTAAATTAATAGGAGCAAAAGATATTAAAGATTTGAAATCTTTAATTGAAAAACAAATCTCAAGTCAATATTCTCAGGCATTGAATGCAATTACTAAAAAAGAAATATTAGATCAAATTGAAAAAAATCATCAGGTAGATTTACCTCAAAACTTAATCGATCAAGAAATTTCAATTATGACTCAAAATCTTAAACCAGAGGATAAAGAAAAGCATAAATCTAATAACGAAAAATTAGCAAAATCCAGAATTAAAATTGGATTATTGCTAAATGAGTACGGAGAAAAAAATAATTTAAAAGTATCAGATGATGAAGTGAGAAATGAAATCCAAAAACAAATAAAAGGTATGCCAGGTCAAGAAAAAATGGTTCTTGAGTATTATCAAAAAAACCCTAGTGCCTCTCAAAGTTTGAAAGGGTCTTTGTATGAGGAAAAAATAATTGAATTAATTAAGTCAAAAATGAATCTTTCATCGAAAGAAATTAACACAAAAGAGGCAGAAAAAATTATAGCTGATTTTAATAAACCAAATGTTGATACCGAGAAGTCTAAAACCACATCGTCAATTAAAAATAAGTCTAAATCAAAAAAAATTAGTAAAAAGTAACCAATAGTTGTATAAACCTACTATGAGTCGGGAATTTGAAGAAAAAATGAATAGCCTCATTCCTATGGTTGTTGAACAAACAAGCAAAGGTGAAAGGGCATATGATATTTACTCAAGGTTACTAAAAGAAAGAATAGTATTTTTAGTTGGACCTGTGAATGACGCTGTAGCGTCTTTAGTTACTGCACAATTGCTATTTTTAGAGTCAGAAAATCCAAAAAAGGAAATAAATTTTTACATTAACAGTCCAGGCGGCTTAGTAACTGCTGGTTTAGGAATTTATGATACAATGCAATACATAAATTCACCAGTTTCTACTCTTTGTATTGGTCAGGCATCGTCGATGGGTTCTTTTCTTTTAGCAGCGGGAGAAAAAGGTAAAAGGTACTCTCTTCCAAACTCTAGGATTATGGTTCATCAGCCATCAGCAGGATTTCAAGGTCAGGCTACTGACATTCAAATTCATGCTAAAGAAATTTTATCTTTGAAAGAAAGGTTAAATAAGATTTACTCAAAACACACAGGGAAAACAATTGATGAAATATCTGATGCTTTAGAGCGAGATAATTTTATGACGGCTGATGAAGCAAAAAAATTCGGCTTGATAGATTCTGTTGTAGAAAAAAGAAAATAACACACAATATATAGCAAAATTTACAACTTCAACTTGCTAAGTATTTAGCAGAGTTTTATATTAAGTAAATTGATTCGATATGACTGAAAAAAATAATAAAAATATTCTGTACTGTTCCTTTTGTGGAAAAAGTCAACATGAAGTTAGAAAGCTTATAGCAGGCCCAACAGTCTTTATTTGTGATGAGTGTGTTGAGCTTTGTATGGATATCATTAAAGAAGAAAATAAGGGATCCTTAGTTAAACACCAGGATGGAGTTCCTTCTCCTAAGGAAATTTGTAATGTTTTAGATGAATATGTAATTGGCCAAAAATTTGCTAAAGAAATTTTATCTGTGGCAGTTCATAATCATTATAAAAGACTTAATCATGAGGCAAAAAATAATAAGGACATAGAATTATCAAAATCAAATATTCTTTTAGTTGGTCCTACAGGATGCGGAAAAACTTTACTGGCCCAAACTTTAGCAAGAATTTTAGATGTTCCATTTACTATGGCAGACGCTACTACATTAACTGAGGCAGGTTATGTTGGTGAAGATGTTGAAAATATTATTTTAAAGTTATTACAAGCAGCTGACTACAATGTTGAAAAAGCTCAAAGAGGGATAGTGTATATAGACGAAGTAGATAAAATTAGTAGAAAATCTGAAAATCCATCAATTACAAGAGATGTTTCTGGTGAAGGAGTTCAACAAGCTTTATTAAAAATAATGGAGGGCACTGTTGCTAGCGTTCCACCTCAAGGAGGGAGAAAACATCCTCAACAAGAATTTTTACAAGTTGATACAACAAATATATTATTTATTTGTGGTGGTGCTTTTGCAGGATTAGACAAACTGATTGATAGCAGAGGAAAAGGTAGCTCTATAGGCTTTGGTGCAAAAGTTAAAAACTATAAAGAGCAACCACTTTCTGAAATTATGAAAATGTTAGAACCAGAAGATTTAATCAAGTATGGTCTTATACCTGAGTTTATAGGTAGAATGCCAATTATTGCAACTTTAGATGATCTAGATGAAAAATCTTTAGTAAAAATTTTAAAAGAACCAAAAAATTCTTTGATTAAACAATACAAAAGGTTATTCGACTTTGAGGAGGTTGAGTTAGAGTTTCAAGATGATGCAATTTTAGAAATTGCAAAAAAAGCTATTGCAAAAAAAACTGGAGCAAGAGGGTTAAGATCGATTCTTGAAAGCATATTATTAAAAACTATGTTTGAATTACCAGATATGGAAAATGTTATTAAAGTTACAGTTGATAGCGCATCTGTTAAAGGTGCTTCGGAACCCATTGTCACATATGGTAAAAAATCATCAACATCTGTAGCATAATAATAATTTGTTTCTTGAAATTGAAGTATTAATAGCCATATAATCAATTATGAATGCTTCTTATATAAAACCTTTATTACCACTAAGAGACATTGTTATTTTTCCTTCAATGGTCGTGCCACTTTTTGTCGGAAGAGAAAAATCAATAAAGGCTCTTCAAGAAGTTATGAAATCGGATAAATCGATTGTTTTAATTACACAAAAAAACTCTGAAATCGATGATCCAACTGGTAAAGATCTTTATCAATACGGTTGTTTGAGTAAAGTTTTACAACTATTAAAATTACCTGACGGAACAGTAAAAGTTTTAGTAGAAGGGGAGAAAAGAGTAAAAATAATTAAGCATGGCGATAGCAACGGTAATCATTTAACTTGTGAAGTAGAAATTGCCGCTGATCAGAATGTATCTAAAGAGTTAGAACCACTAGCTTTGGGGCTAGTAAAAAAATTTGATAGATTACAAGTATTAAATAAAAAAGATATTAATGATGGCGCTAACAGTTTGAAAAACTTGAAAGATCCTTCTCAAATAGCTAATAATATTTCTTCAAATTTAAATATTCAAATATTTGAAAAACAAGAGTTACTCGAAACTATTGATCTTAAAAAAAGATTAGAAAAAATTCATCAATTAATAGAAAAAGAGACAAGCGTGATTTCTGTAGAGAAAAAAATTCGTGGAAGAGTAAAAAATCAAATGGAAAAAACGCAAAGAGAATACTATTTGAATGAACAGCTTAAAGCTATTCAGAAGGAGTTGGGCGAGATAGATGAGGGAAAAGATGAACTGACTTCTTTGTCTAAAGCTATTACTGATGCAAAAATGCCAAAACTTGCAAAAGAAAAATGTTTATCTGAATTAAAAAAACTCAAATCAATGAGTCCTATGTCAGCAGAGGCTACAGTAGTAAGAAACTATTTAGATTGGATGACAGACCTTCCTTGGTCTAATAAATCTAAAATAAATACTGACTTAAATAATGCTCAAAAAATTCTAGATGAGGATCATTATGGTTTAGAAAAAGTTAAAGAAAGAATCATTGAATTTTTGGCTGTGCAAAAGAGAATGCAAAAAATGAAAGGACCTATTTTATGTTTAGTTGGACCACCTGGGGTAGGAAAAACTTCTCTTGGAAAATCTATTGCAAAAGCTACAAATAGAAAATTTATCAGAATATCGCTTGGGGGAATAAGAGACGAAGCAGAAATTAGAGGTCATAGAAGAACTTATATTGGATCTTTACCAGGTAAAATTATACAAATGATGAAAAAAGCAGGAACAAAAAATCCTCTTTTTTTATTGGATGAGATAGACAAAGTCGGGAACGATTACAGAGGAGATCCATCATCTGCTTTATTAGAAGCTCTTGATCCAGAGCAAAATAAAGAATTTAACGATCACTATTTAGAAGTAGATTACGATTTGTCAGACGTAATGTTTGTTACAACTGCGAACACTTTAAATATTTTACCTCCATTACTAGATAGAATGGAGGTAATCAGATTATCTGGTTACACAGAAGATGAAAAAGTAAATATATCTCAAAAATATTTAATACCTAATCAAAGTAAAAATAATGGATTAAAAAAAGATGAATGGAAAATCGATGAAGAGATAAACAGAAAAATTATAAGACATTATACAAGAGAGTCTGGTGTTAGAAATTTAGAGAGAGAGATTTCAAAAATAGCAAGAAAGCTTGTAAAAAAAATAGATAATAATGAAAAAGTTAATAATCCAATAAATGAAACTGATCTAAAAAAACTTCTTGGTGTTGAAAAATTTAAATATGGAGAAATAGAGGAGGAAAACAGAGTCGGAGTGGTTACAGGCTTAGCCTGGACAGAAGTTGGGGGAGAAATATTAAAAATAGAGTCAGTGGTAATGCCTGGTAAAGGCAAAATGCAAATCACTGGAAAACTCGGGGATGTCATGCAAGAGTCAGTGAAAGCTGCTAAATCTTATATTAGGTCAAAAAGTTTAGATTATGGAATCATTCCACCAATTTTTGATAAGAAAGATTTTCACATACATGTTCCAGAAGGAGCAACTCCAAAGGATGGCCCATCTGCTGGAGTAGGGATGGTGACTTCAATTATTTCTGCTATCACAGAAATTCCAGTAAACAAAGATGTAGCAATGACAGGAGAGATTACTCTAAGAGGTTTGGTTTTACCAATAGGTGGATTAAAAGAAAAACTTTTAGCAGCTCATAGAGCTGGAATAAAAAAAGTTTTGATCCCAATGGAAAATAAGAAAGATTTAACAGAAGTTCCAAAAACTGTGCTAGACTCGATAGAGATAGTAAAAGTTAAAAATATTGATGAAGTTCTAAAGGTTGCACTAATTAAACCATTAAAAAGAGTTGAATGGGTTGAAGTTGATCAAATTTCAAAAAAAGGAAAATTGAAAGAAGAATTAAGCACACATTAAAAAGAAATTAATCTATCCAATCTCTAAATTTTGATTTATTTTGAATTATATAACTTGGTAAATTATAACTCTCTTCTTTAATCAATTTTATTGAAGAATTCCATTTTTTCCCCCTTTTATCAACACTATGGTCATAAATGATTTTCTTTTCATTAATAATTTTTTTTATGTTGTCTACACCCAAACCACTTTCTTCATACTCTAAATGATGTAAGTAATTTTTCATTTTGTAATCAATTTCCTCGGCATTTTTAATATTTGTAAAGTGCCATCCGCCATTCTTTATAAAATTTACATTATTATACTTTCTTTTTGAAAATAAAATATCAAGTTTCCATAAGGGATATTTTTTTGATTTAATATTTCTCAACCATTGAGGACTAATCAAAAATTTTTTTTTACAAATTCTTGAACCATACCAAACAAAATTATTTTGCACTAAATTCAATTTATAATAATACATTTTTTGCTCAAAAAAAGTTATTCGAGATTTGTAAACAAATTTTTCTAAATTAGGAATTTCATCAAGGTCACTAATAATTATTAAATCTTCATCATTAAATTTTCGAATAGTATTTTGTAAAAAGTTTCTTTGGAAATTTTCTCGTATTAGAGCGTTATCTAATATTTTAGAATTTTTAAGTGACTGACTATCCTTTTTTTTTATTTCTTTCAAATTAGTTGGCTGTTGTTCAAGGGGTATATAAATTATTTTTTCTTTAAATTTTGAGAAATTGTTAATATCAAATTTAAGATCCCTTTTTGTTCCGTTATGATTGAAATTTGCCTCACAAATCACAAAATTTGACACATATTTGTCTAGTACATTTAGTCTGATGTCTAAGACTAAATCTTCATCATAATACATGAAGCAGTCAATAATTTTCATTATAATTGAGTTATATTAAAACTTATTATAAGTAAATATAACGTTTAAAATGAAAAAAAAAATCATCATAACTGGCGGTTTAGGCTATATTGGTACTGAACTATGTAAGTTATATTCTGGTGTCAGTTGGCATCATAATATTGTTGTAATCGATAATAGGTTTATATCTGAAAGAGTAAATCAACTTAGAAGTTGGAACATAGAATTTATCCAAGGAGATATATTAGACAAGGCTTTCGTAAAAAAAAATTTTGGAGATGCAGACATTGTTCATCATTTAGCAGGCATTACAGATGTTCCAAGAACAAAGAGTGAGTCTTCAGAATTGCAAGATGAAAAAATTAAAGAGGTTGCCGAAAAAGGAACCCAAAATATTTTAGAAACCATTAGCGATAAATGTAAAATTATCTTTCCTTCAACGCACGTAGTATATGAGGGAATTAATGAAGTAAAAACTGATATTAAAGAAAATGAAATTTTAAAACCAGTTTTATCTTATGCTTCTTCAAAAGCTATTAATGAAAATCAATTAAAAAATTCTGGCAAAAATTTTGTAATTTTAAGACTTGGTTCAGTTTACGGTTATTCTACCGACACAATGAGGATTGATATAATGCCAAATTTATTTTCAAAAATCGCCTCACAAAACGGAACATTAAAATTATTTTCTGGTGGCAGACAAATTAAAAGCCTTGTGCCCTTAATAGACGTAGCACGTTGTTTTAAATTTATGGAGGAAAAAAATGACATTAATTCTGAGATATTTAATTTAACAAAAGATACACTGACTGTGAAAGAAGTTGCTGAAATATGTAAAAAATATAATCCCAAAATTACTTTAAAAGAGACAAATGACGAGATCCCAAATTTAGGTTTTTCCTTATCAAATAAAAAATTATTGAACACTGGTTTTGACTTTCTTTATAATTTAGATCAAAATATTAAAGAAATGATTCAAAAATGGTCCAAACAAAATTTAAAAAGAGATTTGGAGTATGTACAAGACGGTGAAAATCCTTTTATGGATAAAAGAGGTACAATTAGCAATCATGAGTTAACTGAACCAATAAATTTAATCGGGTTAATCGATTCTAAAAAAGGAACGATAAGAGCTAATCATTATCATCCACAGCAAGAGCAAAAATGTTTATTCACCAAAGGACAAATCATAGAAATCTTTCAAGATATAATAAATCCAAATGCTCCAAAAATTACTCAAGTAGTAAATGCAGGCCAGTTATCAGTCATAAAACCTAATGTAGCTCACACTATGGTTTTTACAAAAGATACAACATTTTTAAATCTTGTTAGAGGTGAAAGAGATCATGAAAATTATGGTATTACCCATACTATAAGACATGTATTTGTAGATGAAAAAGAAAAAAAATTATTATTAGAATGTTATAAGTTTGAATGCAGATCTTGTGGTAACACTGAACTTAAAAGAGTTGTTTCTTTGGGATATCAACCTTTGGCGAATAATTTAACGAATAAAAAAGATGAAAAATGCGATCTTTATCCTTTAGAGGTAAATTACTGCCAGAAATGTCATAACTGTCAACTATCTGTGGCAGTTGATCCAAAAAAAATGTTTTCTAATTATCTATATACTTCATCCACATCAAAAACTTTCAGAGATCATTTTATTAAAGCGGCAAAAAAATATTCTAAGGAACTTAAATTAAATAAAAAAAATTCGTATATCATTGATATTGGGAGCAATGACGGAATAGCTCTGAAACCTTTCATGGATCTAGGATTTAAAAAAGTTTTAGGTATAGAACCAGCTAAAAACTTGGCAAAACTTGCAAATAAAAATAAAATAAAAACTTTTAATGGTTTTTTAGAAAAAAAGAATCTTCGAAAGATTAAAAAAAATGCTGATTTAATATTAGCTTCAAATGTTTTCGCGCATTCAGATAAACTTAAAGAAATGGCAGAATGCATGTTCAGTTTGGTAAGCAAAAAAGGAACTATAATCATAGAGGTACAATATTTGATGAATACTTTGAAAGATTTAACTTTTGATAACATCTACCATGAACATTATAATTACTGGTCACTTACTTCTTTAATTTATTTTTTTAAACAATTTAATGCAACAATATTTAGATCCGAAAAAATAGAGACTCATGGAGGATCAATTAGAATTTATCTTAAAAAAGCAAAGAAAGTAAAAATTGAAAAAAGTGTTAAAGAAATGCTCAAAGAAGAGGAAAATTATGGGATTAAAGATTTCAGAACTTATAAAAATTTTGGAGATAAAGTTTATAAAATAAGAGAAAATGTTTTAACTAATATAAAAAAAATAAAAAAAAATAACAAAAAAATTATAGGATACGGTGCTCCAGCAAAAGCAACAACTGCATTAAATTTTTTTGGGATTTCTAAAGAAATTGATTTTATTGTAGAAGACAACAAGTTGAAACATAATAAATTTATACCTGGAGTGAAAATACCAATTAAAAAAAAATCTTATATAAAAGATAAAAATAATACTCTTTTAGTTTTAGCTTGGAATTTTTATAAAGACATTAAAAAAAATAATTCGAATTTATCGGATAATTTTGTAAATATAAAAGATCTAGAGATTAGTAACTAGCTATTAAATTTTTCCAGATCTCAAACATATTTCTTATAGTTTCAAAAAAGTAATCTAAATAGTATTCAGTGAAAGGAAATGATTGAACAATAAGTTCTTGTGAAAAATGTAACCCTTTCGAAAAAGCAATTATTAGTACTAAAAACAAAATAAGCGAGTTGTAAAAACCAAAAGATACTTTATCTTTATTCTTCTCAATTTTGCTGACTGTCTTTTTAAAATCTGTGTCATTAATTTTAATACCGTGTTTTTTTGCTAAATACTCCGGTGAGTACAAACTGATTTCCCTATGTTTTATATTACGCTTTTTTGCCTTTTTGAGTTTTTGTGTTTTTTGTTGAATTGGTCTTGTTTTTGAAACTACTTCTGTAACTTTTGAAACTAATTGAGATTTATTAATTTTATCGACAGGAAATTGTTTCCATTTATTCCCACATGATCCACACTGAACTGTTCTTCCTGCAGCAGTAATTGCGCTATCTGGAACAACAAATTTTTTACCACATGAGTTACAACTTAAAATCATAATTAGTTAATAATACTGCTATTTATATAAATTACACTACAATTTAAATACTTTTTTACTTTATAAAGTTTTTATTGTATATCTCGGTTTTATTTAATAGGGCGGTTAGCTCAGTTGGTAGAGCATCTCGTTTACACCGAGAGGGTCATAGGTTCGAGTCCTTTACCGCCCACCATTAAATTCAATAACTGTGGGGGTGTAGCTCAGTTGGTTAGAGCGCCTGCCTGTCACGCAGGAGGCCGCGGGTTCGAGTCCCGTCACTCCCGCCACAAGTTGATAATCATTTTCATCTAAAGAGTTATAAAATAGCAATTTTCAATCAACAAAAATGCTTCCTTCTGTCCTGTACTCTTAGATGTAAAATGTTATAAAGAGTTATTGTTAATATAAGAATCCTCAAACTACGGTATTGAGGTAGGTATTAATAAAAAAAACATGATTTATAATTTTTTATCAGAATATTTATCTATAATAATATTTCTATTTATAGCTTTATTTTTAAGCATTGGATTTATTATAGCCAATTATTTAGCTTCTCCTTCTAATCCAGATCCAGAAAAGTTATCAGCGTACGAATGTGGATTTGAACCGTTTGATGACTCAAGAATGGAATTTGACGTAAGATTTTATTTAGTTGCAATACTTTTCATTATTTTTGATTTGGAAATTGCTTTCCTTTTTCCTTGGGCAATATCTTTAGGTGGTATTGGGGTTTTAGGCTTCTGGTCAATGATGTTTTTTCTCGGTGTTTTAACAATTGGTTTTATTTATGAATGGAAAAAAGGGGCGTTGGAATGGGAATAAATAATAATATTTTTTCAGATAAACAAAAAGAGATACCGGAAGAATTTAAAGATTTAGCAAAAGATTTTGCAGACAAAGGTTTTATAACAACATCAAGTGATAACTTAATTAATTGGGCTCGTACGGGCTCTTTGCACTGGATGACATTTGGTCTTGCATGTTGTGCCGTGGAAATGATGCAAACTTCAATGCCAAGATATGATCTTGAGAGATTTGGTGCTGCTCCCAGAGCTTCACCGAGACAATCAGACGTAATGATTGTAGCAGGAACTTTAACCAACAAAATGGCTCCAGCTTTAAGAAAAGTTTACGATCAAATGCCTGAACCAAGATATGTTGTTTCCATGGGAAGCTGTGCGAATGGAGGCGGATATTACCATTACTCTTACTCTGTTGTGAGAGGTTGCGATAAAATTGTACCTGTCGATATTTATATACCAGGATGCCCTCCATCAGCAGAAGCTTTATTATATGGAATTTTACAACTTCAAAAAAAAATTAGAAGAGAAGGTTCTCTTAAAAGATAAAAATGATTCTAAAATTACAAAAAATTGAGAAATTAATTAATTCTGAACTTTCTAGTAAAATTAAAAGTTCCTCAATAGATAATGATGAACTTTTAATTGAAGTTGATGAAAAAGACATCGTTGATGTAGTTCAATTTTTGAAATCAAATGAAAATTGTAAATTCAAGCAACTAATTGATATTGCAGGAGTTGACTATCCTGATAATCAGAAAAGATTCGAATTAGTTTATCTTTTTTTATCTCATGAAAATAATTCAAGAATTAAACTTTTAGTTAAATTTGAAATAGATCAATCTATTAATTCTCTAACAAAAATATTTCCCTCAGCTAATTGGATGGAAAGAGAAGTGTTTGATATGTATGGAATAAGATTTAAAAATCATCCAGATCTAAGAAGAATTTTAACCGACTATGGTTTTAAAGGCCATCCATTGAGAAAAGATTTTCCATTAACAGGTTTTAATGAAGTTAGATATAGCGAAAAAGATAAAAAAGTTATTTACGAACCTGTCAAGCTCGAACAAAACTACAGAAATTTTGATTTTGAAAGTCCTTGGGAGGGTACAAATTATATAAAAGAAATAAAAAACTCTGAAAAAGATGGTAAAAAAAACTAAATCATTGAGTCTTAATTTTGGACCTCAGCATCCCGCAGCACATGGAGTGTTAAGATTGATACTAGAGTTAGACGGAGAGATAGTTGAAAAAGCTGATCCACATATTGGCCTTCTTCATCGAGGCACAGAAAAATTAATAGAGCAAAAAACTTACACTCAGGCTTTACCCTATTTTGATAGGTTAGATTATGTAGCACCTATGAATCAAGAGCACGCTTTTGCTTTAGCAGCTGAAAAATTATTAAAAGTAGAAGTGCCCATAAGAGCAAAATACATAAGAGTAATTTTTTGCGAAATTGGTAGAATTTTAAGCCATATCCTAAATGTTACTACACAAGCCTTAGATGTAGGAGCTCTTACTCCTTCTTTATGGGGTTTTGAGGAAAGAGAAACTTTGATGACTTTTTATGAAAGAGCATCTGGATCAAGATTACACGCTAATTATTTTAGAACTGGAGGAGTACACAAAGATATCCCAATGAAACTTGTGGAGGATATTGAAAAATTTTGTAAATCTTTCCCTAAAATAATTGATGATCTAGAAGGATTACTAACTGATAATCGTATTTTTAAACAACGTAATGTCGAAATAGGTATTGTTACAAAGCAAGAGGCTCTTGATCACAGTTTTTCAGGCGTTATGTTAAGAGGTTCAGGTGTTCCTTGGGATCTAAGAAGATCTCAACCTTATGAAATTTACAAAGATTTAGACTTTAAAATTCCAGTCGGAAAGAATGGTGACTGTTACGACAGGTATCTTTGTAGAATAGAAGAGATGAGAGAGAGTGTAAAAATTATATTACAATGTATCGAAAGATTACCAAAAGGTCCTGTTATATCTATAGATAATAAGATCTCACCTCCAAACAGAGACGATATTAAACAATCAATGGAAGCATTAATTCACCACTTTAAATTATTTACCGAAGGGTACAGAGTTCCCAAGGGAGATGTTTACACGGCTGTTGAGGCACCAAAAGGTGAGTTCGGTGTTTATTTAATATCTGATGGTAGCAATAAACCTTATAGATGTAAAATAAGAGCTCCGGGATTTTCTCATCTACAAGCTATGGATTATCTAATTCGCGGCCATATGTTGGCTGATGTTCCTGCCGTGCTTGGTTCATTAGATATTGTTTTTGGAGAGGTAGATAGATGAGCATAAAAAAAATACATGACAATCAACCAAAAGAATTTAAATTTTCAGACGAAAATTTAAAAAAAATTGAACAAATTTTAAAAAGATATCCGGAAAAAAATAAAAAAAGCGCAGTCATGCCCTTACTTTATTTAGCTCAAAGACAGAACGATAATTGGATACCTTTAGCAGCTATGAAATATATCGCCAAATTTCTCGCTATGCCCTATATCTCTGTTTATGAGGTAGCTACTTTTTACACAATGTATAACTTAGCACCAGTAGGAAAACATTTTATACAGGTGTGCACAACAACACCTTGTTTATTAAGAGGTGCTGATAAAATTGTAAAATTATGTAAAGAAAATATATCGCCAAAAGAAAATGAAATTTCAAAAAAAGGTAGCTGTTCTTGGATGGAAGTAGAATGTCTAGGAGCATGTGTTAGCGCACCCATGGTACAAATAAATGATGATTATTATGAAGATTTAGATGAAAAAAGTACAAAAGAAATACTTATTTCTTTAATAAATGATAAACCTCTAAAACCTGGTTCATATCGTGGTAGAAAAAATACCTCCCCAGAAAAAATTTCTATAAGTAACGGGGAAAAACATGCTTAAGAAAGAAAACAAAATATTTAAAAATCTTTATAATGAATTCGGATGGGAGATTGAAAATTCCATAAAACGTGATGATTGGAAAGATACTAAAGATTTAATTTCTAAAGGTCGTGAATGGATAATTAATGAAGTAAAAACCTCTGAACTAAGAGGAAGAGGAGGAGCAGGATTTTCAACTGGTTTAAAATGGTCATTTGCTCCCAAAGAAGTAGGTTCACGACCACACTATTTAGTAATTAACGCAGACGAGTCTGAACCTGGGACATGTAAAGATAGAGACATTTTAAGATTTGAACCTCAAAAATTAATCGAAGGATGTTTAATTGCAGGTTACACAGTTAACGCTCATGTTTGTTATATTTATATAAGAGGTGAATATCTTAATGAAGGTAAACGATTACAAGAAGCAATTGATCAGGCTTATAATAAAAATTTCTTAGGGAAAAATGCTTGTGGTTCTGGATGGGATTTTGACATTCATATTCACTATGGAGCAGGTGCATATATTTGTGGTGAGGAAACTGCTTTATTGGAAAGTATTGAGGGTAATAAAGGTCAACCAAGATTAAAACCCCCTTTTCCAGCATTAGTTGGTTTGTACGGGTGTCCCACAATAGTTAATAATGTAGAAACCGTTGCTGTGGTACCTACAATTTTAAGAAGAGGCGGAAAGTGGTTTGCCTCAATAGGTAGACCAAAAAATACAGGGACTAAAATATTTTGTATTTCAGGAAACGTAAATGCTCCATGTAACGTCGAGGAAGAAATGGGAATCCCTCTAAAAGATTTAATAGAAAAACACGCAGGAGGTGTTGTTGGCGGCTGGGACAATCTTCAAGCAGTTATTCCAGGTGGCTCATCTATGCCTTTATTACCAAAAAAGGTTTGCGATACGATAACAATGGATTTTGACACTTTAATTGAAAATAAAAGTGGATTAGGCACTGCAGGAATAGTGGTTATTAATAAAGATCAAGACATTGTTGAGTGTATGGCTAGAATCGCGAGGTTTTATAAACATGAAAGTTGTGGTCAATGCACTCCATGCAGAGAAGGATCAGGTTGGATGTGGAGAATTTTAGACAGAGTTGTTAAAAGAAAAGCTACTTTTAGTGACATAGATTTACTTTCTGATGTAACTAAACAAATTGAAGGTCATACTATTTGTGCTTTTGGTGAAGGATCAGCTTGGCCAGTCCAAGGTTTGTTGAGACATTTTAGAAAAGAAGTTGAAAGCCGTTGTAGAGAAGAACCTTTAATTAAGAAAAAATTGAATAATCCTTATTTAGTCGATCAACATTTGTTGGAGAATAAAAATGCCTAAAATCACAATAAATGGAAAAGAAATTGAATTTGAGAAAGGAATGACAGTTCTTCAGGCATGCGAGCTTGCAGATGTTGAGATACCAAGATTTTGCTATCATGAAAAACTATCAATAGCTGGAAATTGCAGAATGTGTTTAGTTGAATTAGAAAAATCACCTAAACCAATTGCATCTTGCGCTATGCCAGCTGCAGAGGGAATGAATATAAAAACAAATACTACTTTTGTGGAAAAAGCCAGAAAAGGTGTAATGGAATTTTTATTAGCTAATCATCCATTAGATTGTCCTGTGTGCGATCAAGGTGGAGAGTGTGATTTACAGGATCAGTCTCTTTATTATGGAGTAGATAAATCGAGATTTGTTGAAAATAAAAGAGATGTAAAAGAAAAATATATGGGACCTTTGATTAAAACCCAAATGACAAGATGCATTCATTGCACAAGATGTGTGAGATTTGCGACAGAAGTTGCCGGTGTTCCAGAAATAGGAGCTATTGGAAGAGGAGAAAATATGGAAATCACGACTTATTTGGAAAAATCCATGGAGTCAGAGTTGTCTGCTAATGTTATTGATTTGTGTCCAGTGGGAGCACTTACATCTAAACCTTATGCTTTTGAGGCAAGACCATGGGAACTTAAAAAAACAGAAAGTGTAGATGTGATGGATGCAGTGGGTTCAAACATAAGAGTTGATACTTACAATTGGGAAGTAAAAAGAATTTTACCAAGATTAAATAATGAAATTAATGAAGAGTGGATATCCGACAAAACAAGATATTCTTGTGATGGTTTATTAAAACAAAGACTAGATGTTCCGTATATAAAAAAAAATAATAAATTACAAAAATCTACTTGGGATGAAGCTATAAATCTTTTAGTTGATAAAATACATTCAGTTCAACCAAATGAAATAGCTGGGCATATAGGTGATATGATCAATATGGAAAATGCTCTGAGCTTCAAGAAATTTTTTAAAAAACTAAAAAGTGAAAATTTAGAGTTTAGAGAAAAAAATTTTTATATAAACTCAGATGAAAAAATGAACTATATTTTTAATACTTCAATAGCAGGAATTGAAGATGCGGATCTAATTTTATTAGTTGGAACAAACCCAAGACACGAAGCATCAATTTTAAACGCTAGAATAAGAAAAACGTTTGTACAAAAAAAAATCCCAATTTTCTCAATAGGAAACCCAGGTGATTTAACTTATGAATATGAAATAATTGGCGATAGCACGGAAGATATTAAAAAAATTGTAAATAAAGAACACGACTTTTCTCAAAAACTTTCATCAGCAAAAAAACCAATTATCATTATTGGAGAGTCAGCTTTAGAGCTTAAAAGTGGAGGATATATATTTGAAGAATTAAAAAGATTTTTAATAAAAAATAATTTGATTAATGAAAACTGGAATAGTTTAAATATACTTGTGCAAAATGCATCAACAGTAGGTCTTTTAGATTTAAAAATTTTACAAGATAAAGAAAAATCTTCATCTTTTTTTGATGATTTAAGAAATAGAAAATTTAAACTTTTATATTTGTTAGGTTCCGATAATTTAGAATTTCAAAAAAATGATGAATTTATTGTTTATCAAGGTAGCCATGGAGATAGAGGCGCAGAGATCGCAGATTTAATTTTACCAAGCGCAACATATACGGAACAAAATGGTTTGTATGAAAATCTTGAAGGAAGAATACAAGAAGGTAAAAAAGCATCTTACCCAATTGGAGAAGCTTTAGAAGATTGGAAAATTTTCAATCGAATTACAAAAAAATTAAACATAAAAGAAAAAACGCTAAATTTTGATGAATTAAGAAAAGAAATTTTAGAAACTGTTCCAAATTTTTCAGAGATAAACGAACTTCCGAAAAAATCAGTAATTAAAACTAATAATATTGAAACAAGTTTTTTCAATGAGAAGATTTTTGTAAAAGAACTTGACTATTACTACACAAACTCTATTTCACGTTCATCAAAAACAATGAGCGAGTGTCGTCAAATTCGTCAAAAAATTAAAAAAGATGGGACAAATAATTAATGATGGAGTACTTACAAATTTTAGGTAACGAAGTTTATAAAATTTTATTTTTAATAGTACCAATATTAGTTTCAGTGGCCATGATTGTTTGGTTGGATAGAAGGGTTTGGGGTTTAGTGCAAAAAAGGAAAGGACCAAATGTTGTAGGTCCATTTGGTTTACTGCAAACATTGGCTGATGCATTAAAATATATTTTTAAAGAAATAATTATTCCAGCTAGCGCTAATAAAACAGTATTTATACTTGCACCTATTGTAACGATGACTCTTGCTTTAGTGGCTTGGGCAGTTATTCCAATGAGTGAAGAACTTGTATTGTCTGATATTAATGTTGGCATATTATATTTATTTGCTGTTTCTTCTCTGGGTGTTTATGGCATTATAATGGGTGGATGGGCTTCAAATTCCAAATATCCATTTTTAGGCGCAATTAGGTCTGCAGCTCAAATGGTTTCTTATGAAGTTTCTATCGGAATAATAATTATCAATGTTTTATTGTGCGTTGGATCATTAAACTTAAAAGACATTGTCTTAGCGCAAAAAGAACTATGGTACGTAATTCCACTATTTCCAATGTTTGTAATATTTTTTATTTCTGCATTAGCAGAGACTAATAGACCTCCTTTTGATTTACCCGAAGCTGAAGCCGAGTTAGTGGCTGGATATCAAACCGAATATTCTGGAATGATGTATGCTATGTTTTGGCTTGGTGAATATGCAAACATTCTTTTAATGTGTGCAATGGGTTCTATACTTTTTCTAGGTGGTTGGTTGCCAATAACTGACATTTATCCAATTAATTTAGTACCAGCTCCAATCTGGATGATTTTAAAAATTTTATTCTTATTTTTCTTGTTCGCTTTAATAAAAGCAATTGTGCCAAGATACAGATATGATCAATTGATGAGACTAGGATGGAAAATATTTCTTCCATTTTCTTTAGTATATTTAGTGTTAACAGCAAGTTTTTTATTTTATTTTGATAAATTACCAAAAGGGAACTTTTAATGACTCTAAGCAGAATTTTTAAAACTATTTTTTTAGTTGAGTTTATTAAAGGTTTGTTAATGGCCATTAAAGAAATGTTTAAAAAATCCAAAACTGTGAATTATCCGTTTGAAAAAGGTCCAATAAGCCCTCGTATGAGAGGAGAACATGCTTTAAGAAGATATCCAAATGGCGAAGAAAGATGTATAGCCTGTAAACTTTGTGAAGCAGTTTGTCCCGCTCAAGCTATTACAATTGAGTCAGCTGAAAGAGCAGATGGTAGTAGAAAAACAACAAGATACGATATCGATATGTTGAAATGTATTTATTGTGGTTTATGTCAAGAGTCGTGTCCTGTAGAAGCTATAGTTCAAGGGCCAAATTTTGAATTTGCAACAGAAACAAGAGAAGAGCTTTATTATAATAAAGAAAAATTATTAGACAACGGTGATAGATGGGAATCAGTCTTGGCTAAGAATATTAAGCTAGATAAACCCTATAGATAAATGTTAGCTCATTCAGTATTTTTTTATTTTTTTTCTGTTATTGCAATTTTTTCATCTCTAATGGTAATCACATCAAGAAATACTGTTAACTCAGTTTTCTTTTTAATCTTAGATTTCATATCAGTTGGATGCCTTTTCATAATGGTTGGTGCTGAATTTTTAGGAATGATTATTTTAATTGTTTATGTTGGAGCTGTGGCAGTTTTATTTTTATTTGTAGTAATGATGCTTAACGTAGCTGAACAAAAACAATCTTGGTTTATTGGAAAAAAATCAACTCATATTCCAATAGGGTTAATAGTAAGCGTCTTAATACTTTTAGAGCTACTAGTAGTTGTTGGTGGTTGGAAGTACAAGGACGATCTAATGTCAAGCAGCACTTTAAATTTATCAGATATTTCAAATACACATCAGTTAGGTTTGGTTATGTACACTGATTATATTTTGTATTTTCAATTAGCCGGAGTCATACTTTTATTATCAATGATAGGGGCTATACTTTTAACGTTTAGACAAAGAAAAGGAGTAAAAAAACAAAGTTATTTTAATCAAATTTCTAGAAATCCATCATCATCAATTGAGCTTAGAGATGTGGAGAGCAATAAAGGGGTAAAAATTGATGATTGAAATTGGACTAGGTCATTATTTATCTCTAGGTGCAATAATATTCTTTTTAGGTGTAATCGGTATTTTTTTAAATAGAAAAAACGTAATAGTAATATTGATGTCTATAGAATTGATATTGTTATCAGTAAACATAAATTTAATATCATTCTCAATTTTTTCTGGAGATATAGTTGGACAAATATTCACAATGCTAATTTTGACAGTAGCAGCAGCTGAAGCGGCAATAGGATTAGCAATAATTGTTATTTATTATAGAAACAGAGGCTCAATAAGAGTTGAAGATATCCATGGAATGAAAGGATAAATGGAGTACGCTGTAATTTTTTTACCCTTAGTTGGATCTATTCTTGGTTTTTTAGGTAAATCATTAATTAAATATTTTTCTGAAATTACTACAAGTTTATTCGTAAGTATTTCAGCTGTGTTTTCAATAATCTTGTTTTGGAATGGAATTCAAAATAATACATACGGAAATTTTAAAATATTTGAATGGATTAGCTCAGGAAATTTTGTTGCTAATTGGTCAATAAATATTGATCCTTTAAGTTCAGTGATGCTAGTAGTTGTCACTTTTGTTTCAGCATTGGTACATATTTATTCTATTGGCTACATGAGCCATGATCCGCACAAACCAAGATTTATGTCTTACTTATCCTTATTTACATTTTCAATGTTAGTTCTTGTTGTGTCAGATAACTTTCTTCAATTATTTTTTGGCTGGGAGGGAGTAGGGCTATGTTCCTATCTATTAATTGGTTTTTGGTATAAAAAAGAGAGCGCAAATAACGCAGCAATTAAAGCTTTTATCGTAAACAGGGTAGGTGATTTTGGTTTAGCGATTGGAATTTTTCTTATATTTTTTTATTTCGGTACGATAAATTTTCAAGAAGTTTTTGAATTAGCTCCACAATTTATTGAAAAAAAATTGGTATTCTTTGGTTTTGAGACAACTTTAATCACATTGATTTGTTTATTTTTATTTATTGGAGCAATGGGTAAGTCAGCCCAATTTTTATTACATACTTGGTTACCAGATGCCATGGAAGGGCCCACACCAGTTTCAGCTCTTATTCATGCAGCTACAATGGTGACAGCCGGTGTGTTTTTAGTTGTTAGATGTTCCCCATTATTTGAATATTCTCAAACTGCTTTGAACCTAGTTGCAATAGTTGGAATGATTACTGCAATTTTTGCAGCATCAGTTGCCCTTGTTCAGAATGATATCAAAAAAATAGTTGCTTACTCAACTTGTAGTCAATTAGGTTACATGTTTTTTGCTGCAGGTGTAGGTGCTTATCATGTAGCAATGTTCCATTTATTCACTCATGCTTTTTTTAAAGCTTTATTATTTCTAGGCTCTGGATCTGTAATTCATGCGTTTAAAGATGAACAAGATATAAGGAATATGGGTGGTGTGAGAAAAAAACTTCCTTATACCTATGTTTTTATGTTGATAGGAACTTTGGCATTAACTGGATTTCCTTTTTTATCTGGTTTTTACTCTAAAGATGCAATTATTGAATTTGCTTATTTAAGAAATTCTTCCCTTGGAAACTATGCGGCAACTATTGGAATTTTTACAGCATTTTTAACTTCAATTTATTCTTGGAGATTATTTTTCAAAACATTTCACGGTCCATACAATAATTTGAAAGTACCAATAAATGAAACTCATGAGTCTCCTTTTGTAATGTTAGGTCCTTTATTATTTTTAGCTATTGGTGCAATTTTTGCCGGTTATTTTTTTAAAACGACATTTATTGGTCACCACAGTAATGAATTCTGGCAGTCATCAATATTTTTTCTAAATGAAATAAAACATGATCCGATTCCTTTATGGTTTTTAATTTTAACACCAGTATTAGTAGTAATTTCTATACCAATCTCATATTATTATTTTATTTCTAATACGAAAATTTTAGAAGAATTTAAAAATACTAATTCACCACTTTATAGTTTTTTACTTAATAAATGGTATATAGATGAACTATACGATTTATTATTTGTGAAACCTGCTAAAAAAATTGGCTCTTTTTTTTGGAAAAAAGGTGATTTAGGTTTTATAGATAGATTTGGCCCTGATGGTATTTCAAAATTAATAAAAAAACTTTCTGACAAAGCAGGTATTTTTCAAACTGGATTTATATATGATTATGCTTTTGTGATGTTGATAGGTTTATCAATTCTACTCACTTATTTGATTTTAAATTAAAAAATGGACTTTCCAATTTTATCTACTCTAATATTTTTACCATTAGTAAGTTCTCTATTTATTTTTATATCCAGAGGGCAAAAAAACAATAATAGTGCAATTTACATTTCTTTATTTAGTAGTTTAGCAACATTTATTTTGTCTTTATTTGTTTGGTATTCAATGGATTATACATCAGCAGATTTTCAATTCTTAGAGGAACAATCCTGGATTAATGATTTTATTAAATTTAAACTCGGTATAGACGGAATCTCAATCCTATTTATAGTCCTTACAACATTAATAACTCCTATTTGTATCATCTCATGCATTAATAGTGTTAAAGATAGAGTGAAAGAGTTTTTAATAGCGATTTTGATATTAGAAACTTTCATGATTGGAGTTTTTTGCTCATTAGATTTAGTTGTATTTTATTTATTCTTTGAGGCTGGATTAATCCCAATGTTTTTAATCATAGGGGTTTGGGGCGGCCCAAGAAGAGTTTACTCAGCGTTTAAATTCTTTCTATTTACTCTATTGGGATCAGTTTTGATGCTTGTTGCTATTATTGCCATCTATTGGATAACAGGAACAACTGATGTCACTCAAATTTACGAAATTAAAATACCTAAAGAATATCAAAACTTATTATGGTTAGCTTTTTTCAGTTCTTTTGCTGTGAAAACACCTATGTGGCCTGTTCACACTTGGTTACCTGATGCGCATGTTGAAGCGCCTACAGCTGGATCAGTAATACTAGCTGCAATACTATTAAAAATGGCTGGATATGGTTTTTTGAGATTTTCTTTACCCATGTTTCCACTAGCTTCAGAATTTTTTACACCATTAATTTTTACACTAAGTATTATTGCTATTATTTACACATCTTTAGTCGCTTTAATGCAAGAGGATATGAAAAAATTAATTGCATATTCCTCAGTTGCTCACATGGGTTATGTAACTCTTGGAATATTTACATTTACCAAACAAGGAATTGAAGGAAGTATTTTTCAGATGATTAGTCATGGATTGATTTCAGCAGCACTATTCTTATGCGTAGGGGTTGTTTATGACAGGTTACATTCCAGAATGATCAGTACGTATGGCGGATTAGTAAATTATTTACCAAAATATTCTTTTTTGTTTATAGTTTTTGCTTTAGCTGGATTGGGCCTTCCTGGGACGTCTGGCTTTTTAGGTGAGTTTTTAGTTTTAACAGGAACTTTTCAGAAGAATTATTTGGTTGCAATGTTAGCTACATTTGGAGTTGTCTTAGGAGCTGCATACATGCTTTGGCTTACAAAGAGAGTTATTTTTGGTGTAACTAAAAATGACCAAATTAAAAATTTAAAAGATGTTAATAAATCAGAAATGATTATGTTAGGTATTTTAGCTGTGCTAGTTATTTTTTTTGGTTTTTATCCGGTTCCATTAATGGAAACTTTAAATGTTTCAGTAGACAACTTAATAAATAACTATGAAACTGCTGTTCAAATAGAGAGTTTAAATTAATATGATAAATAATTTAAATATATTACTTCCAGAAATTTTTTTAACATTATCAATTTTTTCCATTTTGATGATCGGAGTATTCATAAAAAATAGTTTCAATTTAATTTTCAACCTTAGTTCAGCAATTATTTTTTTGACAGTTGTAATAATTTTAAACACTTCAAATAACTTAGAAAAAATATTTTTAGAAAGCTTCACAAGAGATGCTTTTTCAAATTTTTTTAAAATATTAATTCTTATCTCAAGCTTATTTGTACTTAATTCATCAAAAAATTATATCGTAGATAAAAAATTAACAAAATTTGAGTATCCAATAATAATATTAATTTCAATTTTAGGTATGTTTTTCATGGTAAGTTCTAACGATATAATTTTATTTTATTTAGGTTTAGAATTACAATCATTGTCACTATATATCTTAGCTTCAATTGATAGAGATAATTTAAAGTCATCTGAGTCTGGTATAAAATATTTTGTGTTAAGTGCTTTATCATCAGGTTTATTACTTTATGGTTGCTCTTTATTGTACGGATTCACAGGCTCAACTAATTTTGATTTAATTGCAAACGAACTAGGCAAAGAAAATACAGGTGCAGTATTTGCCATGGTGTTTATTTTGGTTGGTCTTGCATTTAAAGTTTCGGCAGTTCCTTTTCATATGTGGACACCTGATGTGTATGAAGGAGCACCAACATCTATAACGAGTTATTTTGCAGTAGTTCCAAAAGTTGCTGGACTAGCAGTTTTAATTAAGTTTATGTTAATTCCTTTTTCAAAAATATTAATGGAGTGGCAAACTATAATTATTTTTATATCTATCGCCTCAATGATTTTAGGGGCAGTGGCTGCGATCGGACAGAAAAATATTAAAAGGTTATTAGCTTATAGCTCAATAGGACACATAGGATATGCTTTAGCTGGGGTAGCAACTGGAGTGATCTCTGGTTATGAGAGTTCAATAGTTTATATTTCTATTTATGTTGTAATGAATCTTGGTGCTTTTTCATGTTTGTATCTATTAAAAAAAGATGGCGAGTATAAAGAAAATATTTCTGACTTATCAGGTATTTCAAAAAAACATCCAATCTTAGCTATATCATTTTTAGTAATACTATTCTCTTTAGCAGGCATCCCCCCACTTGGAGGATTTTTTGCTAAATTTTACGTTTTTACTGCGGTAGTTGAACAACAGATGTATGCTTTAGCAATAATAGGATTATTAACCACTGTAATATCGGCTTTTTATTATCTTAAAATAATTAAGACTATTTATTTTGATGACAGTGTCATTAGTTTCGATAATACAAAAAATAAATTCGCTCAACTATCGATTTTTATAAGTTGTAGTATCTTGCTAACTTTCTTCTTGTACCCTTCAGTTTTGAGCAACGTAGTGGATACATTATTTTTAAATTAATGAAATTGAGATCACTTAAATTTAAAAGTGTTAAAAGCACAAACGATATAGCTTTAATGCTCATAAAGAAAGATAATATAAAGCCTTCAATAATCTCATCTGAGCGTCAGACAAAAGGTAGAGGTACTATGGGAAAAAAATGGATTTCAAAAAAAGGAAATTTATTTTTAAGTATTTTTTTTGATATGAGTAAAAAAAAAATAGATTTTAAGAAATTTGCAGTTTTAAATGCATATTTATTAAAAAATATTCTTGCAAAAAAATTTTCAAATAAAATTAAAATCAAATGGCCTAACGACCTTTTATTTAAAAAAAAAAAAATTTGTGGAATTTTACAAGAGACCGTTATTAATGGTGGAAAACAATTTTTAATAGTTGGAATAGGAATAAATACTAATATAGATCCAAAAAACAGTAGTTTTCCTGCTACTTCGTTGAAACATATTACAAATAAAAATATAGATAATAAAAAACTATTTATTATGATTAAAAAAAACTATGAAAAATTTTTATTTAAAGCTAATAAAAATTCATTTTCAGAGTTAAAAAAATTTGCACGAAAAATATGAAATATTTAATTGGTGATATAGGAAATACCTCCACAAAGATATGTGTTTTAAATAAAAAATTTAAAATTTTGAGATCGTATAATTTTGACACTAGCGAGATGTATAAAAACAATCTTTTAAAAAAGATTATTGGAAAAAAAACCAATAAAAATATAAATCCAGTCTTTTTATTTTCAAGTGTTGTACCAAAGGTATTTATGAATATTAAAAAGAATTTAAAGTCGACTAAATTTAAAATATTAGAAATTAAGAACTTGAAATTGAATAAAATTATCAAAATTAATATAAAAAATAAAAAAAAATTAGGCTCAGATAGAATAGCAAACGCGATTGGTGCAAAAAAATTAAGAAATTGTCTAATTATAGATTTTGGAACAGCAACTACGTTCGATGTTATTAAAAATGGTATATATGAAGGAGGGGTAATTGCACCTGGCGTAAATCTTTCCATAAAAAATTTAAGTCAAGCAACTGCCTTACTCCCTTTAATTAATTTAAAAACCCATCAAAAAACCTACGGGAAAAATACAATCGAAGCTCTTAATGCTGGTTTTGTATGGGGGTATGAAGGTTTAATAAACAATATTATAGATAAGATAATTTCTAGAAGTAAAATTAAATACAAAATTTTACTTACAGGCGGATATGCAAACTTTTTTAATAAAATGATAAGAAAAAAAGTAGCAATAGACCAAGATATAACTATTAAAGGAATAGCAAATGCTTATAAGGAATTAATATGAGAAAAGAAAAATTAATTTTTTGTCCATTAGGCGGATCTGGAGAAATAGGAGGGAATATGAATTTATATGCCTATGGAGAAGACGATAATCAAAAATGGATAATAGTTGACATGGGCGTTTCTTTTGCCGATGACTCAGTTCCTGGTGTTGATTTAATAATGCCAGATGCAGGATTTATAATTGATAAAAAGGATGACTTGCTTGGCATAGTTTTAACACATGCTCATGAGGATCACATTGGAGCTGTCGCTCATATTTGGCCTAATCTAAACTGTAAGATTTATGCTACACCATTCACTGCTGCATTAATTTTAGAGAAATTTAAGGAAAAAAAAATTGACATAACGTCTTATTTAAATGTCGTACCTTTAAATAGTAAAATTAAACTTGGGGTATTTGAGATTGACTTTGTAACTTTAACTCACTCTATTTTAGAGCCTAACGGATTAAGTATTAAAACTCCACTTGGCACAATTCTTCACACTGGTGATTGGAAAATTGATCCAAATCCACTAATTGGGAGCCAAATTGACCAAAAAAAACTAAAATCTATTGGTGAAAGTGGAGTCTCTGCAATGATTTGTGACTCAACCAATATTTTTAGCCCTGGGAGAGCTGGCTCCGAGTCAGATGTACGAGATAGTTTATTGAGAATTATGGAAATTAAAACTAATAGAATTTTGGTAACTTCTTTTGCATCTAATGTGGCAAGAATGGAATCCATATTTTATTGTGCGAAAAAAATAGGACGAAATATTTGTTTAGTTGGACGTTCAATGCAAAGAATATATAGAGCAGCAAGAAAATGCGGTTATCTTAAAGGTTTAATTGAGCCATTAGAACCGAGAGATGCAAAAAAAGTTTCAAAAAATAAAATTTTATATTTAGCAACTGGAAGTCAAGGGGAGCCCATGGGAGCAATGAACAGAATAATTAATGGCGTACATCCAGATGTTTTTATGGAAAGTGGTGATTGTATAATTTTTTCATCAAAAATTATACCTGGTAACGAAAAAAAATTATATTCTATACAAAATTTAATTGTAAAAAATAAGATGGAGATAATAACTGAGGAAAATGCTTTCGTTCATGTTTCTGGCCATCCCAATCGAGATGATTTAAAAGATATGTATAATTGGGTTAAGCCTCAATGTGTTATTCCGGTACATGGCGAACATCGACATATGGCAGAGCACGTTTTATTTGCAAAAGAAATGCAAGTTCCAAATACTTTATTAATAGAAAATGGAGATATTATAAAATTATTACCTGGAAATAAGCCTGAAATTATAGACAAAGCACCCTCTGGAAAAATTTATTTGGACGGAAGTATTAATGTTGAAACAGATGCTAAATCAATTAAAGATAGAAAAAATCTATCAATGAATGGATATTTGGAAATCACACTTTTAATATCAAATAATGGGAAAATAAAAAAACCAATCATTTCTTTTAAAGGTATTCCTGAAAAAGAGAATTCTGAGCATTTTATTTTTGATATGGAAGATGAAATTTTTAATATTTGTAGAACTTTTTCTTTAGATAATAAAAACCAACAAAAAAATTTAATAGAGACTATTAAGCAAAATTGTAGAAGAATCGTTAAAGAAAAAACTGGAAAAAAACCGTTTACAAATATCAATATAGCGAGAATTTAGTGGGTATAACTGGTTCCATTATAGTTTATGTATTAATTTGGTGGATAATTTTCTTTTCTGTACTCCCTGTAGGAATTCAATCAAATAAAGAAAAATTTAAAGAAAGAATAGAGGGAGTTGACCCTGGAGCACCAAATAATCCAAAAATAACAAAAAAATTTTTAATAACTACGATAATTACTTCAATAATATTTATTGTAATATATTATCTAGTTGAATTTGATTTATTAAATTTAAGAAAATATTTGCAATAAAATGTATTTATCAAAATTATTTATTCCAATCACTAAAGATTTGCCGGCTGAGGCTAAGATTAAGTCACATCAATTAATGTTACAAATTGGGATGATCAGACAATCTTCTGCAGGTATTTACTCTTGGCTTCCATTAGGATTTAAGGTCATGAAAAAAATTGAGCAAATAGTTAGAGAAGAACAAAATTTTATTGGGGCTCAGGAAATGTTAATGCCAACTATTCAGTCAGCTGAAATTTGGAAAGAGAGTGGTAGGTATGATGATTATGGAGAGGAAATGTTAAGAATTAAAGATCGGCAAGGAAGAGAAATGCTATACGGGCCTACTAACGAAGAATTAATTACAGATGTTTTTAGATCAAGTGTAAAATCATATAAATCGCTTCCTCAAATTCTTTATCATATACAATGGAAGTTCAGAGATGAGATAAGACCAAGATTTGGAGTAATGAGGTGTAAAGAATTCTTTATGAAAGATGCTTACTCTTTTGATTTAACAGATGATGATGCAAAAAAATCTTATAACAAAATGTTTTTTTCCTATTTAAAAACTTTTAATAGATTAGGTTTAAAAGCTATACCAATGGCTGCTGACACTGGTCCAATTGGAGGAGATCTTTCCCACGAATTTGTAATTTTAGCAGAAACTGGTGAGAGTCAAATATATGCTGATAAAAAAATATTTGAGATAAGTATAGATAAATATGATTTTAGTGATGCATCTCTATCTAAAATGAGAAAAGATTTTACAGATATTTATGCAGTCACTGATGAAAAATTTGATGAAAAAAAATTCAATTCAGAAGTTGATAAAAAAAATCAGATAAAAACAAAAGGTATTGAGGTTGGACATATTTTTTACTTTGGCGATAAATACTCGAAACCAATGAATTGTTTAATAGATGATAAAAGTGGAAAAAAAATTTCTGTAAAAATGGGATCTTATGGAATTGGGGTTTCAAGACTTGTAGGGGCTGCAATCGAAGCAAACTACAATAATGGTGTAATGAAATGGCCGAAGCCAATATCACCATTTGACGTAGTTATCATTCCAAGCATAAGCAAAAACAATAAAGAAAACTTACAAAAAGCTGAAAAAATATATCAAGATTTAAAAAAACAAAATGTTGACGTATTGTTAGATGATGTTGATGAAAATATGTCAAATAAATTTAAAAAGCATGACTTAATTGGAATACCTTTTCAAATTATTATTGGATCAAAATCTGAAGAGAATAAATTTGAGTTTAAAGAGCTAAATTCCGCAAGTGAAATGTTAAGTCTAGAAAATATAAAATCTAAACTTAAAAAATAATACTTTGTTCACAAAAATTGAAAGATTAATTTCATCAAGAAATCTAAGACCTAAAAAGAAAGAGGGCTTTTTAAAAATAATATCAATTTTTTCATTTTTGGGAATAACGTTAGGCGTTGCAATTTTAATAATAGTAATGTCAGTTATGAATGGTTTTCAAAAAGATTTAACAAAAAAAATTTTAGGTTTAAATCCACATATTGTGATTCAACCTAATAGTTTTGTCATTGATAGTCAATTTATAAAT
Organism: uncultured Pelagibacteraceae bacterium; assembly: GCA_902609855.1. Taxonomy (GTDB): domain Bacteria; phylum Pseudomonadota; class Alphaproteobacteria; order Pelagibacterales; family Pelagibacteraceae; genus Pelagilacustribacter. The sequence goes on from CACLTL010000001.1 coordinate 147,854, forward strand.
AAATTAAAAGAAAAATTTTCCGAGATTAGTTTAACGCAAACTTATTCTGGAGAAGGTATTGTTTTAAGTAATGATAAAGCTAAAGGCTTAATTTTAAAAGGAGTAAATAAAGACGAAAAAAAAATTAAGCAATTTCTAAAAGAAAATAAAACTTCTGGTGAAATTGAAAATTTTAAAAAAAATCATGTTTTTATTGGAACAGAGCTTGCTTTTAATTTAGATTTAAAAGAAGGAGATTTTATAAGTCTCATGTCTTCTGCTTTTGTAGCAACTCCTTTTGGAAGTTTACCAAAACAAGAAAAATTTAAAGTTGCAGGTACTTTTAATACTGGTTTTTTAGAATTTGATCAAAATATAGTTTTTTTAAATTTAGAGGACTCATTATCTATTTTTGATAAAAGTGTTAATGATCTTAATATTGAAATTTATTTAAAAGATCCACTGAAAGCTGATAATTTAAAAAAAAAAATCGTTAAGATAAATCCAAACTATTTTGTCTATACCTGGGGTGATTTAAATAAATCTTTTTTTAGCGCTTTAAAAGTTGAGAGAAATGTGATGTTTATAATTTTAACTTTAATAATAATAGTAGCGGCATTCAACATAATTTCTGGATTAACCATATTAATTAAAAATAAAACAAAAGAGATAGCTATTCTTAAAACATTGGGTCTAAGCAATGCTGCGATAAAAAGATCTTTTTTTTTAACAGGTTTTTCAATAGGTTTTTTTGCTACTATAACTGGCATTATCTTAGGAATAATATTTTCTATAAACATTGAAAAAATAAGAATATTTTTAGCAGCAGCTTTTAATTTAGAAATATTTCCATCTGATATTTATTTTTTAGAAAAACTTCCAAGCGAGATAAATATTAATTCAATATTGCTAATTTTTATTCTATCTCTATTAGTATCAGCAGTTGCTTCTTTTATTCCTGCTAAAAATATTACAAAAATGAAAACATTCAGAGCTTTAAAATATGAATAAGACCATAATTGAAACTGTTAATTTAAAAAAAACTTTTAAACATTTAAATGGTGACATTACCATTTTTAAAAAATTAAATATTAAAATTAAAAAAGGTGATTTAGTTGCTTTAGTAGGTCCATCAGGATCAGGAAAATCATCATTATTGCACTTATTAGGTTTATTAGATGAGCCAACAAAGGGAGATATAAAAATAAATGATATAGTCACTGGAAAATATAAAGATGATAAAATAGATGAAATTAGAAGAAAATATATTTCAATTATTTTTCAGGATAATAATTTATTAACTGACTTTACTGCAATTGAAAATGTAATGATGCCATTACTTATACAAGGAGAAAAAGAAAGTATAGCCAGAGATCAAGCTAAAAAAATATTAGATTCAGTCAAGATTTTAGAGAGATCTAATCATTTTCCAAACGAACTTTCAGGTGGAGAACAACAAAGAGTGGCTATTGGAAGAGCATTAATCGCTAAAACTGATTTAATTTTAGCTGACGAACCTACAGGAAATTTAGACTACAAAACTTCTAAAGAAATTTTTTCATACTTTTTAAAATTAAAAAAATTAAAAAAAACAATTATTTTTGCAACTCACAATAGAGAACTTGCTAACAAAGCAGATTACAAGTTGTTTATTTCGGATGGTGTTATAAAACGAGAGAATGTCCGCAAATGAAAATTTTTTTAATCATATAAAAATACATACTCAATACTCTATATGTGAAGGAGCTATTAAAATTGATGAATTAGCTGAATATTGTAAAACCAATCAGATTAAAGCAATAGGTTTAGCAGATAGTTTTAATTTATGTGGTGCATTAGAATTTTCAGAAAAACTCTCAAAAATTGGAACTCAGCCAATTATCGGTACTCAAATAAATTTAAATAATAAAGATGTAATAGGTAAAATCTCTTTATACGCAACGTCAGAAAAAGGTTATAAAAATCTTACAAAACTATCTTCATTAAGTTATTTAAAAAATAAGTCATCAAATGACCCATCATGCGATTTTGAAGATTTAATTAATAATAATGAAGATTTAATTTTATTGACGGGAAATTACGATAATTTTTTTGGTAAACTTTTTTTAAAAAATAAGCTCAGAGATATAGAAATTTTATTAAAGACTCTTAAATTAAATTTTAAAGATAGAATATATATCGAAATTCAAAGACACAATGAGAGTCTAGAAAAAAATTTTGAGAGTTATTTGCTTAATATATCAAAAAAACTTCAGCTACCTTTAATTGCATCTCAAGAAGTTTTTTATATTAATGAAGACATGTATGAAGCTCATGATGCACTGGTGTGTATTGGAAAAAAAAATTTTATCGAAGATAAAAATAGATTTAGATATAACGATCAACACTATTTAAAATCAAATAAAGAGTTAGAGAATATTTTTGCAGATATTCCTGAAGCTTTAAAAAACAATTATAATTTTCATTTGAGATTTAATTTTAAACCAAAAAAATCTAAACCTATTTTACCGTCAATTTCTAATAATAAAAATAATTCACCCGAGGAAGAGTTATTAATTCTTGCAAAAAAGGGGCTCAAAAACAGAATAGTTAATTTTATTTTAAAAAAAAATAAAAATCAAACAAAGGAACAAATTTTAAAAATTTATGAAGACAGACTTATTCATGAAATTAATATCATTAATTCAATGGACTATGCCAGCTATTTCTTGATTGTCTCTGACTATATAAAATGGGCTAAAAAAAACTCTATACCCGTGGGTCCTGGTAGAGGCTCTGGAGCTGGTTCTTTAGTTGCTTACTGTTTAGACATCACTGACCTCGATCCAATAGAATTTGATTTGATTTTTGAGAGATTTTTAAACCCAGATAGAATTTCTATGCCAGATTTTGATATAGATTTTTGTGAGGAGAAAAGAGATCAAGTATTTGAATATTTAAAAAAAAAATATAAAAATGGAGTAGCTCATATTATTACGTTTGGAAAATTGAAGGCAAGAATGGTTTTGCGTGATGTCGGTCGTGTTTTGGGTCTATCATATGGGCATGTTGATAGAATTTGTAAGATGGTACCTTTTGATCCATCAAGACCTTTAACTTTACAAGAGTCTATTGATCGGGAGCCAAGATTTAAATCAGAAGTAAAAAATAACTCTAAAGTTAAAAAACTTTTAGAGCTGTCATTAAAACTAGAGGGGCTAAACCGAAATATGGCCACACATGCTGCGGGTGTTGTAATTGCTGGACACAAATTAGCAGAACAATTTCCCTTATATATTGATCATAATTCAAATTTAACTTTACCTTCAACACAATACGATATGTATTCTTCAGAAAACGCAGGCCTCGTGAAATTTGATTTACTTGGTCTTAAAACATTAACCGTAATTGATAATACAATTAAAAGATTGAAAAAAAAAAATATTAATCTTGATATTAGTAAAATAAATCAAAATGACGAAAAGGTATTTTCTTTACTTTCAACAGGAGAAACCACTGGTCTCTTTCAGCTTGAAAGTGCAGGTATGAGGGAGGCGATTAAACAAATGAAGCCTAACAAATTTGATGACATTATTGCCCTTGTAGCCTTATATAGACCAGGTCCTATGAGTAATATTCCTATTTATAATGACTGCAAAAATGGGATTAAAGAACCTGATTATATTCACCCAACTTTAAAAGAAATATTAACACCTACTTATGGAATTATTATCTACCAAGAACAAGTAATGCAAATTGCTCAAACATTAGCAGGTTTTACAGCTGGTGAGGCAGATATTTTAAGAAGAGCAATGGGTAAAAAGAAGAAAGCTGAATTAGACAAACAAAAAGAAAGATTTATTAATGGAGCTTTAAAAAAAGGTATCGCCAAAGATGTAGCTAATTTTGTTTTTACCAAAATTGAACCTTTTGCACAGTATGGTTTCAACAAAAGCCATGCCGCAGCATATGCATTAATTGCTTATCAAACAGCTTATTTAAAAACTTTTTACAAAGAAGATTTTATAGCTGCAACCATGTCTACAGAGCTTACAAATACTTCTAAACTAAGAGAGTTTATAGAGGAGTTAAAAAAATTAAATATTGAAATCGTAAAGCCATCAATTAATAAATGTTTTGCAGATTTTAGAGCTATCGATAGAAAAATTTATTACGGTCTAGGGGCTATTAAAAACGTTGGTTTTGAAGCAATATCAAATATCATAAAGGAAAGAGAAAAAAATGGAATATTTCAGTCCTTTTTTGATTTTATTCAAAGGGTAAATGCAAAAGACGTAAACAAACTCCAGTTAGAGGGTTTAGTAAAAGCAGGAGTTTTTGATGAATTTGATAAGAATAGAAAAAAAATTTTAGACTCGATACCTAAAATTATTCAAAAAATTAAAAATATAAATGATGACAAAGAAAACCACCAATCAAATCTTTTTGATAGTCAAGAAAATGAAAAAAAAGAATTCGAATTTGTTTCAAATTCATCTTGGAATTTAAAAGAACTTTTATCTGAAGAATTTAAGTCAATTGGATTTTATTTAACTAACCATCCTTTAAATGAATTTGAAGAAATATTCACTCAATTGAATATAGATACCTACAATCAATTCTATCAGAGTGAAAATACGGAGGGTTTAGTTGCTGGGACCATTATGTCTATTCAAGAAAAGAAAAGTGCGAAAGGTACACCTTATGCAATAATAAAATTTAGCGATAAAAAAACAGAATTTGAGGTTTTTTTATTCTCAGAATTACTAGTTTCTAATAGGGAAAATCTTAGTGAGTCAGAGTCTTTTGTCTTAACACTTCAAAAAGAAAAAATTACTAATGATCCTATAAAAAAAAGAATTAATGTAAAAAAGATACTTAGGCTTGATGAAGTTATAGACAAACCTTATTCAAAAGTGACAATTGAATTAAAAGATAATTGCGATTTAGATGAAATTAAAAATTTGCTATCTAATCGTGGAGAAACTAAGATTAATCTAGTATTGAAAAATAAGGGAAAACAGGTTTTTTATTCACTTCAAGAAAATAGAAAGTTTGATTTAGATCATTTAAAAACTCTAAAAGCTAAGAAATACGTGGAAAAAATAACAGTTTAGATAGTTGATTTTTTAAATCGATTGTATATATCTGTGACTAATTTCGCACACAGTTTCAAGGGCATTGCCCTACCGGTCCAAATAATTGGAATTACTGTGGTGGATTAACCGGAAAAATTATGAACGTACCAAAAGTAGATATAAAACAATTATTAGAGGCAGGTGTTCACCTTGGCCACAAAACATTAAGGTGGAATCCAAAAATGAAGAAATACATTTTTGGAGAAAAAAACTCAATCCATATAATAGATCTTACTCAAACGGTAGACTTTATCAAAAATGCTTTAGTACAAGTCCATAAAATTATTGTTGGTGGTGGAAAATTATTGGTTGTTTCCACAAAAAAACAAGCATCTGAACAAGTAAGTAACTTAGCAAAAGAAACAGGTCAATATTATGTTAATTACAGATGGCTTGGCGGCATGCTTACCAACTGGAATACTATTCAAAACTCAATCAAACGCCTTAAAAAATTAGACGACCAATTATCAAAAGAAAATTTAGGTTTTACAAAAAAAGAGATACTAAAATTTAGCAAAGAAAAAGAAAAGTTACAAAGATCTTTAGGCGGTATTTCTGAAATGAAAAAAACACCAGATTTAATCTTTATCATCGATACTAACGTTGAATCTCTTGCAGTAGCAGAAGCAAAAAAATTAGGTATACCAATTATAGCAGTTTTGGATACTAATTCGGATCCCACAGGTATAGATTTTCCTATTCCAGGAAACGATGATGCAAGAAGATCGATTAATTTATATTGTGAACTTTTAAAAAAAACAATTCAGGATGCTGAAAAATTAATAAAAGGCTCTGAGGAAAAAGGTGAAATAAATATTTCAAAGGAAAAAAAAAAATAAATTAATTTCATTACTTAATGTCAAATAAAGATTTACTAGACAACATCAAAAAATTGAGAGAAATGACAGGCGTTGGTTTTAAAGACTGTAAAGCAGCTTTAGACGAGTCGGAAGGGAGCATTGAGAAATCAGTTGAAATTTTAAGAAAAAAAGGAATAGCCAAAGCTTCAAAGAAAATGAGCAGAACTTCTTCAGAGGGTTTAGTATTAATTAAAGAGTCTGAAGGTAAAATTTCATTAATCGAAATTAATAGTGAAACTGATTTTGTTGCAAAGAATAAAGATTTTATAAATTTTTGCAAAGAAATCTCAGAAATTAATTTCAAATTAAAAGGAAATTTAGAAGAAATTAATAATTTTAAAATGTTAAATGGAACAAAAGTTAAAGATAACCTAGTAAGCTTAATATCAAAAATTGGAGAAAACATAACTATTAGAAGAGCTAAATTTTTTGATAATTCAAATGGTACAAATTTTTTCTATGTTCATTTAGGTTTAGAAAAGTATATTGGCAAGATAATATCAGTGGTAAAGTTAGGTGGAATATCAGATAATAATAGCAAAGATATAGGTAACAAAATTGCAATGCATGTAGCAGCATCAAGTCCACTAGCAATAGATAAAAATGATATAGATAAAAAAATAGTCGATAAGGAAATGGAAATAATAAAAGCAGAAATTATTAATTCAGGCAAGCCAGCTGAAATGGCTGAGAAAATTTCAAAAGGAAAAATATCCAAATTTTTGAACGATAATTCACTTTTAAATCAAATATGGATTATGGATCCTAAAAAAAAAGTTTCAGATATTTTGAAGGAGAATTCCACAAACAGTACCCTCAAAGTTATTGATTTTATAAGATTTAAAGTTGGAGAGGGCGTTTAAAAAGTGAGTAATGAATTTAATGAAAAAAGTTATTCATCTAAGATGGATAAAAGTATCCAGTCATTAAAAAAAGATATATCTACAATAAGAACTGGCAGAGCAAACACTAATATGCTCGATACAATAAAAGTTGATGTTTACGGTCAATCTATGCCAATAGAGCAGTTGGCAACCACAAGCGTTCCTGAAGCTAGATTAATTTCAATTCAAGTTTGGGATAAAGGCAATGTATCTTTAATAGAAAGTGCAATTCAAAAATCTGAGTTAGGGATAAATCCTCAAATTGATGGACAAATAATAAGACTAAGAATTCCAGACTTAACAGAAGAGAGAAGAAAAGATTTGATAAAAGTCTTAAAAAATATGGGAGAGAAAAGCAAGATTTCAATAAGAAATATAAGAAGAGAGGCAAATGAAGAATTAAAAAAAAAATTGAAAGAAAAAGTAATTTCAGAGGATGATAGTAAAAATTCTGAAAAAAATATTCAAAAACTTACAGATACTAATATAGAGACAATTGAAAATATTATTACTGAGAAAGAAAAAGAGATTATTCAGATATGAATAAGCTCAATCATATTGCGTTCATTATGGACGGCAATGGGAGATGGGGTGATAAAAAGAAAAAAGGAAGAAATTTTGGACATCTTAAAGGTGTTGAGACAGTAAAAAAAATTGTTAAAGCTTCAATAAAATTTAATGTTCCAATTGTAACATTTTATGTTTTTTCATCTGAAAATTGGAAAAGACCTAAAAAAGAAAGAAATTATTTATTTAAGCTTATCGAAAATTATTTTTTAAAGGAAATAAATACTGTTATTAAAGAAGGAATTAAGATCAATATATTTGGTGACATAAAAAAATTTTCGCCAAGCTTAAGAAATTCACTGAAAAGAGCAATCAAACTTACATCAAAAAATAAAAGGATAATTGTAAATTTGGCTATTAATTATGGCTCAAAAGATGAGATAATAAAAGCTATAAAAAAAATTAAAAATAAAATTTCTATAAAAGAAATTGATAAAAACCTTTTTACAAAAGGCATACCCAACCCAGACATTTTAGTTAGAACGGGAGGGTATCAAAGGTTGAGCAATTTTTTATTATGGCAATTAGCATACGCAGAGCTATTTTTTTTTAAAAAGATGTGGCCAGAGTTTAATTCAAAAGATTTGGCTAAAGTAATATATAATTATAAAAAAATTAAAAGAAATTACGGAAATATATGATTTCAAAGAATTTCAAATATAGAATTTTTACCTCTATATTATTATTTTTATTATTATACTTATTTTTTAAATTTGATTTTATCTTAATATATTTTTTAATTATCTTTGGCGTTTTATCAATTATAGAGTTTTCAAGTCTAACAAAAAAAATACCAATAAAAAAAATAAATTTTCTTATGATAAATATATTTTTTTCCATATATATTTTCATATTTTGTTTAACTTTCTTTTTTTTATCAGCGTCATTTGGTTCAAAAATTATACTTTTTATAACTCTTTTGGGATGTATCGCTTCAGACATTGGAGGATTTATTTTTGGAAAAATATTTGGAGGTCCAAAATTAACTAGAATAAGTCCTAATAAAACTTTTTCAGGAGCTATTGGTTCAATTGTTTTAACTAACATTTTAATATTATTTTTATTTTATTATTTTTTGAACATTTTTGGCAAAGAAGTAATAATATTTTCATTAATGACTTCAATTTTTTGTCAAATTGGAGATTTATTTTTTTCTTACTTAAAAAGAAAAGCTAAGCAGAAAGATACAGGCAGCATATTTCCTGGTCACGGCGGTATTCTTGATCGATTAGACGGTATTCTTTTAGGAGTGCCGGCTGGCCTGTTAACTTTAACGATATTATACTAAATGAAAAAAAAAATTTCAATTTTAGGATCAACAGGTTCAATAGGTATTTCAACTCTTAAAATTCTAGATAAAAAAAAAAATTTTTTTAGCCCATATCTTTTTTCTGCGAATAAAAATTATAATTTAATTTGCAGTCAAATTAAAAAATATAAACCAAATTTTTTTTTAGTTAATGATAAAAAAGTGTTTGAGAAGATTAAAAAAAAATTCAAGTTTAGTAAAACTAAAATAATAAACATTCTTGACCCAAAAAAAATCAAAAAAAAATCAGATATTAGTGTTCTAGCAGTTCCAGGGATAGCTGGTCTGTTTCCTACTATTTTTATGATAAAAAAAAGTAAAAAATTACTTTTAGCAAATAAAGAGTCAATTATATGCGGTTGGAATTTGATTAATAATTTATCTTTTAAACATAAAACAAAGATTATTCCTATAGACTCAGAACATTTTTCAATATTTAATCTTCTTAAAAATATCCGACTGAGTGAAATAAAAAAAGTTTATCTCACAGCATCTGGCGGTCCATTTTTAAATTATAAAGTAAATCAATTAAAAAAAATCAAACCTCAAGATGCATTGCGTCATCCTAAATGGAAAATGGGAAAAAAGATTACAATAGATTCATCTACTTTAATGAATAAAATTTTAGAGTACATAGAAGCTCAAAAATTATTTAAATTGAAAAAAAATAAGTTGGATATCCTAATTCATCCTGAGTCTTTAGTTCATGCAATAGTAAAATTTAATAACGGTCTTGTAAAATTCATTTACCATGATACTTCAATGATAATACCTATAGCTAATGCTTTACTCGAAAAAAATACTCATATTGACTCGTTTATTAAGGATAAAAATAAAATTGAAAATTTAACTTTTTTAACTCCAAATAAGAAAAATTTCCCAGTAATTAACCTCCTAAATAAAGTTAATGAATTTCCCTCATCATCAATTATAGTTAATGCATCTAATGAGCTATTAGTCGACTATTTTTTGAGAAAAAAAGTGCCCTTTTTGGGCATACCTATTATTATTGATGAGATTCTAAGAGATAGAAATTATAAAAAATATGCTATAAGAAAGCCCAAAGATTTAAAACAAATCATCAAAATTAACTCTTGGGCTAAACAAAAAACTTTAGAAAAAATAAAACGTAAATATGGTTAAATTATTAAAATTTTTATTTACAATTTTTGTGTTCACATTGCCACTAAAAGCAGAGAATATAAACAATGTAATTATTAATGGAAATAAAAGAGTTTCTGATGAAACAGTTAAAATCTATGGTGAAATTAACACTATAAAAACTTATTCGCAAAAGAATGCTAACAAGATTTTAAAAAATCTTTATGAGACAGATTTTTTTGAAAATGTAGAAATTTCATTTGAAAATAAAACTTTAATTATAAATTTAAAAGAGTATCCAACTATCAATCAATTAATTATAGTTGGAGAAAGTACAAAAAAATTTCAAGATGAAATTAAAAAAGTAATTAACTCAAAAGAAAAGAGATCTCTCAATAGATCATTGCTAGTTAAAGACGTTAATATGATTAAGAGTCTCTACTCATCTTTAGGATATAATTTTGTAAAAGTTGAAACTAAATTAAAAAAAATAGATGATGACAATTTTGACCTTTTATTTGAAATAGAAAGAGGAGAGAAAACTAAAATTTCATCTATATCATTTATCGGTAATGATAATGTAAGGAGCAAAAGATTAAAAAATATTATTGCAAGTGAGGAAAATAAATTTTGGAAAGTAATTTCTAGGAATACCGTGTTAAGTGAAAATCTGATTAGTCTTGATACAAGGTTATTAACTAATTATTATAAATCAATTGGGTACTATGATATAAAAATTAATTCAAATTTTGCCCAAATTATCGATGTTGAAAATGCTAAACTTATTTATACAATTGATGAGGGTAAAAGATTCTATTTAGGAAAAATATCAACTAATTTAGACTCCGTATTTGATAAAAAGATTTTTTTTCCATTAAATAAAACTTTCAAAAAATATGCCGGTGAATATTACTCTCCATTTAAAATAAAAGAAATTTTAGAGGAAATAGACTTAATAATATCAAATAATAATTTGCAATTTGTTGAACATAACGTTCAAGAGCAAATTAGAGATGACTCTATAGATTTAACTTTTAATATATTTGAAGGAAAGAAAGAACTTGTTAAAAGAATAAATATAAAGGGAAATACTGTTACAAATGAAGACGTAATAAGAGGTGAATTATTAGTCGATGAGGGCGATCCTTTGACGATGATAAATCTAAAAAAGTCAATTGCAAAGATTAAATCAAGAAATATTTTCAAAGACGTAAAATACGAAATAACTGACAGTGATGAAAAAAGTTTAAAAATAATTGACATTGAAGTTGAAGAAAGACCAACTGGTGAAATTAGTGCTGGAGCAGGTGTAGGCACATCTGGTGGTGCAATTGCAATGGGTATAAAAGAAAATAATTGGATGGGGACTGGAAAATCATTAGAATTTAAAATGGATTTAGATGAAGAGTCGTTATCGGGTGTGCTTAGTATGAATAATCCCAATTATGATAATTTAGGAAATTCTTTAAATTATTTTATAAGAAGTGAAGGAAATGATAAACCAGACCAAGGCTACGAGAACACAGTTGTATCTGCAGGAATTGGAACTTCATTCGAACAATACAAAAATATAATAGCATCACTAGGAACAAGTTTTACATATGATGATTTACGAACTGTAGATACCGCATCTGAAACATTAAAAAAACAAAGTGGGGAATTTAATGAATTAGCTTTAAACTATGGTTTTAAACTCGATAATAGGAATAGAGCATTTATGCCAACAAGTGGAGCGATAACTTCATTCGCACAAGAAGCACCAATCTATGCAGATAAATCATATTTGAAAAATAATTTCGCTCACAGTTCATATAAATCCTTAAGTGAAGATATAATTGGTGCAGGAAAATTTTATATTTCAACGATTAATGGTTTTGGTGATGACAATGATGTGAGATTAAGTAAAAGAAGATATTTATCAACTTCAAGGTTAAGAGGTTTTGAAAAAGGAAAAGTTGGTCCAGTAGATGGAAATGAGCACGTGGGCGGTAATTATGCAGCTTCTTTAAATCTCGAGGCAAGTTTACCAAATTTACTACCTGAAAATACCAACACAGATTTTGGGTTTTTTCTTGATGTAGGAAACGTTTGGGGAGTAGACTATGATAGCAATATTGATGACAGTAATAAAATTAGATCTTCCACAGGAGTGGCATTAAATTGGATGTCTCCTTTAGGACCAATGTCTTTTGTTTTATCTCAGAATCTTTCTAAAGCAAATACGGATGAGACAGAGAGTTTTAGGTTTAATTTAGGCACAACATTTTAATATTTATGAAATTTTTATATAATACGGTTGTAGTCTTATTTATTGTAATAATAAGTCAACAACCTCTAAAAGCTGATACATTTTTTTTAGACTTTAAATTAATTTTAAATGAAAGTGATGCTGGAAAAAAAGCAAACCAGGCTTTAAAAAAACAATTAGATCAAGGAATAAAGAAACTTAAGGATAGAGAAAAGCAGTTACAGAAAGAGGAAAAAGATATTATTCAAAAGAAAAAACTTTTATCTCCAGAGGAATACAAAAAGAATATTACTACATTAAGATCAAAAGTAACAAGTTTACAGAAAGAAAGAAATTCAATACTTGACTCAATTTCTAAGAAAAGAAGAAGCGCAAGAAAACAACTCTTAGATGCATTAAATCCAATAGTAAAAAACTACATGGCTGAAAAAAATATCAAGATAGTTTTAGATAAAAAAAGTATTTTATTGGGCAACGAAAATTTAGATATTACAAAAGATATTATGGCTTTACTCAATAAAAATTTGAAATCTATTAAATTAAATTAAATGAGTTCAAATATTTTTTTTAAAAAAAAAAATATTAGATTAGATAAAATATTTCCTAAAATAAAATTTAGAGATAACTTTATTGTTAAATCCATCCAACCATTGCATACAGCTGGTAATAAAGATATAACTTTTTTTGACTCTATAAAATATAAGAAAAATATTAAACACTCCAAAAATTGCGTTTGTATAACATCTGAAAAACTAAAAGATTTTTTACCAAAAAATTATATCATTATTGTTGTTAAAAACGTTTTATTGGAATTAGCTCGAGTAACAAAGTTAATATATCCAAATTCAGATGTAGATTACCCAGATTTATTTATTAAAGAGTCAAAAAAAATGAAATTTAATAAGGTTAAATTTGGTAACAATGTTTTAATTGGGAAAAACGTGAAAATAGGTACAAATTCACTTATTGGTTCAAATACAATTATTGAAAGCAATGTTTATATTGGAAAAAATTGTGTAATAGGATCAAATAATGTAATTAAAAATTCAATTATTGGAAATGAAGTAATGATACAAGATGGTTGTAAGATTGGACAAAAGGGTTTTGGATTTATACCCATAAAAGGAAAAAATATTAAATTTCCTCATATTGGAAAAGTTGTAATAAAAGATTTTGTAGAAATAGCATCAGGCTGCACTATTGATAGAGGCTCAATAGATGATACAATTATTGGACAAAATACTTATTTAGATAATCAAGTACATATTGCTCATAATGTAAAAATTGGATCAAATTGTATGATAGCAGGACAAGTAGGCTTTGCAGGAAGTTCTATCATTGGTAATAATGTTTCTATTGGAGGTCAAGCAGGAATCTCTGGACATCTTAAAATTGGCAATAATGTTAAAATCGGTGGGGGCAGTGGAGTAGTCAAAGATATAAAGGATAATCAAGTTGTAATGGGATACCCAGCTATTCCATTAAGAAACTTTTTAAAGAAAAATAAAGATGATTAAAATTGAATTAAATAAAAAAGACATTGAAAATTTATTACCTCATCGAGAACCAATGCTTTTGATTGACAAGTTAACTAATATAGTGCCTCTGAAATCAGCTACAGCAATTATGTACGTAAAAAAAAGTGGATTTTATGTTCAAGGACATTTTCCTGGTCAACCAGTAATGCCTGGAGTTTTAATAGTTGAAGCTTTTGGTCAAGCTGCTGCAGCTTTAACAGCGCATGGTATTGATCCAAAAGAATATGCAAATAAATTAGTTTATTTAATGGGCGTTGACAAAGCTAGATTTAGAAATCCCGTAATACCTAATTGTGAACTACATCTTGAAATAGAAGCGATCAGGTCTCATGGAAGGGTTTGGAAATATAAAGGAACGGCAAAAGTTGACGGCAACAGAATGGCAGATGCTGAGTGGTCAGCAACAATAGTAGACAGAAAAGAATGATACATAATTCAAGTGTAATTGATAAAAAAGCCAAAGTGTCTAAAACAGTTAAAATTGGTCCGTTTTGTTATGTTGGACCTGAAGTAGAATTGTGTGATAATGTTGAATTAGTCTCAAATGTACATATTGAAGGTAATACAAAAATAGGAAAAGGAACAAAAATATTTCCATTTGCGAGCATTGGTACTCAACCTCAAGATCTTAAATTTAAAAATGAAAAAAATAGTTTAATAATAGGTGAGCAAAATATTATTCGAGAGTATGTAACTATAAATCCAGGCACAGAGGGTGGCGGTTCTAAAACAGAAATTGGGAATAATTGCTTATTTATGATTTCTTCTCATATTGCTCATGATTGCAAAATAGGAAACAATGTTATAATTGCAAATAATGTTCCTCTTGGAGGTCACGTTACGATTGAGGACTCCGTAGTAATTGGAGGCAACTCTGCTGTTCAACAGTTTACAAGAATTGGAAGACTAGCAATGATTGGAGGAATGACAGGAGTGCTTAAGGATGTAACACCTTTTGGTTTATCAATTGGAAACAGAAACTATCTTCAAGGTATAAATCTAATTGGTTTACGTAGGAAAAAATATGACAATAAAAAAATAATGGGATTAGATAAGGCTTACAAGGAAATTTTCTCATCTAAAAATCTACACGAAAATTTAAGTAAAATTAATGGCGACTATAAAGACAATGAGCTCGTCTCAGAAGTCATAAGATTTATTGAGAAAGATAAAAAAAGACCTATTTGCTCACCACAAAATTAAATTATGATTGGTCTAATTTTTGGAGAAACTGATTTTCCAAAGTATATATATAGAAAAATAAAAGATAAAAAAAAATATACAATAATTGATTTAACTAGTAAAAATTTTTTTAAAAAAGATAAAAACTCCCATAAAGTCTCAATTGGTCAATTTGGAAAGATAATATCTATTTTAAAAGGTAAAAATTGTAAAAAAGTTTTGTTTGCTGGAAAAGTTAATAAACCTAAGTTTTCAAAACTTAAATTAGATTTTAAAGGAGTTTATTATATATCTAAGATTATAAAAAAATCAAAAATCGGCGATGCAGCAATTTTACAAGAAATAATTAAAATTTTTAAAAGAGAAGGTATAAAAACGATAAGTTCGACTTTTTTTACCCCAGAACTTAATCTTTCAAGAGGGAATTATACAAAATATAAGCCAGATAATGATGATAAAAGGAATATTAAAAATGCAATTAAGTTTTTAAATAAATCAAAACCTTATAGTTATATTCAAGCTGCTGTTGGAAGAGATAATTCAGTGATTTTAGAGAAGCGAAAAGGCACTCAAGATATGCTTAGACAAATAAAAAAAAATAAAAACAAAAGCAATGGCGTTTTAGTTAAATTTCCTAAAAAAAAACAAGACAAGAGATTAGATCTACCTACAATTGGCTTAAATACTTTAAAACAATGTAACTTAGCTGGTTTAAAAGGAATAGTTTTAAAACATAAAAATAATATTTTCTTAGACAAGATTAAATCAATTAAATTTGCAAACAAAAATAAGATGTTTATTTTAGTAAAATGAAAATAATTATTTCATTTTTAATTATTATTTTAGTTCAAACTTTTAATCTAAAAGCTGAAGATTTTAAATTAAATCAAATAATTTCAGGGCTAAATAGCCCATGGAGTTTAACTTTTAAAAACCAAAATGAAATTCTAATGACTGAGAAATCTGGTCAAATTTTATTTATTAACATAAAAGATAAAATTATAAAAAATATAAACCATAATTTAGATATATTAGAAGATGGGCAAGGAGGTTTACTTGAAATACTTTATCATAATGAAATAATTTTTGTTTCCTATTCAGAAAATAGAGGAAATGGTAAATCAAGTACCTCAGTAGCTTCTGCTAACTTTGATAATAAGAATTTAAATTTTAAAAATATTTTTAGAGCTGAGCCAGCAATCAATTCTGGTTATCATTTCGGATCTAGGCTTGTTATAAAAGATAATTTTCTATTTATAACAGCTGGAGAGAGAGGAGAGGGAATGATTGCACAAGATCCCACAAAACACCCTGGAAGTATTATAAAGATACATTTAGACGGCAAGATTCCGAAAGATAATCCCAAATTTAATGGTAAAAGTAATTGGCTTCCAGAGATTTACCAAATAGGAGTAAGAAACCCTCAAGGCATGGATGTATCTCCTTATGACAATAAAATTTATTTAACAAATCACGGTGCAAGAGGCGGAGATTGGTTTGGTGAAGCTAAGTATGGTGAAAACTATGGTTGGAAAATTTTAGGATGGGGTGGAACAAATTATTCAGGAACGAAAATTGGACCGAAATGGAAACCAGGATTTACAAAAGCTATCAAATATTGGGTGCCTTCAATAGCGGTAAGTTCAATGATTATATACAAAGGAGACGAATTTAAAGAATGGAATGGTGATGCTTTGATAACTTCACTTAAAGATCAATCACTCAGAAAAATAAGATTTAAAGATAATGAATTAATTAATGAAAAAATTATATTTAAAGGAACTATCGGAAGAATAAGAGATATTGAAATTCAGAGAAACACAGGAAAAATTTTTCTCGTAACAGACGATGGTTCTATTTGGAGATTACAAAAGTGAAAAAAATATTTGTCCTTACAGGTGAAGCATCAGGAGACAAACTAGCGTCAAAAGTTATAAGTGAATTAAACAAACTTAATTCAAATATAGAATACTTATCGGTTGGAGGTGAAAATTTAGGAAAGTTGGGGATAAGATCTATTTATGATCTTAAAGAAATAACATACTTAGGATTTACCAATGTATTGTTTAATATTTTTAAGATTAAGAAAAAAATAAAAGATACAGTTAAGGCTATAGAAAAATTTAAACCTGATATATTATTTACAGTCGACAGCCCCGATTTTACTCTAAGAGTAGCTGAAAGGATTAAAATAAAAAACCCTGAAATTAAAACTATACACTATGTGGCTCCCCAAGTATGGGTTTGGAGGGAAGGTAGAGTTAAAAAAATTAAAAAATTTATTGACCACATCCTTTTGTTATTTAATTTTGAAAAAAGCTATTTTGAAAAAGAAAATATGAGCTATGAGTTTGTTGGACACCCTTTACTCGACTCAACCACTGAAAGCGCGATTGATGTCAATCAAATTTTAGGAAAGAATAAAGCAATAATTTCTATTTTTGCAGGTAGCAGAAAGTCTGAAATAGATGTTTTAACTCCGATACTTTTAAACTTTATTAAACTTATGAATGAAAAGTATAATGATTTTTCCTTTGTTTTTCATGCTACAAAAGAATATTCAGATTTAATTCAATTTCACATAAAAAAGAATAATTTAAATAATTGTGAAGTTATAAATGATAGTAAAATTAAAGATCATATTTTAAAAAAATCAGTATTTGCTGTTTCTAAATCAGGAACAATATCTCTTGAAATATCTAAAGCCAAAATACCGTCAGTAATATTATATAAGATGGGTTTAATAAATTTTTTTATAATAAAGATGCTAGTAAAAACCAAATTTGCTAATATTATTAATATTGCTGCTAAAAAAGAAATTATACCAGAATTACTCCAATCCAATTGCAATCCACAAAAAATATTTGAAGTTGTTACTAATTATTTAGATAATCCAAACAAAATTGATGAACAAATATCAAAAACACAGAAGATTTTAAAAAGTTTTAAAACTAATACTTTATCTTCAACCCTAGCTGCTAAAGCTATAAATAAGTATTTATGATCATTTATACTCACAATGATTGCTTAAAAAAATTTAATGGTAATACTCATCCTGAAAGAAAAGAAAGATTAGAGAGTATTTTAAATTCAATAAAATCATCAAATTTAAAAGTAGAATTTAAAGAAGCACCTTTAGCTGATTTAGAAACCGTTTCGTTAGTTCATCCAAAACAACATATAGAGCAAATTTTTTCTAACATTCCTAAAGAAGGAATAGTGGGTGTAGAGAAAGAACCTTATGCTGATACTATGCTTTGTCCTAATAGTAAAAATGCAATTCTAAGATCATGTGGAGCTGGAATTGCTGCAGTTAAGGATCTTATGCTTAAAAATGAGAGAGTGTTTTGTGCTGTAAGACCACCAGGCCATCATGCTGAAACTGTAAGAGCTAATGGTTTTTGCTTCATTAATAACATTGCAGTAGCTGCAAGATATTTACAAAAACAATATAAAATAAACAAAGTTGCAATAATTGATTTTGATGTTCACCACGGTAATGGAACTCAAGAAATTTTTTATAAAGATCAATCAATAGCATATGGGTCTTCTCATGAATTTCCTTTATTTCCAGGAACAGGAACAGAAAATGAAACCGGGGTGGGAAATATTTTCAATGCAACTTTAAAAGCTGGTACTACAAGTAAAGATTTTTTTGGAATATTTGATCAAAAAATTCTTAGAGCTATAGATAAATTTAAACCTGAAGTAATTTTAATTTCTGCCGGTTTTGATGCTCATGCAAGAGATCCGTTAGCCAATATCAATTTAGAATCAGAAGATTTTTTTAAAATTACAAAAAATATAGTCGATATTGCCAATATACATTCTAAAGGTAGAGTGATTTCTTTTCTTGAAGGAGGTTATGATTTACAAGCTTTATCAGAAAGCATTATTGAACACCTTAATGCTTTAAAATCCCATATTTGACCAGTTATCTGGGTCGTTAAATTTTTTTATTTCTTTTTTAGTTACTGGTCTAAAAAGATAATAAGCAATATATATTGTTAGAAAAAATAAAAAAATTGTTTTCATTTTTTTATTATATTAAACTAATTTTATGAAATTCAGTAAAAGAAAATTTACAAAAATCCTTAGTTTTTCGGCTTTAGTATTGCTATTTCCAATCAAAACCCTTTTAGCGAATACTAAAAAAATCCTTAATCCAAACCTATCTAAAGAGCAAAAAAATATCATGTTTAATGAAGGGACTGAAAGACCGTTTACTAGCGATTTATTAAAGGAAAAAAGAAAGGGTTTTTACCACTGTGCTAATTGCGGGAATAAACTCTTTGCATCAACTGCTAAATTCGATAGCGGAACTGGCTGGCCCTCTTTTTCTGAAGCTTTACCAGGGGCATTCAAAACAAAAATAGATTATTCCTTTGGCATGGAGAGAGTAGAGTATCACTGTGCAAAGTGTGGTGCGCACCACGGACATGTTTTTAATGATGGTCCAAAAGAATCGGGTAAAAGATTTTGTAATAATGGACTCTGTCTAATTTTCAAACCAGAGTAGTTTTTTCAAAATAAATTAAAATCTCTTATAATTTAAGCTTTTTTGTTCACAGATAGAGCCCAATTTGTCCATGTTTACAAGTGAATTAAATTAATTAAAGTTTAATAATTAATAATGGAGTTAGTCACTATTATTTTTATGGGTCTAGTAGTTGTGTCTACAGGCATATTTGGTCCAAAAACAAATGGTCCAGATCAAGTTGCGAAAGCTCCAGAAACTCAAGTTACAACTCCTGTAGTTCAAGAGGCAGAGCCTGAACCAGCAAAAGAACCTGAGCCAGAACCTGAACCAGCAAAAGAACCTGAGGCAGAACCTGAGCCAGAACCTGAACCAGCAAAAGAACCGGAGCCTGAGCCGGAGCCTCAAAAAGAAGAACCAAAAGAAGAGGTAAATACTGAAGCAGCACAAGAACAAGATGCGAAACCTGAAGAGGAAGAGGTGCAGCCAGTTACAGAGGAAACTGCTGAAGCATCAGAGGAAAAAGGATTAAGTATGGTAAATATTCTTTTATATATTCTTGGAGCAATAGCAGTAATTGCAGCTGGAATATATTTCTTTATGAGAAGAGAACCATCAACTCAAAGTGCAGCAGATATAGCTAGAGCTCAGTCTCAACAAGATCCAACTCCAGAGCCTCAAGAAGAACCAGCACAAGAGGAAACATATTCAGAACCTGAACCTCAACCAGAACCTGAGCAACCAGTTCAAGAGGAAACGCCATTAGAAACTAATGAGGATGATAAGCAATCAGAAAATAATGATCAATCATCAAATAACGATGATGAGAATAATAATAGATAATTAACTAAAATTTTTTTCCTCCTTCTAAATAAGCACACTTCTCACATGTTTTTTCAATTTTAGGTGGTTCATCAAGATTTAAAACATCTTTCATTTCAATTAACTTTTCTTCAATCCACGATGTATCTACACGGTATGGTATTAATGTTGTTTTGAAGTCTATTTTGTTATCAAATTTATTATTTGTCTTTTCTCCATTACAAACATAAAAAAAAGTTCTATCTGAAACCTCAAAGTGCATTTTTCTAAAGATATGAACATAAATATCCATCTGTAATTTATAACTAAGATGCCACTCAGCATCGAGATATGAGGAAACAGTTACAGGATAAGTTGATGATTGGGCTTTATAATCAACTATAACTATTTTCTTTTCATCTAAATCAAACCATAGATCGTCAATACCTCCATGAATAATAAGATTAGTTTTTTCATCTAAATATGAAATTCCACCTTTTAAAGAGTTTCTCCATGTATCCAAATCTTTGTGATGATAAGGAATAAAATTTAAATTATGTTTAATCATGATTGGATGCGGTTTTTGTTCTTTTCTATACTGATCAAATTCTTTTTTTAATAGTTCGTCCACAGCTACGTTTAGAGCCCAACCAGGCATAGAAGGTTCTTTTAGGCCCTTAACTCGATCTAGATAAAAGCACCGTTTACAACTAAGAAAATTGAAAAATTTTGACCTACTTATTTTAAAAGGGGTGTTTGATTTTTTATCGTAAATGGATGTTTTTCTCGTTCTGAAAGATACAGCCTCTTTCATTTAAACTGATTTTAGTCTTTTTATTACTTCAGCCTTGTCTAAGGATAATATTACATCATATAGACCCGGTCCAAATCTTGAGCCCACCAAGGCTATTCTCAATGGCTGTCCCACACCTTTAAAATTAGTCTTATGCTTATCTATTAAAGATTTAATTACAGGCTCTAGAGCTTCTCTAGATAGAGAGGAAAGTTTTTCATATTCATTGATAAAGTCATTTATTACTTTCTTGGATAAATCATCAATTAGTTTTTTATCATCTGCGCCAACCTCAATTTTATCATTAATAATATATTGAGCATTATTCCAAATATCCTCTAGAGTTTTTGCTTTATTTTTTAAAAAACCCATTGATTTTAAAAGGACACTCTCTTTTGCATGATCTATAGGTTTTTTGTATTTCGAAACATATTCTTTGAAGAAATTAAAAAGATCTTTTTCATCTATTGTCTTTATGTACGTTTCATTTATTGAATAAATCCTATTCATATCAAGTTTTGAAGGTGATCTACCGACGCCACTTAAATCAAATAAATCAATACTTTCTTGCTTAGTAAAAATCTCTTTATCTTTATAAGACCATCCTAATCTTAATAAATAATTCCTTAATGCGTCTGAAATAATTCCAATTTTAACATAATCTTCAAGGGTAGATGCATTATCTCTTTTAGATAATTTTTTCCCCTGTTCACTATGAATTAATGGAATGTGAGCAAAGTTCGGAACGTCCCAACCCATGGCATCATAGATTTGTTTTTGTTTAAAAGAATTAATCATATGATCGTCACCTCTTATTACATGAGTAATTTTCATCTCATGATCATCAACTGTTGCTGATAATTGATATGTTGGTGATTTATCTTTTCTTAATATTACAAAATCTTCAATTGTAGAATTAGAGATATTTCTTTCTCCTTGAACTAAATCTTTTATAATTGTATTTCCTGAAATTTTACTTTTAAATCTAATTACCGGTTTTACACCATCTGGGATTTTAAGGTCTTTAGCATCTCTCCATTTTCTATTATAAACATACGGAATACCTTGTTTTTTACACTTCTTTTTTTGTTCATCTATTTCTTCTTCAGAACAGTAACATTCATAAGCAAAACCTTTTTTAATGAGCTCTTCAGCGACCGCAACGTGTTTATTGATTTTTTTAGATTGAATGTATTCTTCACCATCATGTTCAATGCCAAGCCAAGATAATGAAGAAATAATTTGTTTTTTAAACTCATCTTTTGATCGTTCTTTGTCTGTATCTTCAATTCTTAAGAAATATTTGCCTTTATTTTTTTTAGCTAAAAGCCAATTAAATAAAGCTGTTCGAACACCACCAATATGAAGAGGCCCAGTAGGAGAGGGCGCAAACCTACAATTAAAAGACATTTCTATTAATTAGACTATTTTAGTGAAAGTTTCTATATAAAGAAACAAGTTTACCTTGAATTTTTATTCTATTCGCAGCATAGATTTTTGTACCGTAGTTTCTATTTGCAGCTTCTAGAGCAATAGTGTTTCCTTTTTTTCTAACTCTTTTTAAAGTTGCTTCCTGGTCATCAATTAAAACAACTGCAATCTGTCCACTATCTACATTTGAAGTTTTCTTAACAATTACTGTATCACCATCATTGATACCAGCTTCAATCATTGAATCACCTTTTACTTTTAGTCCATAATGTTCACCATTATTTTGTAAATCTTCAGGTAAAGCTACTCTATCAACTTCTTGTTGAATTGCTTCTATGGGAGTTCCTGCTGCAATACTTCCTAAAACAGATACATCAGTTGATTTTGTTTTTTCTTTATCCAATCCACCTTTAATAACGCTTGGTGTGAAAGTATTAAAAATATCATTAGCACTTGCATTTTCTGGCAATTTAACAACTTCTAAAGCTCTTGCTTTATGAGCTAATCTTTTTACAAATCCTCGCTCTTCTAAAGCAGATATTAATCTATGAATTCCTGATTTCGACTTAAGGTTGAGTGAATTTTTCATCTCCTCATATGATGGAGAAATTCCAGAAGATCTTATCTTCTTATTAATGAATATTAGTAAGTTTTTTTGTTTTTTTGTAAGCATAGAACAAACCTCGTACATCTATGTTCTATAAAAGTTCTACTTAAATTACAACTTGAAATAAGCCCTTATTTTATTGAATTATTTGAGTAAATTTTTTTAATAATTCTGCAGGATTGTCAGATTTTAAAAGTGATTCACCAATTAGAAAATTTTTAATTCCTGTCTTTTCATAAATATATTTAGCATCAGTTTCATTCTTAATTCCACTTTCTGAAATGATAGGGCCTTTATGTTCTTTTAAAGTTTCAAAAATAGAAATCGTATTGTTTATAGAGATGTCTAATGTTTTTAAATTTCTATTATTAATCCCAATTAAAGCATTTTCGTATTTTAAAGCATTTTCAGCTTCTTTGTTATCGTGCACTTCAACTATTACTGAAAGGTTATGTCTTATTGCTTCATCATAAATTTCATCTGCTAGTTTAGCATCTAAAGCAGCAACAATGATTAAAATACAATCACTACCATAACTTTTAGATAAAGCAATTTGGTAAGGGTCAATAAAAAAATCTTTTGCTAAAACAGGAATTTTAAACTTTTTTTTAATATCTCTTATATAATCGAGTTTACCAAGAAAGTGTTTTTCTTCAGTTAAAACTGAAAGGCAAGTAGCACCGTTATCTATGTACATTTTTGCAATATTTAAATGATTAAAATCTTTCACTAATACTCCAGCAGAGGGACTTGCTTTTTTAATTTCTGTAGTTAGTGAAACACCTTTATTATTTGATATTGCGTCTTTGAAATTTAATAAGTTATTTAAGGATTTTATTGTATTTTCAAGAGAGTCTAAAGAATTTGCTTTTTTAATTATTTTTAAAGACTCTTTTTTATCCTCAATAATTTTATCTAAAACATTAGTCATTATTTTGATTGTAATTTTGTCAAATGCCTAAAAACTTCACCAGAACTTAGATGTTTAGTAGCTTTATCAAAAGCATTTTTAAAATCATTTTCTTTTCCTGAAACAATTAATCCTGCTGCAGCATTCAAGGCAACAGATTGTGAGAATTCATTAAAAGTTCCTTTATAGATATCTATAATTTTTTCTGCATTGTATTCTGCATTTTTACCTTTTAAATTTTCTTTTTCGCCTACATTTACACCAAGATCTTTTGGATTAATTGTAAACTCATTTATTTTACCATCTTTTAATTCAACAACATTAGTTTTTGCAAAAGGTGAAATTTCATCCATTCCATCATCGCTATTAACAATATAAGCGTGCACAACATCATTTTCTTTTAAAGCTTCGGCAAAAGGTTTCATCCATTTTTTATTAAAAACTCCTATCACTTGTCTTTTAACTTGAGCTGGACTACTTAAAGGACCAATTAAATTGAAAATAGTTTTTTTACCCATCTTTTTTCTAGCAGGACCTACGTGTTTCATAGCTGAATGGTAATTTGGAGCAAACATAAAAGCGAAATAAAAATTTTTTATACTTTCTTCTGCTTCATTTGGTTTTAAATTAATATTTATTTTTAAAGCTTCCAAAACATCTGCTGAGCCACAATTAGATGAAACAGCTTTGTTACCATGTTTTGCTACTTTAACCCCCATACTAGCTAAAACAATGGCAGCAGCTGTTGAAATATTAAGAGAATTTTGGCCATCACCACCAGTTCCACAAGTATCGATAGTGTCTGGATCACAAGAAACTTTTATTGCTTTATTTCTTAAAACAAAGATACCGCCAGCCAATTCATCTTTTGTTTCACCTTTTTTAATTAAAGCTTCTAGAATTTCAATAATTTGATTTTCTGCGTATTTACCCTCCATTAAATCTGAAAATAGAGATTTGCTTTCCTCAAATGAAAGGTTTTGACCATGTTTCAATTTAGCTGCTATATCAGACATATTAATTAGTGATAAAATTTTTAATTAATTTCATACCCATTTTAGTACTTATGCTCTCAGGATGAAACTGAAACCCGTGGATATTATAATTTTTATGCATTAACCCCATGATCGTCTTATTTTTGGTTTCTGCAGTAATTTTCAAGTCTTTTGGAAACTTTTTAC
Organism: uncultured Pelagibacteraceae bacterium; assembly: GCA_902609855.1. GTDB lineage: Bacteria > Pseudomonadota > Alphaproteobacteria > Pelagibacterales > Pelagibacteraceae > Pelagilacustribacter. The sequence goes on from CACLTL010000001.1 coordinate 172,839, forward strand.
GATCGACTACAAGACTGTGATATCTCGTGGCTTCAAAATTATTTTGGATATTCTTAAATAGACCTATTCTTTGATGCTTAATTTTACTAGTTTTTCCATGCATTAAATTCTTAGCTCTCACTATTCTTCCACCAAAAACCTGGCCAATGATTTGATGACCTAAACATACCCCAAGAATAGGTATTTCTTTATGAACTTCTTTAACTATTTTTAAACAATTACCAGCTTGATTTGGATTACCTGGTCCAGGCGAAATAACAATCTTATTATATTTTTTCCTTAAAATTGTTTTACTATCAATTTTATCATTTCTTACAACTTCAATATCTTTTTTAAAATTAGAGATATAGTGATATAAGTTATAAGTAAAACTATCGTAATTATCTATTAATAAAATTTTCATTTAATCTACCGCTCTCATTAAAGCTTTAGCTTTATTTACTGTTTCAGCATATTCTTTTTCAGGTTTACTGTCTGCAACTACTCCAGCACCAGCTTGTACATAAAATTTATTATTTTTAATTAAGGCTGTTCTTAAAGCTATGCACGTATCAAATTCACCATTAGGAGTAAAATAACCTATGCCACCAGCGTATAATTTTCTTTTATTTTTCTCTAATTCATCAATGATTTCCATAGCTCTAATTTTAGGAGCACCACTTACAGTTCCAGCAGGAAAGCCTGATAATAAAGTCTCAAACAATGAGAATCTATTATTAAATTTTCCAACAACATTAGAGACGATATGCATTACGTGAGAATATTTTTCAACTTTAAACTTTTCAGTAACCTTAACTGTATTTACTTTAGATACTCTTCCAACATCATTTCTCCCAAGATCTAATAACATTAAATGTTCTGCTAATTCTTTTTTATCTTTTAAAAGATCTAATTCATATTTTTTATCTTCTTTAGTATTTTTTCCTCTAGGTCTAGTGCCAGCGATTGGTCTGATTGTTACTTCACCAGCTCTAAGTCTTACTAATATTTCTGGACTACTACCTAAAATGTTAAAATCTTTATAATTGAAATAAAACATAAAAGGTGAGGGATTAGATTTTCTTAAATGATTGTAAATTTCTATTGGTGTTTTATTTATTTTTCTCTCAAACCTTTGACTTAATACAACTTGAAAAATATCTCCTTTTTCGATGTATGTTTTTGCTTTTTTAACAAGCGATTTAAATTTTTCTTTTGTGGTATTTGATTTAATTAAATTTTTGTTAGGTTTAAATGTGAATTGTTCTGGAAGCTTAATATTTTCAAAATCTTCATACAAATCAAACCTTTTATTTATCGCATGATACTCTTCTTCAAAATTTTTAATTTTTGTGTCTGCATAAACATTCTCTACATAGAAAATCTTTTTTTTAATATTATCATAAATAACTAAATTTTTAGGTCTTGATAACCTAACATCGGGCACTTTAAGATCGTCTTTACAATTGTTCGGTATTTTTTCAATATAACGAATAACATCATAAGAAAAATAACCTACCAGCATCGAAGACATTGAAGGTAATTGTTTTGGAATTTTAATCTTAAATTCCTTAATTAATTTATTTAGATATTTTAATGGATCAGATTTAATTTTAGTTTTTTTATCTGAACTATAAAGTGTAATTATGTTCTTGTTTATGTCCCACATTTTATCAGGATTAAGTCCAATTATCGTATAACGACCTTTAATTGTTCCTTTTTCAACTGACTCAAAAATAAAGCTATTTTTTTCAGCTAAGAGAAATCTAAATAAATTTTCAACCTTGTAATATTGATTACAAGATCTCGATCTAAATAAAATTTGATGTTTTTTTTTAGAATAATTATTTTTAAATTCTTTAAAACTTAAATTTATCTTCATTGAAATGAGTTTTTGACACGATCTACTGTTCTTTGATTAACTTCAACTTTATACTTCTGATTAGCATTTTCATCATAAGATTGATAGATTTTGTTAATCAAATTTAAGCGTGCCTTAGCTTCGTATTGCTCAAATTCATTACTATTTTTATCAAATTTTTTATATTCAGTTTTTTTAGTTAATATTAAAAAACTTTTGGTTAGCGTGTTGTTAGTTAAAAGGTTGATGTCACCTTCTTTAGTTAAGAAAATTTGTTTAACCAAACCTTCGCTAAATATATCATTTTGTTTCAAACTAGAGACTTTATAATCTTTAATTGCAAATCCATTATCATCAGCAAATTTTTTATAATTGTCTCCATCAAAAGCACCTAAGCTTATGTCTTTAGCTAGCGATGTATTTTTTTCAATTTTTTCTTTAAAACTTAGTTGAGCATTTAGCGCTTCTAAAACTTCAGGATCGTTCATTGGTCTATTTTTTTTCTCTTCATTTTTAACCTCAGCTAAATAATATTTGTTATCTACATTTATAACTTCAGGAGATTGAGGCATCTTTATATTATATATTTTTTTAAAAAGATTATCCGGCAAGTTTTCTATTTTGCTTTTGGCTTCGTTTTCTTTTTTTGCATTAATTTTATTAAATTCTACAATCTTTAAATTATTTGTTTTTGCTGTTTCTTCAAAAGATTGTCCGTCTAAAACATTGTTTTCAATAATATCCAATTGTTTAAAAAAATTTTCATCATACTCTTTGCTTCCACTAATTAATTCTGGCTTAATTTCTGAGTATCTTATTGATTTAAGTTCAGTAAAAAAAACGTTCTTATTTCTTTCATATAATTCTCTAATACTTTCCTGCGAGGGTTTATTTTTTGAGTGATATTTTTCTAAATCTATATACTGAATTGTTTTTGATTGATTTTCTTTTCTAAATTCTTTTTTAACAAGAATTTCAGGAACAACTATTCCTCCTGACAAAGAACTTAAAAACTGCCTTCTTTTCTCTTGCTCAACAATATTAGACTCAAATTGAGGTGCTGTTATTCCACTTTTAATTAGAAATTTTTCATATTCAGTTCTTGAAAATTTATTATCTTTAAAAAATAATTTATCATTTTTAATTATATCTCTTAGAGCATTATCACTCACTAAAACACCAAGTTTTTCAATTTCTAAAGACATCACTTTTTTTCCGATATAATCAGACAAAATTTGTTCAACAAGATCTGTTTTAGACAAATTTTTGATCTGTTCCTCATTCAAATTAAGTCGATTAATGTAATTAACAAATTCTTGTGTACTGATTTTGTTCGAGTCCACAGTAGCAATTACGTTTTGATTTCCCCCTCTAAAAACATCACCCATTCCCCAAAAGACAAAAGGTAGAATGATTATTCCAACCAGAAGCTTTAGAAAAAAAGATTTTGATAATTTACCTATTGATGTTGCCATTATATTAATTTATTAAGTTCAAAATTATACACCTATAGATTAAAATTTAAATTAAGGCAAATTATGAGATATTTTATTGGTAATTGGAAAATGTTTGGTGTGCCCAAATCTATCAGTATTCTTAACAAAATTAATTCATACTATTCTAAGGACAAAAATAGAAACAAATATAGAGTAATAATTACACCCCCATACACTTTAATTGAAAGCTATTCCAAGTATTTCAAAAATAAGAAGATTTTGATAGGTGCTCAAAACTGTTATCAAAAAGAACAATTTTCTTCAAATACTGCAGCTGTCAGTTCTTATATGCTTAGGAGTGTTGGCGCTAAATACACTTTAGTAGGACATTCAGATAACAGGGCTGAAGGAGATACAGATGCGATGCTTAAGGATAAAGTTAGGTATGCTATTAAAAATAATTTAAAAGTAGTCTTTTGTATTGGAGAAAACAAATTAGAAAAGAAAAATAAAAAAACGCTAAGTGTTTTAAAAAGACAATTGGCAAAAGTACTTGAAAAAAAATTTAATAGAAACAATATTATTATTGCTTACGAACCTATTTGGTCTATTGGTACAGGAAAAATTCCAACTGCTCAGGATTTAAAAAAAACAACTATCCACATTAAGAAAGTTTTAAAAGGAATATTTAAAAAAAATAGTCCAGCAGTTCTATACGGCGGTTCCGTAGATGGCAATAATGTTGAGATGTTTAAAGAAATTAAAGAAATAGATGGTTTTTTAATAGGAGGAGCGTCAAAAACTTCTAAAAAATTTATTGATATAATAAAGAATTACTATAGATAAACATCATGGAAAGTTTACTCATTTTCATAAATATAGCTTTAGCAATAATCCTAGTAATAATAATTTTGTTGCAAAGATCTGAAGGAGGCGCATTAGGTTTAGGTGTTTCACAAGATAATTTCACGTCCACAAGATCCGTAGGAACCTTTTTAACTAAATTTACTTCAATCATTGCCGCTTTATTTATAATTTGCAGTATTGCTATAGTTGCTATTTCTCGAGATGAGTTTCGTGAAACACAATCAGTTCTTGAAAAGGAAGAAGAAGAAAATTCAAACCTTCCACAAATACCTCAATCAAAGTAATTAAGTCTTTGTATTTAAGAAAATATAAAGTATAACATACTTCCATGGCGCGATATATATTCGTAACTGGCGGCGTGGTTTCATCTTTAGGCAAAGGATTATCATCAGCATCACTAGCTTATTTATTACAATCAAGAGGATATAAAGTAAGAATTAGAAAATTAGATCCTTATTTGAATGTCGATCCAGGAACAATGAGTCCATTTCAGCATGGAGAAGTTTTTGTAACAGATGATGGAGCTGAAACAGATTTAGACTTAGGCCACTATGAAAGATTTTCTGGAATTTCTGCTAAAAAATCTGACAATATAACTACAGGTAAAATTTATAGCGATGTTTTAAAAAAAGAAAGACAGGGAAAATATTTAGGTAAAACTGTACAAGTAATTCCTCACATTACCAATAGGATTAAAGAATTTATAAAACACGATGTTGCAAAAGAAGATTTCGTAATTTGTGAAATAGGCGGAACCGTTGGAGATATCGAAAGTCTTCCTTTTTTAGAAGCTATAAGACAATTTTCAAACGAGGCTGGAAGAAAAAATACCCTTTTTATTCATTTAACTTTAGTTCCTTACATGAGAGCTTCTGATGAAATTAAAACGAAACCCACTCAACATTCTGTTAAAGAACTAAGAAGCATAGGTATTCAACCTGATATTATTATTTGCAGGTCAGAAAGATCAATACCTTTAAATCAAAGAAAAAAAATCTCACTATTTTGCAATGTTTCTATAAACGATGTCATTGAAACAGTTGATGTTAAAACAATTTATGAGGCTCCAATAAGCTTCAATAAAGAGAAACTTGATGAAAGAGTCTTAAAATTTTTTAGGATTAAATCTAGAAAAAAAGTTAATTTATCGCCATGGAAAAAAATTACTCATTCAGTCTTAAATAATAAAAATAAAGTTAATATTGCTATAATTGGTAAATATGTTGAATTAAAAGATGCCTATAAATCCCTAGATGAAGCTTTAACGCACGGCGGAATAGCTAATAATTTGAAAGTTAATTTAATAAGAATTGAGTCTGATTTTCTTAAACCAAAAGATATAAAAAATAAATTAAAGAATGTTTCTGGAGTTTTAATCCCAGGTGGATTTGGAAAACGAGGGACCGAGGGCAAAATAGCAGCAATTAACTTCGCTAGAAAAAATCTAATACCATTTTTAGGAATCTGTTTTGGAATGCAAATGGCTGTAATAGAATTTGCAAGAAATAAATTAAATATTAAAAAAGCAACATCAAGCGAATTTGGACCTTCAAAAGCTTCGGTGGTCGGTTTAATGAGTGAATGGCTCAAAGATGGTAAAAAAATGAAAGGAACTGATAAAGACTTAGGTGGCACAATGAGATTAGGTAGTTATGAGGCAAAATTAAAAAAAGGATCTTTAATAAGTAATATTTATAATTCTGTTAAAATTAACGAAAGACACCGGCATAGATACGAAGTTAACATAAATTTCAAAGATGAATTTGAAAAAAAAGGTATGATATTTTCGGGTTTATCCCCTGATTCAAAACTTCCAGAGATAATAGAACTTAACAACCACCCTTGGTTCATAGGAGTTCAGTTTCACCCAGAATTTAAATCTAGACCTTTGGCCCCACATCCTTTATTCTCGTCATTTATAAAAGCCGCAAAAACCAAGTCGAATAAATAATGACAAATCATAAAGTAAAATGTTCTAATTTTGAAATAGCTAATGATAAGCCATTTACTTTGATTGCAGGACCTTGTCAGTTAGAAAATGAAGCTCATGCATTAAAGATTTCTTCAGAACTTAAAAAAATCACAAGCTCTCTTGGCATTAACTTAATTTATAAAACCTCATTTGATAAGGCTAACAGAACAAGTCTAAAAGGCAAAAGAGGTATGGGATTAGAAAAATCTTTACCAATATTTGATAAAATCAGAAAAGAAGTCGGATTACCTGTGCTAACTGATGTACACACCGCGGAACAATGTTCGGTAGTTGCAAAGCACGTTGATGTTTTACAAATCCCTGCATTTCTTTGCCGACAAACAGATTTATTAATCGCTGCTGCTAAAACTGGAAAAATAATTAATGTAAAAAAAGGACAGTTTTTAGCACCTTGGGATATGGCAAATGTGATTAAAAAAATTGAACAGTCTGGAAATAAAAATATTTTAATTACTGAAAGAGGAGCAAGTTTTGGTTATAACACTCTCGTATCCGACATGAGAGCTTTACCAATCATGTCAAGATTTGGTTTTCCAATTGTATTCGATGCTACGCACTCAGTTCAACAGCCAGGTGGCATGGGTGAAAAAAGTGGGGGACAAAGAGAGTTTGTTCCTTATTTAGCCCGAGCAGCAATAGCTGTAGGAGTTGGAGCAATTTTTATGGAAACACACGAAGATCCTGACAATGCGCCATCAGATGGTCCAAATATGGTGCCATTAAATGAAGTAAAAGCATTATTAAAAAAATTAACTGAAATAGATAAGTTAGTTAAATAAAAAGAATGGCTAAAATCGAAAGCGTTAAAGGGAGGCAAGTTTTTGATAGTAGAGGAAATCCTACTGTTGAAGCTGAAATCTTTTTAGATGATGGCTCTTCTGCGACTGCAATATCACCCTCAGGCGCATCTACAGGAGCATTCGAAGCTCACGAATTAAGGGATAAAGAACAAGACAAATTTTTAGGCAAAAGTGTTAATACTGCAGTTCAAAATATAAATAGTAAAATTTCAAATAAACTAAAAAACCTAGACTTCAATCAGCAAGAAAAAATTGATAAAATTTTAATAGAGTTAGATGGCAGTGAAAATAAAACTAACTTAGGTGCAAATGCCACATTAGCAGTTTCACTAGCCTATGCAAAGTGTACAGCAATCGCAAATAAACAATCGCTTTATAAAAGTTTAGGTAAATCTTACTCTCTACCTATACCATTGATGAATATTATTAACGGTGGTGCACATGCTGATAATGATTTAAATATTCAAGAATTTATGATCAGGCCCGACTCTGCAAAAAATTTTACAGATGCGATAGAAAAAAGCTTTCTTGTAATACAAAATTTAAAAAAACTGTTACAATCTAAAAAGATGTTAACGAATGTTGGAGATGAAGGTGGATTTGCTCCATCAATTAATTCTAATGAAGAAGCTTTAGACTTAATAGTTCAAGCTATTGAAAAATCAAAATTAAAACCAGGAAGTGACGTTGTAATTTGTTTGGATGTTGCTGCAAATGAACTTATGAATGAAAAAGGAGAATATTCAGTTCAATCATCTAATTTTCTGTCTGTAGATGATGTTATAAACTATTACAAAAAATTAACATCCAGCTATCCGATCAAATCTATTGAAGATCCATTTGCAGAAGAAGATTGGCAATCATGGAAAAAAATTACATCTGCAATAGGGAATAACGTCCAAATTGTTGGAGATGATTTATTTGTAACGAATTCTAAAAGATTAGAAAAAGGTATTAAAGAAAAATCTGCTAATAGTATTTTAGTAAAACCTAATCAAATTGGAACTTTGACTGAAACTCTAGAAGTAATTTCAATGGCAAAAAAAGCAAATTTCAGCACAATCATTTCACACAGATCTGGAGACACAGAAGACACGTTTATAGCTGATTTGGCGGTAGCCACTATGTCCTCTCAAATTAAAACAGGTTCATTAGCAAGATCTGAAAGAGTAGCTAAATACAACAGATTATTACGCGTCGAAGAAGAACTTGGCAATCAGGTCAAAATGGCTAGAATCTAATTAATGAGATTAATTGAAAGTTTAAAACAAAAGAAATTTCTTTTATTTAATATTTTTTTTACCCTCTATATTGGCATAAATCTAATTGGAGGTGAAAGAGGGTTGATTTCATATTTTGATAAAAAAAATACTTATGAAAATCTCATTGAAGAGGAAAAGGTTTTGACAGTGCAATTAAAAGATCTAGATCATAAAATTTCATTGATAAATAAAAATGATCCTGATTATTTAGATATGTTATACAGGCAGAAATTTAACTATGTGACTGAGGATGAGATAATAATTAAATTAAAATGAGTGAAAAACCAAGACATCCTGAAAAAGTAAATAAACCTATTAATCCAATTAAAAAAAAACCAGATTGGATTAGATCTAAAATTGTAGACACTCAAGTATTTTTTCAAACCAAAAAAGTTGTGAATCAAAACAACCTTGTAACAGTTTGCCAAGAAGCAAACTGTCCAAATATTACTGAATGTTGGAGCAAGAAACATGCAACTTTTATGATTATGGGGGACACATGTACTAGAGCTTGTGCATTTTGTGATGTGAAAACTGGTAAACCAACAGATCTTGATGTTTATGAACCTATAAAAATATCTAAGGCAGTAAAAGATCTTAACTTAAAACACGTAGTAATAACATCTGTCGATAGAGATGACCTTAAAGATGGAGGGTCAGAGCATTTTTATAAAGTTGTTAAAGCTACCAGAGAAAAAAATCCTGAAACTTCTATTGAAGTTCTAACACCAGATTTTTTAAGAAAAGGTGATGCATATAAAAAAGTTTTAGAAGCAGACTTAGATGTTTTCAATCATAATATAGAAACTGTTCCGAGACTTTATACAAAAGTTAGGCCTGGAGCACGTTATTTTACTTCATTGGAATTACTTAAAAATGCAAAGGAATTTAATAAGAAAGTTTTTACTAAGTCAGGTATCATGGTTGGTTTAGGTGAAACTAAGGACGAAGTAATACAAGTGATGGATGATTTAAGATCAGCAGAAGTTGATTTTATTACAATAGGTCAATACCTTCAACCTTCAGTAAAACATCATCCTTTGGATCGATACTATCATCCGGATGAATTTAAAGAATTCGAGAATATTGCAAAAACAAAAGGCTTTCTACTTGTTTCTTCTTCACCTTTAACTAGATCATCATATCACGCTGATGAAGACTTCAGAAGATTACAGGACGCAAGAAATAAAAAGCTTGAATGTCATCCGCAACACTAAAAAAAATCATTCCTTGTAAAAAAGATCAACTTGTCGAGATGGTTCTTGATATTGAAAAATATCCTGAATTCGTTCCTTGGTGTATTGAAGGTAAGATTTTTGACAAGAATGAAAGTTCAGATCTAATTTCATTCAATGGAGATCTAAAAGTTGGTAAAAGTATCTTAAATGAAACTTTTTCAAGCCACGTCTCATACCATAAACAAAGTGATAAAATTATTGTTACAAATTTAGATGGCCCTTTAAAACACTTAAAAAATGAATGGCATTTCAAAGAAATAAACACAAATACACAATTAGAATTTTTTATTGATTTTGAGTTGAAAAATCCAATTTTAAATGGGATTATGAAGAAATCTTTTGAGCTTGGTTTAAATAAAATTGCAAAAGCTTTTGAAGAAAGGGCAGTTCAGTTATATAAATAATGTTAGTTATAACAGTCTTATTAGTTGTTTTTATCTTTACTTTTAAAAGCCTAGCTTCATATATTAAAAAAATTAGAACCGGTGATCCCAATGAAAGCGATATAACTTATTGGATGTTTTCTTATGATTTTAAATCTGCAAACAAAGACTGGGTACCCGAAAATAAGAATCTCTTAGCAAAAAAAAGAGCAAGAAATTTCTTAGTTTTTATTCTTTATCTTAATGCTTTTGGAATATTCTTATTGTTAAATAGTTTTACAGCTCATTTACTTAATTTTATAGTAAACCCAGAATTCAGTTATCCTGTTTAATTAATTTAAATAACAGATTTAGGGATTTTTTAACCGTTTGTCGTTGAATAAAAGTTCTACCTTTATTTTTGAAATTGCATTTATTAAGAACAACCTTTCTTCCAACTCTTATGCCAATATAAACTAAACCAACGGGTTTTTGTTTAGAACCGCCTTTAGGGCCAGCTATTCCTGTTATTGAAACACAGATTTTTGACTTACTAATTTTACTTAGGTTATTAACCATAGCCAAACAACATTGAACACTAACAGCGCCATATTTTTTTATTATTTTTTGAGAAATTTTTAATAAATCTATTTTAGCTTGATTTGAGTAAGTGACTAATCCCATCGTAAATACTTTTGACGATCCGCTCACAGAAGTAATAGCGCTTGATAGCATTCCTCCCGTGCAAGATTCCGCAATTGCAAGTTTCAGCTTTTTTCTTTTGATTAATGAAATTATCTTTTTATTTAAATTCATTATAAAAATTTTGATTTGATTACCATAAAGATTATCAATGTAAGAACTACGTATAAACCTGCAACTACATCATCTATTATAACTCCAAAACTATTTTTAAATTTTTTATCAAAAAAACTGACTGGAAAAGGTTTTTTAATATCAAAATATCTAAATAAAATAAAAATATATAAATAAAATAAAATTGCTTCTTGCGAATCTTTTGTTATTCCATGCGAGATTTCATATAAATAAATTGGAATAGATTGACCAATAAATTCATCTACAACAACTTCTTTAGGATCTTTATTTTCATTATGTTTAATATATTCAGACACTGCATAAAAAGAATAAATAAAAACTATTAATAAAATTATTAAAATAGTTTTGTTAGATAAATCAATTATATGAAATAAGCTGTATAGAAAAATAGTTGTAATAAGGGATGTTATGGTTCCTGGAGCAAATCTAAATGATCCAATACCAAAACACGAAACAAATAAATAATTTAAAGTTTTAATCATATTTTATAACTGAACATATAACTTCACATGCTATTGCTTTTTCTTTCCCTATTACACCAAGTTTTTCTGTAGTTTTCCCTTTTATATTTATTTGATCACTAGAAACTTTACAAAGTTTAGCAAGATTATTTATCATTTTTTTTTTATGATTTTTAATTTTAGGCGTTTGAGTGATTATATTAATGTCGATATTATTTACAAAATAGCCTTTGGATTTAACTTGTTCTATTACTTTTTGTAACAAAATTGTGGATCTAATGTTTTTAAATTTTTTACTTTTATCAGAAAATATTTGACCAATATCTCCCATTTTACAAGCACCTAAAATTGCGTCAGTTACTGAATGGAGAACAGGGTCTCCATCTGAATGACCAAGTGTACCTAGTTTTGATTTAATATTAAGACCAGCTAAATAAAGTTTTCTTTTTGGCACTAGTCTGTGAACATCAAATCCAATTCCAACATTTTGTTTAGATTTACAAATATTCCTTAAATTTTCAAAATCTGCATAATCTGTGATTTTAAAATTGCTTTTTTCACCTTCTATAAATTTAACTTTATTTAAATCCATATACAAAGAGATATCGTCATCTTTATATTTACCTGAATTAGTTTTATGTAAATGAAAAATTTCTTTTAAATTAAATGCTTGAGGTGTTTGGGTCAAAAATAAATTATTTCTTTTTCTACCAATTATATATTCCTCATTACTAGAATCGATTATTTGTTTTATAGCATCCTGCACTCTGATCTTTGGAATTACTGCTCTAGCGTTACTCATATTTTTTATAATTGAACCAAATAATTTTATTGAAAAATTGGGTCTAGCTACATCATGAATTAAAACTTTAGAAATTCCTTTTTGATTTTTCAAATGTTTTAAAGCATTAAAAGTTGATTGCTGTCTAGTAATTCCACCAACTACTAATTTAACATTCTTAAGTTTAAGCAGTCTGACTCGTTTTGAGTCTTTTTTGTTATAGACAAGAATAATCTTTTTAATTTCTTTAAATTTACGAGCTTTAATGAGGTTTATTTCAATTAATGATTTGCCCGCTATTTTTTGATAAGGTTTGCCAATATTAGACCTAAATCTATGGCTATTACCTCCAGCAAGAATTATTAAACAGAAACTCATGGTATTAACTTATATAATATTTATATAGATGTTTAACGGTTATTTAAGATGTTTAAGATAATTAAAAATTTCAATTGGATTATTTTATCCTCATTTTTATGTATTTTTATGGGGATAGTCACTTTTTTAACATTTATTAACGAAGGATTTGTACCATTAACTGATCAAAATTTACAAACATTATTAATTTTCGACATATTTTTATTATTAATTTTTTTTACTTTAATATTCAAAAATTTTTATAGATTTTATTATACTGGCAAAAAAAATAAAAAGGGAGCGCGAACAAATTTAAAATATATTTCTGTTTTTTCTCTATTTACAGTTATTCCATCTTTAATAGTCGCAATTTTTTCATTGTTTCTATTTAATTTTGGTATTCAAAATTACTTCGATAAACAAATCACAAAGGCAGTAAATAATTCTTTTGATGTCGCAAAAAATTATTTAGAAGAAAGTAAAGAAAATGTTTTATCAGATGTAATTTTAATGAGCGTTGGTCTTAATCGTGCATCCAGTTTTTACTATTCAAACTCAAATAGATTTAAACAAATCATAAGATCAGAAAAAATTTTAAGAAGAATAGATGATGTTTATTTAATAGACAGTTTAGGAAATATTCTATTGTCAGATGTAAGAGATATTACAGATGAATTTATAGTACCAGCAGATGAAGATTATGATCAGGCTTTAGAAGGCAAACCAGTATTTATTTCTGATAATTTAGAAAATAAAACTACAGTGATGATAAAGTTGACCTCGTTAGTTGATACATATCTATATATTTCAAGAAATATAGACGAAGAGATCCTTAGATACTTAAATGAAACCGAACAAGCTGTTAGCTTTTATTATTCAGTGGAAAATAGTCAAACGGGTATAAAAGTAACTTTTGCAATAATTTATATTATCGTTGTAACTTTGTTATTATTTTTATCAACTTCAATAGCTATTAATTTTGCCTCAAGATTAACAAAACCGATTATAAATTTAATAGGCGCATCTGACTCGATCAGTAAAGGAGCTCTTGATGTAAAAGTTCCAGAAGTAGAGACTGACGATGAGTTTAAACAGTTAAATCAAAATTTTAATTTAATGATTCAAAGACTCAAAGAACAACAAGATAAACTTCTTATTACAGAAAGATATGAAGCATGGGAAAGTGTTGCAAGAAAACTTGCACATGAAATCAAGAATCCTTTAACACCAATTCAATTATCAATAGATAGTTTAAGAGAAAAATATAAAAACAAATTTATAAATGAAGGTAAAGAATTTGAAAGATATCTAGAAACAATTAATAGACAGATTAAAGATATTGAGAAATTAGTTAATGAATTCTCTAATTTTGCAAGAATGCCAAGGCCTATTTTTAAAAAAAATAATATTATAAATGTAATTAATAAATCTCTAGATTTTATTAAACTTACCTCTAAAAATGAAATTAAATTAATAAATAAAACAAAGAATATATTTATAAACGGAGATGAGGATCAACTTAATAGAGTTTTTATTAATTTAATTAAAAATTCTGAGGAATCTTTTTTTGATCAAATGCAAAAAGACCGCAATTTTAAAGGAAATATTGACATAGAAATAGATGATAATAATGACTATATAGTCATTATAATAAAAGATAATGGCACTGGTATTACTGACGCTAAAAAAGCAATGACGCCTTACTTTACAACGAAAAAAAAAGGAACAGGATTAGGTCTTCCAATAGTAACTAAAATTATTAATGAACACTCTGGAAATCTTTCAATAAAAAATAGAAGAGATAAATCAGGCACCATTGTTACGATAACATTACCTAAATATGCATAAAGAAATTTTAGTTATAGACGATAACGCAGATATAAGATTTTTAATTTGCAATATTTTAGAAGAGCAAAATTTCAAAGTTAGATCTGCCGCAAATTATGATCAAGCAGTTTTTGAAATAAATAATAGACTGCCAGATCTTGCTATTATAGATATAAAATTAGATAAGCCCGATAAGGATGGAATAGATCTATTAAAGTTAATAAATAAGAAAAATAAACTTATTCCAATAATAATGATTTCAGGACATGCAACTGTTCAAATTGCTATAGAAGCAATAAGACTAGGAGCTTATGAATTTATTGAAAAACCTTTCTCAAAAGAAAAAATTTTAAACTATGTAAATAGAGCTTTAGAGTCAGCATCATTGAAAAAAGAAAAAGATATAATTGAAAATAAATTATTCCATTCTTTTGAACTTATTGGGAAAAGTCCGTCAATAATTAAAATAAAGAAAATTATAGAAAAATTGCAAACTTCTGAAAGTAGAGTATTAATTTTAGGGCCAACCGGCTCAGGAAAAGAATTAGTTGCTAGAAAAATTCATAAAAACTCACAAAGATCAAGAGAGCCATTTGTAATTATTAACGCAGCTTTACTAAAAGAAAAAACCTACGAAAAAGAATTGTTTGGGGAAGAGTTTGAAGATGGAAATGTTTCTTTTGGAGCTCTTGAGAGAGCTAATAGAGGAACATTATTAATAGACGAGGTATCAGAAATACCTTATGAAACTCAAGTGAATGTTTTAAGAGTTTTAATTGATCAAAAATTTAAGAGAGTAAATGGATCAAAAAATATTCACGTTAATATAAGACTAATTTCTTCATCTTCAAAAGATTTAAATCATTTAGTTAAAGAGAAAAAATTTAGAGAAGATTTATATCATCGCTTAAATGTAATGCCAGTCGAACTATCTTCTTTATCTACAAGAACTGAGGACATACCCTTATTAATAGATTATTTTAAAACTAAACTTTCTGAAATTAATGGAGTTCAAAAACCTGATATAGACATAGAAAATGATAATTTATATACTTATAGTTGGCCAGGAAACGTCAGGGAATTACGTAATTTAGTTGAAAGAATTACCATACTTTCGTCAAATGAAGATAAAAAAAAGATTAATCAAATAATTGACGATGTTTTAAATCCTTCATCTAAATTAGAGAATGATAAAAATGTTTTAGAACAATCATTTCAATCGCCTTTAAAAGAAGCTAGAGAACATTTTGAAAAAGAGTATTTAACTACACAACTTAAAAAACATCACGGAAATATATCTAAAACTGCAGACTTTATTGGAATGGAAAGATCTGCTTTGCATAGAAAACTGAAATCTTTAGGCATCAAAGGAATAAACTAAAAAATGAATATAATTATATGTGGAGCCGGCAAGGTAGGCTTTTCAATTAGCAAACAACTGTCTGCACAAGGTCATTCGGTTACTGTTATCGATCAATCATCAGAAGACATAAAAAAAATCAACGATACACAAGATGTCAAAGGTATAGTTGGTAGAGCAACGCTACCATCTGTATTAGAAAATGCTGGTGCTGAAAAAGCTGATATGATTATCGCAGTAACAAGAAATGATGAAACAAATATGATTGTGTGTCAGTTAGCAAGCTCATTATTTAATGTATCAAAAAAAATTGCACGAATTAGAACAAAAGATTTTTTAGAGGGAAAATGGGGAAAACTTTATAACAAGTCAAATATTCCAATTGATGTAATTATTTCTCCAGAACGAGAAGTAGCAAAATCGTTATATAGAAGGTTAGAGGCACCAGGCGCGTTGGATAATGTGCCATTTGGTAAAAATAAAGTAAAAATGCTAGAGATTTCAATTGAAAAAAATTGTCCAATTAAAAATATACCTTTAAAAAAATTAACTGAGAAATTTCCAGATTTTAAAGCAAATATATTAGGGGCTTTGAGAAAAGAGAAATTAATTTATTTGAAAAAAAATGATCAGATGCTGGAAGACGATAATGTTTATGTTGTAGTAAGCAGTGATCAATTAAATCCAATACTTAAGGCTTTTGGTCACGATGAAAAAATTGCAAAAAATGTTTTAATTATCGGAGGCGGTAATATCGGTTTGCAATTAGCTAAAATGCTTGAAGAAAATTTTGAAGATGTGAGAGTAAAGATAATTGAAAAAAACAAACAAAGAGCAGAAGAAATTGCAAATGAATTGTCTTCATCAATTGTAATAAATGGTGATGCATTAGATGAGGAAATATTGAAAGAAGCAAACCTAGAGGGATCAGAGACAGTTTTAGCTTTAACAAATGATGATGAAAATAATATGATGGCTTGTGTTTTGGCTGAAAAAACAGGTTTAAAAAAAAGAACAATAGCAATAGTTAATAAGACTAACTATAATCTTTTGCAAGACTCACTCAATATAGATGATCTAGTTGATCCGCGAATGACCACTGTATCAAGAATTATGGAACATGTGCATAGAGGAAGTATTGGCACAGTTTATTCTTTACTGGATGGCGAATATGAATTTATTGAAGCAAAAATTTCTGAAAAATCTGAATTAGTAAACAAAAAAATCCGAGACTCAAATTTACCTGAGGATATTAGAATTGGTGCTATAATAAGAAAAGATAAGGTGATAATTCCAAGATCAAATTTTATTTTTGAAAAAAATGACCTTGTGGTATTTCTTGCCAAGAGAGAAGAGCTAAAGGCTGTTGAAAGTATTTTTAGTTTAGGCACAATTTAAAATTAATGAATTTTAAGAGGATTAGTTTTTATCTAGGTTTATTTTGTTTTCCTGTAAGTTTTCTGTCATTTATTAATATTTTATATGCCTCTTATTTTGATTATTTTTTAAGTATTAATACATATTTCATAACTTTGGGATTTTCTCTGTTAATTGGCTTAAGTTTTTTGTATTATGGAAAAAAAAGTCCTAAAAATATTAATTTTATTGAACAATTAATTTTAATAATTTGTTCTTACATTTTAATCTCTATTTTAATATCAATTCCCTTTTATTTAAGTAATTATCAAGTAACATTCTTAAATTCGATTTTTGAATCTATTTCAGGATTAACAGGAACAGGATTTTCAATTTTTAAAGATATAAAATATCTTGACCCAACTTTAATTCTTTGGAGATCTTCATCTCAATGGATAGGGGGATTATTTTTTTTATTTTTTTTGATAATAATATTTTCAAATAAGTCATTTAATTATAAGATGACTAATCTTACTTATTCAGGTGATAATAATTTTAATTCTGAGAGTAATATAAAAGATAATTTACTAAGAATATTTATTATCTATTCACTACTTAGTATTGGTATTCTTAGTTTATTAAACTTTTCAGGAGTGCGGTTATTCAATTCACTTAATTTAAGTATGTCATTAATTTCAGGTGGAGGTTTTTTACCAACAGAAAGTATTAATAAAATTATTTCAACAAATTTTCAAAAAGTTATTTTAATTTTTTCATTTTTAATTTCTTTTCTCAATTTTTATTTAATTTTTAATATATTTAACAAAAATACTTTAATTAAAGAACATAAAGAAGACCTATACCTAATAGTTATATCTATTGTATTTTGTTTTTTGATATATTTTAATAATCTTGATGGATTGGACATCATCATAAGTGTGACTAGCAGCTTAGCTAATTCTGGACTAACGCTAATGGTCAAGGACAATAATTTAAGTTTATATTTCTTATTAATTACAATTATTGGAGGATCAATAGTTTCTAATTCTTCAGGAATAAAGTTAACTAGATTTTATATCTTATTAAAGATTACTTCATCAGAAATCATTAAACTTATAAGTCCTAATAGTGTCATAAATAAAACAATATTTGGATCAGATAAAAAGATATCAGATGATCATATTAAAATTTCTTTTTTAATATTTATTTCCTTTTTTCTAAGCCTTTTCATTTTATCAAGTCTTTTAGTTTTCGATAATATTGGATTTGAAAAGTCATTTAAATTATCCATATTAACTTTAACAAATACAGTAAATTCTGAAATGTTTAATATGCAGAATATAAATTTTTCGAACCTATTAACATCTTCAAAAATAAGTTTAATTTTATTTATGATTATTGGAAAAATTGAGCTAATATCTATTTTTTTAATTTTCAAAAAAATATTATTTAAAGATTAATGTCAAAAATTGTTATAATTGGTGCTGGTGCTATGGGTTCAGCTTTTGCTCTGCCTTGTTTAGATAACAATCACGATATTAATATTGTAGGAACTCATTTAGAGAATGATTTTATCGATCAATTGCAAAAAAATAATAATTTACACCCAGGGTTAAATACTAAAATTCCTAAGGAAGTCAAAATATTTAAATTTGAACAATTTGATGAATTATTAAAATCAAATGTTGATTTGATTGTTCTCGGAATAAGCTCCAAAGGTATTGAATGGGTGGCAGACCAATTAAGCAGACTATATAAAGATGCTAAAATTCCAAAATTATTGATGCTCACAAAAGGTTTAAGCATTCACAATAATCGATATGAATTATTAGTTGATAAACTAGAAAGATTATTAGAGAGCAGAGGAATTAAAAAAGTAGATATTTCAGCTGTAGGTGGACCTTGTTTAGCTGCAGGATTGGCTAATAGAGTTCATTCTAGTGTTGTTATTGCAAACAAGGATATTCAAACAGCAAAAAAAATAGCAGATATGCTCAACACAAACTATTACCATACATCACACTCAAATGATCTAAATGGTGTAGAGGTTTCAGCTGCAATAAAAAATATTTTTTCGATGGCTGTTGGAGCAGCAAAAGGCTTATGTAGTAAAAATATTTCTAATGAAGTAAGAGAAAAAAATTACTTAAATACAGCATCTGCTTTAATCAAGCAGTCTATTCATGAAATGGAAATTTTTGTTGAACATCTAAAAGGTAAAAAAGAAACTGTTAAAGGTCTAGCAGGTTTAGGAGATCTTTATGTAAGCTCTGGTGGTGGAAGAAATGCAAAAATGGGATCTTATATTGGGGAAGGACTAACTTTTTCAGAGGCCAAAAAAAGAAAGATGGAACAAGTAACAGTTGAAGGAGCAGATCTGGCAAAAGAAATCGCAAAAAAAGTTAACGAAGATTTTGATCAAAAAAAATTACCTTTAATGCTTGGCATGATCAATGCTATTGTAGATGACAAGAAACTCGAATTAGATTGGGAGTCATTTAGATGAAAAAATTTATAATCTCAATTGATGCTGGGACTACTTCTAATCGATCAATATTATTCGATTTGAAAGGAAAACCAGTTTTTTCTTCACAAAAAGAATTCACACAATATTTTCCAAAAAGTGGTTGGGTAGAGCATAATCCAGAGGAAATTTGGAGAACGACCTTAAAAACTTTAAAAGATGTTATTCAAAAAGCAAAAAGACTAAGAGGTGAAATTTTAAGTATAGGTATTACAAATCAAAGAGAAACAACTGTTTTGTGGGACAAAAAAACAGGTAAGCCGGTTTACAATGCAATAGTCTGGCAAGACCGTAGACAAGAAGATTTTTGTAGAAAATTAAGAAAACAAAACAAAGATACTATGATCTTTAACAAAACAGGTCTTTTAATCGACTCTTACTTTTCAGGAACAAAAATTAAATGGATATTAGATAATGTTTCTAAAGCTAAACATCTAATGAATAAAAAACAATTGCTGTTTGGAACCATTGATAGTTTTTTAATTTGGAGATTAACTCGAGGAAAAATACACGCAACCGATGCTACAAATGCAAGCAGGACAATGATTTATAATATTAGTTCAAATAAATGGGATGATACGATTTTAAATTTATTAAAGATCAAAAAACATATTCTTCCCGAGGTTAAAGATTGTGCCGATGATTACGGTCAAACTCATTCATCGATTACAGGAAAATCTATACCAATAAATGGCGTAGTAGGGGATCAGCAATCAGCTACTATTGGTCAATGTTGTTTTGAACCAGGGTCTCTTAAAAGCACGTATGGCACGGGAGCATTTGTTTTACTCAATACAGGCAGTAAAAAGATTTATTCAAAAAATAGATTGTTAACTACAATTGCATATAGAATTAATGGTAAGACAACATATGCTATGGAAGGATCAATTTTTATAGCAGGTGCAGGTGTTCAATGGCTCAGAGACAGAATGAAATTTTTTAAAAAAGCTTCGGAGACAGAAAAAATTGTGAAATCTTTAAAATATAATAATAATATTTATCTAGTACCTGCTTTTACAGGACTAGGAGCGCCTTACTGGGATGCGAACGCTAGAGGAGTTTTAAGTGGAATAACTAGAGATACAAGTCCAAAGGAAATAGTAAGAGCCACAATAGAAGCTGTTGCCTATCAAACTTATGATTTATTTGAAGCAATGAAACACGATGGTTTAAGACCTAAAATAGTAAAAGTTGATGGTGGAATGGTTATGAATAATTGGTTTTCACAATTTTTATCTGACATAGTTAATGTGAAAGTTTTAAGACCAAAAGTTCAAGAAACTACTGCGCTAGGCGCTGCATTTATGGCTGGTTTACAAATTGGTGTTTACAAATCTTTAAAAGATATTTCTAAAAATTGGCATCTAGATAAAAAATTCTCACCAAAGATGAAAAATCCTTTTAGAAATAAAGTTTTAAAAGGCTGGGCTGCAGCAATTAAAAAAACTTTGAGCAATTAACACACCTTCAAGTTGTATAATAAACTAATAAACCTCTGTACACTTTGGTTTAATTTTGGTTCAATAATGCATCATTAAAAACAACAATGGGGGAAATAAAAATGTTTAAAACATTAAAAACTTTCTTAGCTGTTGCTGTGTCATTTTCAATCGTAACTATTTCTAGTGCATTTGCAGGCGGTCATTCTGCTGCAATCAAGAAATGGTCTAATGGAGAATTTAGTCTTTCAACTTTATCTGCAAAAGAGAGAGAGAAAGAACTAGAGTGGTTCCACAATGCTGCAAAGCCATTCAAAGGAATGTCTATCAAAGTATTGTCTGAAACTATTCCAACGCACGAGTATGAGTCAAAAGTTTTAACGAAAGCTTTTGAGGAAATTACTGGGATTAAAGTTAATCACCAGTTACTTGGTGAAGGTGATGTTGTAATGGCTGTGCAAACACAAATGCAAACTAACGTAAGTATTTACGACGCGTATATCAATGACTCAGATTTGATTGGTACTCACGCTAGAATGCAACAAGCAGTTAATTTAACAAAATGGATGGCTGGAGAAGGTAAAGATGTAACTTTACCAACTTTAGATATAGATGATTTCATCGGTAAACAGTTTACAACTGGACCAGATGGAGATTTATATCAATTGCCAGACCAACAATTTGCTAACCTTTATTGGTTTAGAAAAGATTGGTTTGACAGACCTGAAATTAAAAAAGGTTTTAAAGCGAAATACGGATACGACTTAGGTGTTCCTTTAAACTGGTCTGCTTATGAAGACATCGCAAAATATTTTACAAATGATGTAAAAAATATTGACGGTGTAAGAATATACGGTCACATGGACTATGGTAAGAGAGCTCCTGACTTAGGTTGGAGAATGACTGACGCGTGGTTATCAATGGCTGGAGCAGGTGACGTTGGAAAACCTAATGGAATACCAGTGGACGAGTGGGGAATAAGAATGGAAAAAGGTTCTTGTAACCCTGTAGGCGCTTCTGTAACAAGAGGTGGAGCTGCTAACGGTCCAGCTGCAGTATACGCAATCAGAAAATGGGATGAGTGGTTAAGAAACTATGCGCCTCCAGGTGCAGCGGCTATGGACTTTTATCAGTCTTTACCGTCTCTATCTTCTGGAAACGTTGCTCAGCAAATTTTCTGGTACACAGCGTTCACAGCATCTTTAGTAGGAAAAAATCCTAACAATAAAGTTGTTGACTCTAACGGTAAGCCGTTATGGAGAATGGGTCCATCACCAAAAGGACCTTATTGGGAAGAAGGCATGAAGCTTGGATATCAAGATGCTGGATCATGGACTTTATTTAAGTCTACTCCACTTAAAAATAGAAAAGCTGCATGGTTATACGCTCAATTCGTTGTATCAAAAACTGTAGACCTTAAGAAAAGTCACGTTGGTTTAACTATCATTAGAGATAGTTCAATCGATCACAAATCTTTCACTGAAAGAGCTGATGCATTAGGTGGACTTGTAGAATTCTACAGATCTGACAACAGAAACATTTGGTCACCAACAGGTATTAACGTTCCGGATTATCCGAAGTTAGCACAAATCTGGTGGCAACAAATTGGAGATGTAAACTCAGGTGCGTTTACTCCACAACAAGCTATGGATCGTCTTGCAGAAGAGATGGACTTAGTTATGTCTCGTATGGAAGCTGCTGATAAAGGTAGTAACGCGTACGGTGGATGTGGACCTAGACTTAATAAACCAAGAGAAGCTTCTTATTGGTTAAATAAAAAAGGTTCACCAAAAGCTAAACGTAATGAGAAACCTCAAGGAAAAACTGTTCCATACGCGAAAGCTTGGAAATAGTAAGAGGTTAATCTAAATTTAAAAGGGGGCACTTGCTGCCCCCTTTTTTTAAAACTAAATTACAAATTATGAGCCTAGAATTAAAAAACGTTGAGAAAAAAGTTGGAATAGAAACTCATATTTATCCTACAAACATCAAATTAGAAAAAAATACTATCAACATACTACTTGGATCAACATTAGCTGGAAAAACAACTTTAATGCAAATCATGGCAGGTTTGGACAAACCAACAAATGGTGAGATATGGTTCAATGGAGAAAACGTAACCGGCAAACAAGTGCAGAAAAGAAATGTATCTATGGTTTACCAACAATTTATTAATTACCCGAGTTTTACAGTTTTTGAAAATATAGCTTCACCTTTAAAAATTACAGGTGTTAATTCAGATGAAATTAAAGAAAGAGTAGGTAAGGTTGCTGAATTATTAAAATTATCTTCAATGTTAGATAAAAAACCAGATGAACTATCTGGAGGCCAACAACAAAGAACAGCTTTAGCGAGAGCTCTTGTGAAAGACTCAGACTTAATACTACTTGATGAGCCTTTAGCGAATTTAGATTTCAAACTCAGAGAAGAATTAAGAGAAGAACTTCCAAAATTATTTGAAGATAGAGAATGTATTGTTGTTTATGCAACAACAGAACCATCTGATGCTCTCATGATTGGTGGAAATACAGCTACAATTCTAGAAGGAAAAATCATTCAATACGGAAAGACCTTAGATGTTTATAATAAACCTGAAAATTTAATTTCAGCAAAAGTTTTTAGTGATCCACCGATGAATATTGCAGAAATTTCTAAAAGCGGTGATACCTGCAAATTAGCAGATAATAGTGTTCAGTGGAAATCAAATGTAAAAATTAAAGATGGAAATTATAAAATAGGAATTAGACCACATAACATAACAACATACAAAGAGGGAAGTAATACAGTTGAAATTAATGGTAAAGTTTTAATTTCAGAGCTTAGTGGCTCAGAAAGTTTAATACATTTTACTAACGGAAACTTAAATTGGGTCTCTTTATCCAATGGTATTCAGCAAAAAAACATTGGTGAAAATACAAAATTATTTATGAATGTAGATGAATTTTTATATTTTGATGAAAATAACAGATTGGTAAACCATGGCTAAAATAACATTAAACAATTTAAGTCATAGTTATGTTCCTGATTATACAGATGCAGATTTAGTATTAAGAGACATTAACATTGATTGGAAAGATGGAGGAGCATATGCTTTATTAGGTCCCTCAGGATGTGGAAAGACAACACTTTTAAATATTATTTCAGGATTAATTAAACCGTCTAAAGGGGATATTTTATTTGATGATAAAAATGTAACGTCTTTAAATCCAGTTGAAAGAGATATAGCTCAAATATTTCAATTTCCCGTCATCTATGACACGATGACAGTCTATGACAATTTAGCTTTTCCTTTAAAAAATAGAAATCTTTCTGATACAGAAATTGACTCTAAAGTAAGAGAAATAGCCGAAATGTTAGAATTAACATCAACACTAAACAATAGAGCCTCTGGTTTGACAGCAGACGGTAAACAAAAAATTTCGTTGGGCAGAGGATTGGTGAGATCAGATGTTAATGTAATTATGTTTGATGAACCTTTAACTGTAATTGATCCACATCTAAAATGGATTTTAAGATCAAAACTAAAAGAATTACATCAAAAAATTAATCGAACAATGATTTACGTTACACACGACCAAACCGAAGCTTTAACATTTGCAGATCAGGTTGTAGTTATGCACGAAGGGCAAATAGTTCAAACTGGAACTCCTGTAGAATTATTCGAGAAACCAAAACACACTTTTGTTGGCCACTTTATAGGCTCTCCAGGTATGAATATTTTACCTTGCCAAATAAAAAATGGCCAAATAAATTTTGCAGGACAAGAAATACAAAGTAATTCAAATATTAAAAAAAATAATTTTAAAAAAACACAATTAGGAATAAGGCCAGAATTTATTAATTTTTCTGACAAAGGTATTCCTGTGAAAATAAAAAGAGTTAGTAATACTGGAAGACACAAAATAATTGATACAGAGTGTAGTGGGGGAACAATTAAAGTTTTATCTAATGCCTCTACAGAAATTCCTAGCGGAAGCGCTCATATTAACTTTGATCAAAAATACACTTACGTTTATGGAGATAACTGGATAATTGAATAATGAATAAAACTATAAATCAAAAAGCTTGGTTCTTTGTTGTTCCTGTATTTGTTTTAGTGGCGTTTAACGCAGCTATTCCATTGATGACAGTAGTTAATTACTCTTTCCAAGAGACATTCGGTAACAACGTATTTGCCTGGGAAGGAACTAGATGGTTTAAACAAATTCTGTTATCTGAAAGATTTCACGACGCTTTAGGAAGGCAAATAGCTTTTACATTTATAATTTTACTAATTCAAATACCACTTGGTATTGGAATAGCTTTAACAATGCCGAAAAAAGGTTGGGGTGTTCCAGTATGTTTAATTCTAATGTCGATGCCTCTTTTAATTCCATGGAATGTTGTAGGCGCAATGTGGAATATATTTGCATTACCTGACATAGGTTTTCTTGGTTACTCTTTAAATGCCATTGGATTTGACTTTAATTTTACACAACAACCCGGAGATGCTTGGTTTACTACAATCCTAATGGACGTTTGGCACTGGACTTCACTTGTAGTGCTTTTATCTTATGCTGGACTAAATTCAATTCAACCAGCTTATTATCAAGCTGCAGAAATTGATGGAGCAAGTCGTTGGGCAACTTTCAGATACATTGAACTTCCGAAAATGAAAAAGGTTTTAACTTTAGCTATTCTTTTAAGATTTATGGATAGCTTTATGATTTATACTGAACCGTTCGTACTAACTGGTGGTGGACCAGGAAATGCAACAGCATTTTTATCAATAGATTTAGTTAAGATGGCTTTAGGTCAATTTGATTTAGGCCCTGCAGCTGCGATGTCATTAATATATTTCTTTATAGTACTGTTAGTTTGTTGGGTATTTTATAGCTTAATGATGAAAAATGAGGTTAGGTCATGAAAAAATACAAGTGGTTAGTACCAACACTTTATATTATCTTTTTAATGCTACCAATTTATTGGTTAATCAACATGTCTTTTAAAACAACAACTGAGATTATAAATACTTATTCTTTATGGCCAAAAGAATTTACGACTGAGAATTATGTAAAGATCTTCACAGATAGCACCTGGTATATGGGTTACGTAAATTCAATTACCTATACAGTATTTAATACACTTATATCAGTTGCAGCTGCTCTACCTGCTGCTTATGCTTTTTCTAGATATAAATTTTTAGGTGATAAACATTTATTTTTCTGGCTTTTAACAAATAGAATGGCTCCGCCGGCAGTTTTTGCTTTACCATTCTTTCAATTTTATTCATCTGTAAATTTGTTTGATACTCATATAGCTGTAGCTCTTTCACACTGCTTATTTAACATTCCGTTAGCTGTATGGATTTTAGAGGGTTTCATGTCAGCTGTTCCAAAAGAATTAGATGAAACAGCTTATGTAGATGGTTATTCTTTTAATAGATTTTTCTTTAAAATATTTATTCCAACAATCGCTGCAGGAATAGGTATCACAATGTTTTTCTGTTTTATGTTTTCTTGGGTAGAACTGTTATTAGCTAAAACTTTGACAGCAACAGCAGCTAAACCAATAGCAGCTACGATGACAAGAACTGCAAGCACATCAGGATATGAACTTGGTTTACTAGCAGCAGCGGGAAGTTTAACAATAATTCCTGGAGCAATAGTAATTTACTTTGTAAGAAATTATATTGCTAAAGGTTTTGCGATGGGAAGAGTATGATTTTTACTAAATTACATGCAGCTACTTGGGGCGATGTTGGAAAGGCAAAAGAAAAAGGTTTTTTTGACTTTGATTTATTTTCTTGGATGGCGTGGACTTGGCAAACAGCTTCATTTTTTATTTTTATAGCTCTTTGCATTACTGTAATGTTAATTTGGGAAAAATATTCTCCTGGAGGAAATCCTCGAAAAGGAATTTTAGGATTAGATACAACTAGAGGAGATAGACTTTTCGTATCACTATTAGGAAGTGCTTTTATTCATTTAGCTTGGCTTGGTTTAGTAGGCAGTCTGCTGTGGATAGCAACAATTATTTGTGTTGCATATTTTGTTATTGTATTTAAATACGTATAAAAATGATCAAAGTTGGAATAAATGGATTTGGAAGAATAGGAAGATTAATTTTAAGAGCACTTTTAGAAAATTACAGAGGAAAAATTCAAGTTGTTGGAATTAATGATCTTGGCTCAATAGAAGCCAATGCACATTTAATAAAATTTGACAGTACACACGGAACTTTAAATCAAGAAGTTCAAACTTCATCTGAAGGATTTAAAATTGGAGACCAAAATATAAAAGTCTTTTCTGAAAAAGACCCTGCTAAACTTCCATGGGGCAAAATAGGAGCTGATGTTGTTTTAGAATGTACAGGTTTTTTCTTAGATAAAGCATCAGCTGGAAAACATATTGATGCAGGAGCAAAAAAAGTAATTATCTCAGCACCAGCGAAAGAAGTTGATTTTACTGTTGTTCAGGGAGTAAACAGCAAAGATTTAAAAAAAAATCATAATATTATTTCTAATGGATCATGTACCACCAATTGTCTGGCTCCAGTAGCAATGGTATTAGAAAACACTTTTGGAATCGAATACGGTTATATGACTACAATTCACAGTTATACTGGAGACCAAAAATTATTAGATACACTTCATAAAGATCTTAGAAGAGCAAGGGCATCAGGAGATGCAATGATACCGACATCAACAGGTGCAGCAAAAGCTATGAGTTTAGTGTTACCAAGTCTTAAAGGTAAGTTAGATGGCACTGCTATAAGAGTTCCTACACCAAACGTATCTTTAATAGATCTTACTTTCGTACCAAAAAAAGAAGTTACAGTTGATAGTATTAATGAGTCTATGAGTAATGCTGCAAAAGGGCCTTTAAAAGGTATACTTGCAACAAATTCTGCTCCATTAGTGTCAAAAGACTTTAATCACAATCCTCACAGCTCAATTTTTGATTTAACACAAACTCAAGTGATTAAAGGAAAGTTTAGTAGAGTTTTGTCTTGGTATGACAATGAGTGGGGTTTCTCAAACAGAATGTGTGACACTACCATTCAAATAGCTAAATTAATTTAATTTTTATCTATATCAATTATATTTGAAAATGGTTTTTGATAAATAAATTTTAAATTAGTATTACAGCAGTGTGGTATAGTCCAAGTGAAACCAAATAAAAATATTATTAAAGCAGCAATTGGTTTTTTAATATTAATAAATTCTTCACCCACTGTTAAAAACTTTGTTGAAATAGCCTTAAAATAAAAAATCGATGAAGAGATATACGCCATATACATATATCTACCATAATCTACACCAATAAAATAAATTGGAAAAGTAATAAGATTTATAAAAATAAAAATTAAAATTGGATTAAGAGTAAAAGAATATCTTTTGTTTAATTTTGATTTATAAAAAGCATACATTAAAGGAGAATTAGCTAAAATAAACATTAATGAGTAAAAATTTAAATAATTTTCTTTTATCCAAAGTTTATCATTTAATTCTAATGCATAACCAAGAGACCAATTTACAGTTTCTATATAATCATTTTGACCACAGGTAGGTAAAAAATTTCTAATCGAGTCACAAATTTTAATTATTGACTGATTATCTACTGAAGTATTAAATAAAACTAGTGCTAGGAGCACTATTGAAAAAATAAAAATAATCGCAAGTTCTCTAAAAATTTTTCTAAATGATTTTGTATAGTTACAAATTATGAAAAGAAGAAAAAAAATCGGGGTAAAAACAATAAATCCTGTATGACTAAAAGCAGAAATTAATACAAGAAAAATAATTAAATATTTTTGATTTTCAAATTTTATCTTTTCTAAACACATTGTTAAAAAAATTACAGAAAATACAAATATAATATCCTTTCGTCCGGAAACTTTTTGCTCCATTACTGGATAGATAAATGATAATGGAGAAAAAAGTATTAAAAGATTTAATAAGTTTAATTTAACTTTTGAAGTAAATTTTATAAAATAAATTGCAAAAGAAAAGTATAATAAACTCACAGAAATAAAGACGATAAAATCTAATGGGATAGTTGTTAATTTATATAATTGATAAAAAAATTCACCTGGCAAACCTCTTCTTACAAAACCTCCTTGATAATTAATTAACCAGTCACTGTATTGAAAAGGAGATTTTTCTATTACAAAAAAAGCAAAATTAAATATTATTATTAGAGTTGAGGTAATAACAAATAAAATGATTAATTTATTGTTTTTTAACAACATCTATCTCTATTAGCTATTTTACAATACTTTGTCTATAATCTTATATTGTTCTTCAATATCTTTTTTTTTTACAACAGGATATACAATAAATTTAACAAAAGTTTTTGGTAAAAATAACCAAAGACTATGAAAAAAAGATTTTGATTTAATTTTAATAATCATAATTGACCATAACTCTACTAGTCTTTGTAGATTATAATTCGTTTGTCCCGACAGTCTCTCATCGTGAAGTACATCTAAAATAAAAATTTTTTCACTTTGATCTAAAATCAACCAATCAAGAAATACCTCTTTTTCTTTATATTTAATAATATTGGACAAAATTTTTTTGTTAAAACCTTTAAATGATGATGTGTAAATTTTAATTGGTTTAAGAGCTAATAAACTAGCAGTAATATTATTAAGCCAGCTTACAAAAATTTTCCATTTTAAATGTTTTCTTTTTAAATATTTTACATAACAAATTTCATAACCAGAATTTAATTTATTATAAATATCTATTATATATTTTGGATTATGTTGCATATCGTCATCCATCAAAATACAAAATTCCCCTGAACAAAAATTTAAACCCGCAATAATTGCATTATGCTGCCCATAATTATTTTGTAAGTTTATGCCTTTTACAAATGGGTATTTCTTGTTTAAGAATTTAATTTTTTCCCAACTTTGGTCTTTACTTAAGTCATTGACTAAAATTATCTCAACTTTTAAGTTTTGTAATTTAGTACTTTTAATTATTTCCCTTACTAAAGTGGAAATAATTTTTTCACTATTATAAACTGGTATAACTACTGATAAATTCATTAATAGTATTTATTTATCGTCTTTGATAAGTAATTTCTATTAAATCTTATTTTAGCTTCTTTGAAATAATGTCTATTTTTTTGATAATTTAAAGGCCAAATTTGTTTTTTAATTATTTTGTATTTAAATTTAGCAATCTTCTTTAATTTTTTTTCGAAAATTCTAACAATATCTATTGGTTCAATATTATATTTATTCGATAAGGTTATGACTTTATTTTTATTTTTTTTATTTTTTATAATAATCTTTATTACTTTGAGAACATCATCAATATCTAAAATGTTTCGCTTAAAATTTTTTAAAAGCACCAGTTGTTTATTATTTTTTATACTATAATAAAAAAAATTAACTAAAGTTTTCTTATTCTTACTTTTACCAATTATTTGAGGAAGTCTTAAAATTACGTAATTACTAAAATTTTTCTTAATAATATATTCAATTTTAATCTTATTTTTAACGTATAAAGATCTTTTAAATAAACTATTAGTTACATCTGCGGTACTAATATAAATAATTTTTTTATTAATATTCTCTTTGGAAAATCTTTTAAAAGATCTTAATTCTCTATTTAATTTATTCAAAGAGGTTGTTTTAGAATGTGAAACACCTGCTGCGTAAACTATATAGTTAGATTTTTTAAGACTATTTTTTATTTTTAATAAATTTTTACCTAAAAAACCTGTTCCAACTATATTTACCAAAAGCTTCATCTATTTCTTGACTTTTCGGCTTCTTCAATCAGTCTTACAGTGTAATCAGGTATATCATTTTTAGATTTTTTTTCTGATCTTTTGGTATACGTTTCTTTTTTTTTATCCTTTAAACTATTTAATTCATTTATAGCTACTAATATTTCGTCCACACTATATTGATTTTTCATTAAGTTCCCACTTTATAGAGTCGTACCATATTAGTCATACCTGCTTTTCCGAAAGGTAATCCTGCAGTAATGATTACAAAATCATCCTTTTTAATAAATTTCAATTTTTTTATAATCTCTTTAGAAATAGACATCATATCCTTCCATCCGCTTGCATCTCTGCTATTAATGGACTGAACGCCCCAAAGTAAAGAAACTTGCCTACAAATATTTATATTAGGAGAGATGGTCAAAATTTTTGCCGCAGGACGCATTGCAGAAACTAATTTTACAGATTTTCCAGAGTTAGAGAAAACTATAATTGCTTTAACATTTGAATTGTAAGCAATATCTTTCACTGAAAGTAGAATAGATTTCACAGGATCTTTATTCGAAATAATTGAGTTTTTGAAATCTTCAATGTGCTGTTTTTTGTATTTTTCAGTAGAAAGAATAGTCTTTGACATTGTTGAAACAGCTTGTGTAGGAAATTTTCCTATCGCAGCTTCAGCTGAAAGCATCACAGTATCAGCTCCTTGAAAAATTGCTGTAGCAATATCATTTATTTCAGCTCTGGTAGCAGTATTATTTTCAATCATACTTTCTAACATTTGTGTAGCGACAATTACTGACTTTGAAAATTGTGAACATTTTTTTATTAAGCTAAGTTGAACTTTTGGAACTTCACTGTGACCAATGTCAATTGCTAAATCCCCTCTTGCAATCATAATTGAATCGGTTGCTTTTATAATTTTAATTATGTTTTTTAAAGCGTGCTTATTCTCTATCTTAGAAATAATACCCATATCTTTTTTAATAAGTTTTCTAGTCTCCAATATTAATTTTTCATTTTGAAGATAAGAGAGAGCAATCCAATTACATCCTAATTTTATTGCTACTTTAATATCTTTTTTGTCTTTTGATGTGAGTTTGTTAAAAGAAATATCTAAATTCGGTATGTGGACACTTTTGTTGCTTTTAATATAGCAGTTTTGACTTTTACATTTCGTGATAACTTTTAAACCTTTTTTTCCTGAGACTACAAAAGTAAATTTACCATCATCAATTAATACTTTATTTCCTTTTTTTAATTTTTTAAGAATTTTTGGATATGGAAAATATACTCTATTTCGATCACCAATTTCTTTCTTACTATCAAAAATAAAATTTTGATTATATTTTATCTTTTGAAAATCATTTTTAATTTTTCCGACGCGAAGCTTTACCCCTTGCAAATCCGCAATTAATGCAATATTTTTATTAGTTAATTTTTCAATCTTCCTTATTTTTGATACTATTTTTTTAATATTACTACTTTCATGACTAAAATTAATTCTAAATGAGTCAACGCCAAGATTTACGAGTTGTTTGAGTTTATTTGAGCTATATATGGCAGGTCCAAGTGTAGCGATTATTTTTGCTTTTTTTTCCATTAAGAGATTTTTATGTTATAACATTTTTATCTCAAAAAAGAATATTAAAGAAATTAAAGTTACATGGCTAATAGAAGAATTGGAATTTTGACAAGCGGAGGTGATTGCGGAGGATTGAACGCTGCAATTCGATCAATCTTTTTTAGGGCTAAAAACAAATATAAAATGGATGTTTTTGGCATAAAAGATGGTACAGCTGGACTAATGCATAGACCAGTGGCAGCTGTTCAACTATCGCATAAAACATTTAGTGGTTATCTTTTGAGGCAAGGAGGCACTTTCTTGGGCTCTACTAATAAAGGTAATCCTTTTAAATTTCCATCAAAAAATGGAAAGCTAATAGATAGATCAAAAGAAATAATTGAAGGCTATCACCAAATGAAACTAGATGGGTTAATAATTATTGGTGGTGACGGCAGTATGCAAATTTTAAAAAAACTAGCAAAAGATGGCGGGATGAAAATTGTGGCGATCCCGAAAACTATTGATAATGATGTAGGTGCAACAGAGAGTTCTATAGGATTCCACACCGCAGTTGATGTTGCGACTCAAGCACTAGATAACTTACAGTCAACGGCTGCAAGCCATAGAAGATCTATGATTCTTGAAGTTATGGGTAGAGATGCTGGACACATTGCTCTAAATGCTGGAATAGCAGGTGGTGCAGATATTATTCTAATTCCTGAAATAAAATATTCTATTGATGGAATAATCAAAAAATTAAATTCGATGAAAAAAAATGATATTCAACATTCTTTAGTAATTGTAGCAGAGGCTGTAAAAAAGGAAAATGGTAGCTCTGTTTTACACAAATACGTAGACGGAGAACAAAGATTAGGTGGCATTGGAGACTATATTGCCAAAGAAATAATGAAAAAAACTGATGTCGAATGTAGAGTTACAACTTTGGGTCACGTGCAGCGTGGTGCACCTCCTACAGCAAGTGATAGAATTTTGGCTAGTGCTTTTGGTGTTTATGCAGTAGACCTTATAAGTCAGAAAAAATTTGATAGAATGGTTGCTTGGAAAAATAGAAAAGTTGTAGATGTACCTATAGATGAAGGAATCAATACGTATAAAAATGTTGAAAGAAAAGACTCCCTTGTAGAAACTGCTTTATCTTTAGATATTTATATTGGAGACGAATCTTAATGATAAATAAAAATTCGAATAAATACGCAAGTAGACTAGTAAATGCTTTTTTGAAGAATAAAATTATTTCACCACTACCAAAAAGATATACTAAAAAAATTTCAGAGGCTGAAAAATTTAGAAAACTTTGTGAAAGTAAAATTTCAAAGCCAATTATAGGTTTCAAAGCTGCTGGTACCGGAATTCCTGTCTTAAAAAAATTAAAAGAAAGAGAGCCTTTTTACGCTTCAGTTTATAAACATAACGTTTTAAAAAATAAGAAAAATATAAAAATTAATAAATTCACAATGGGAATCGAATTAGAGGTTTGTTATTTAATTAAAAAGAAATTTTTCAAATTAAAAAAAAAAGTTACAAAAAAAAACCTTAATAGTTTCATCACTCATCTTGCCCCATGTATTGAAGTAGTTGGGTATAGACAAAAAAAGAAAGGTATCAAAAGTTTAGGAGATCTTTGTTCTGATTTTGGAGCTAATGTTAAGTTTGTTATTGGCCCAAAAAAAAAATTTAAAAATCAAAACGTCAAAAATCTTAAAACAATTATCTATAATAAAAAAATAAATCAATTTGTGAGTGGAAACACTAATACTGTATATATCAACCCAATGAATTCTTTAAAATTTGTATTAAAAAAATTACAAAAGGATAAAGTAAAATTTGATAAAGATTTTTACGTTTTCACAGGTTCTTCCGTCGGTGTTGTTCCAATTTTAGGTAAAGGTGTGTATAAAGGTGTTATTAATAAACTTGGAAGTGTTTCTGCAAAAATTAGTTAGATAAAAAATAGCCACCAATAATTAAAATTGAGAAAAGAAAAATCATTTTAATATTCCTAAAAAATTTAATTTTTTTTTCTCCATTGAATTTTCTTTGAGATAAAAAATATATGTTTGCTTGGGTTTTTCTCCTAAATCTTGGTCTCATTGGATTTGGGATAGTTTTGTTTTTTATCGGTTTAAATTTTTTTGGATTTATTTGAAGCACAAATAATTTAACTCTATTTACTTGATCTTATCAACTATTTGCTAGTTTTTTAGAGTATTTATTGAGTGCGTCATTTATGCAATTGATAATCATTCTCATAATATTGTAAATGATAATCATTATCAAAAAAGATAGGGAAATTATGAAAAAAACAATAATTACTATGTATCTATTTCTAGTTGTTTTTTCGGGAAGTTTATTCGCGAATGAAGTAAATATTTTTAGCGCAAGGCATTATGATTCTGATGTACAACTTTATGAAAAATTTACTGCAAAAACAGGGATTAAGGTTAACATAGTTTCAGGAAAATCAGGTGCTCTAGAAAAAAGAATAATTGAAGAGGGAGCAGATAGTAAAGCAGATCTTTATATTACTGCAGATGCTGGAAGACTAGGAGCTTTTGAAGACAATCTTCAAGGCGGACTAACAAGCAAAGCTATTAAATCAGCTGTACCAAACAACTTTAGAACATCAAAGTGGACAGGTATAGCGAAGAGAGCAAGAATTGTATATTTTGCCCCAGAGAGAGTTAGTGGTTCAGAATTAGCAGGATTAACTTATGAAAGTTTAGCTGATCCAAAATGGAAAGGTAGAATAGTAATAAGAGCCTCAAATAATATCTACAATCAGTCACTAGTGGCTTCATTAATTAAAAATAACGGAAAAGGAAAAGTAGCTGAGTGGTCAAAGGGTATGGTTTCTAACATGGCAAGATCGCCTAAAGGAAATGATAGAGCTCAAATACTTGCTGTTGCTGCAGGAGAAGCAGATATAGCAGTAGCTAATACTTATTACTTGGCGCTTATGTTGTCTGGAAAAAAAGGTCCGGAACAACAAGCAGCTGCGAAAAAAGTAAAACCTTTCTTCCCTAATCAAGATGGAAGAGGAACTCACATGAACATTAGTGGTGCAGGACTTGTAAAAGGAGCTCCTAATAAAGCTAATGCAATTAAATTAGTTGAATTCTTATTAAGTGAGGAAGCTCAAAATCATATTGTAAACAATACTTTTGAGTATCCAATGATAAATGGCGTGTCTCCACATCCACTTGTTGTAAATATGGGATTAGATTTTAAACAAGATCTAAAAACTAAAGTTGTTAATTACGGGAAAAGGCAATCAGATGCTTTAGAAGTAATGACAGCAGCGGGTTGGAAGTAGTTATTAATTAATTAATATGAGGCGAACAAGAAAAAATAGTAGTAACCTAAATAGGTTAAAGACTGGTTGTTCACCTTGTATGGCAGAGGCTAAAAAAATGGAAAGAAAAATTTCAAATAGAAAGATTTCCAAGATTAAAATTGAAGAAGTAAAAACAATTGTTTCTTCAATGTTTAAAAAAAATTAAAAGTTTGATGTTAATTTCTCTGGATCTATGCAAGCTAAATTCTACACTCTAGCCGCTTTAGTCAGAGAACTTTATATGATAACAGTTCCAAGATGACAAAATATAATATTTGGTTTTTTAGTTCTTTATTAATTGCTTTAATTGTTTCTTTACCAATAATAACAGTATTTTTTAGTTTCTTTAACGAAACAAGTAATTATTTTACCCTATTAAAAAACACCTTTCTTTTTGATTATATTTTTAATTCTATTATAATTTTATTCTTTGTAATTATATTAACTCTCATTTTGGGTGTTTTATCAGCATACTTTGTCTCTTTTTATGAATTTCCATTTTCTAATTTTTTTAGCTGGACATTAATTTTAGCATTCGCTGTACCAGGCTATATATATGCTTTTTCTATAATCGCATTTTTTGAAAATTACGGTACAGCATTTTCAATACTTACTTATTTATTTGGAGAAAATAACTATAATCCAATTATTCCTAAAATCGATGGAATTACTGGAGCTATATTAGCGATTTCATTTTCATTATTTCCATATGTTTACGTTTTAACAAGAGCTTCATTTCACTATCAATCAAATAATTACATCGAGGTTGGAAAAAATTTAGGTCTCTCTTCTAGGGAAACTTTTTTTAAAATAATTTTACCATCTGCAAGACCAGCTATAATTGCTGGTTTAGCGCTTGTGTCCATGGAATGTTTATCAGATTTTGGGACTGTATCTTTTTTTAATGTTAACACTTTAACTACCGGTATTTATAATTCTTGGCTCTCTTTTGATGATTTAAATACTGCAAATCAGATTTCTTTTACATTGTTATTATTCATACTACTTTTATTTTCAATAGAAATTTACTCAAGAAAAGATGCAAGATATCACCAACCAGGAAGAGGGTTTAAACCTATTATAAAAATTAAATTAAATGGCAAAAAATCTATTATTCCTTTTGCTGTATGTTCTTTAATTTTATTTTTAAGCTTTTTATTTCCAGTCTCTCAAATGATTTATTGGACAATAAAATTTCCAAAATACCTTCAAGATATTAATATTCTGAATATAAACATTAATACTTTAATATTAGTACTATTAGCAAGTGTATCTATAGTAATTATTTCATTATTTATAAATTACGGAAGTAGAATTTCAAAAAGTAAAGTTTTAAATTACTTAACAAACTTTTCAATATCTGGATATGCAATTCCTGGTGTAATCTTAGCAGTAGCTTTTATAACTTTTTTTTCAAATCTTAGTGATTTAGCTTCTAATAATTTCAACTTTAAAAGCACAAAAGGAATTTTTATAGGTTCAATTTTAGGCTTGATTTTAGCATATTTCATAAGATTTTTTTCACTATCATTTAATGGTATCAAATCAAGTTATGAAAAAATAAATAATTCTATTGATGAAAGTGCTTATCTACTAGGATATTCAAAAACTAAAACATTTTTAAAAATTCATATACCTTACTTAAAGACAAACATTATATTAATAATGCTGTTAATTTCTCTTGAGGTAATCAAAGAACTTCCAATAACTTTGATATTAAGGCCATTTAATTTTGAAACATTTGCTACTCAAGCTTATATTTATGCTTCTCAAGATTTATTAGAAGCAGCAGCTTTACCATCACTTTTTCTAATATTTTGGTCTACAGTATTAATTCTACTATCATCTAGATATATACTTTCGAAAAAAAACTAATATAATCAAAAAAATGGTTGAGAATTTTTTTGAGATCAAAAGTGGTTTTTTTACTGCAAGTGAAAAGAATAAAGTAAATAATGTAAACCTTGTTATTGAAAAACAAGGTGAGATAGTATCGTTACTAGGTCCCTCTGGGATAGGAAAAACAACAATATTAAGAACCATTGCTGGTCTACAAAAACTTAGTAAGGGTAAAATTAAACTAAGAAAAAAAGTTTTGGCTTCTGATGATATACATATTGAGCCAGAAAAAAGAAATGTTGCTCTTTCTTTTCAAGATAATTCACTTTTTCCAAATTACAAGGTTATTGATAATATAAATTTTGGAGAGAAAAGATCTAACGGTAATGGTTCGTCTCTAGATGTAGAAGAAATCATTAAATTGTTGAGAATAGAGCCAATTTTAGATAAATTTCCACA
Source organism: uncultured Pelagibacteraceae bacterium (assembly GCA_902609855.1). Lineage (GTDB taxonomy): Bacteria > Pseudomonadota > Alphaproteobacteria > Pelagibacterales > Pelagibacteraceae > Pelagilacustribacter. The sequence goes on from CACLTL010000001.1 coordinate 210,527, forward strand.
TCAAATAAGTGCTGGGGAAGCTCAAAGAGTTTCATTGGCAAGATCTTTGATGTCAAAGCCAGATTTATTATTACTAGATGAGCCGTTTTCAAACATAGATCAAAGCTTAAAAGAGGAAATCCAAGTTTCAGTTAAAAAATTATTAAAGAGAATTAATTTAACAACAATTATCGTTACACATGATTCATACGAGGCTTTTTCAATGGCAGACAAATGTGGAATTATACTTAATCAAGAGTTAAAGCAATATGATATACCATATAATGTACATCATGAACCTAATTCGATCGAAGTAGCCAATTTTTTAAATAAGGGTATATTTATAGATGTTAAAGTAGTTGATAGTGAGTGTGCTGTTCACAGGTTAAAACACGAAGAGTTGGGGGAGATAAGAGGTAAATTGTCAAATAATTTTCCATCTGGATCTAAAGTCAAACTGCTTTTACAACCCGAAGATTTAATCCACGATGACCAAAGTAAATTAAAATTAGAGGTAGTAGATAGAAAGTTTAGAGGAACAAATTTTATATACACTCTTAAAACAAAAAAAGGAGAGCATTTACCTGTGTTTGTTCATTCTCATCATATTCATCAACATGAAAAATCAGAACAATTCGGCGTAAAATCTCCGATTTATATTGACCACTTAGTATGTTTTTAAGTAAATATAATAATATTTAGCGCCCTTAGCTCAGCTGGATAGAGCATCGGTTTTCTAAACCGAGGGTCGTAGGTTCGAATCCTTCAGGGCGCGCCAATATATGGTTCAAAATTAGATGGTAAAAAATATTCTTATTACTGGAGGGGCAGGTTACATTGGCTCTCATACAGCTGAAATTTTAATTAAAAACAAAAAAAAAGTTTTCATTGTCGATGATTTATCAACCGGTTATAAAAAATTAATTTTAAAAAATACTAAATTTTACAAAACAAGCATATTAAATAAAAAAAAATTAAAAAACATTATTGTTAAAAATAATATCGACTCGATTATTCATCTTGCAGCCGTTTTATCTGTTGGAGAAAGTGAAAAAAAACCAAAAAAATATAATAAAATAAATGTTGAGGGAACTAAAAAATTGCTTGAGTCAATTAAAAATACTAAAGTAAAAAATCTGATTTTTTCTTCAACATGTGCTGTTTATAAAGATGGTTTTACCAAAGTTACTGAAAAAACAAAACTAGGCCCAACAAGTGTGTATGGTGGCACAAAGTTAAAATGTGAAAAAATTATCAAAACTTTTTGTAAAAAATATAAAATAAATTTTGGAATTTTAAGGTATTTTAACGTGGCAGGAGCTAGTGTTTCTGGAAAAATAGGTCAAATTAACAAAGGAGATCAATTATTTAAAAATTTGTCTATAGAAGTGAAGAAAAAAAAACCTATTTTTAGAATTTATGGGACAAAATATAAAACAAAAGATGGAACATGTATACGTGATTATATTCATGTATCAGATATTTCAGACATTCACTATAAAGTATTATTGAAAATAAACAAATATAATACCTCCACAATTTTAAATTGTGGTTATGGAAAAGGAATATCTGTGAATGATGCAATAAAAAGCTTTAGAAAATATACAAATAAAAATTTGAAAATAGTAAAATTTCCAAATAGGAAAGGTGATATGGTTAAAGTTATAAGTAATAATTCAAAACTTAAAAAATTTATTAAATGGAAACCGAAATTTAATAATCTAAATAAAATTGTAAAAAGCTGTATAATCTGGGAAAGAAAAATAAACTAACATGAAAAATTACAAAATTGCTGCGATCGCTGGCGACGGTATTGGAAATGAAGTTCTTCCTGAAAGTTTAAAGATTTTAAAAGAGACAGCTAAAAAACATCAATTTAAGATTCAATTTGATGAGTTTGATTTTGCATCATGCGATTACTACCAAAAACATGGAAAAATGCTTCCAGATAATTGGAAAGAAAAAATTGGATCTCATGATGCAATTTTTTTTGGAGCAGTTGGTGACCCCTCAAAAGTACCAGATCATATAAGTTTATGGGGTTCATTATTAAAATTTAGGAGAGAATTTGATCAATACATTAATTTGAGACCTGTAAAGTTATTTAAAGGTGTTCCATGTCCATTAGCAAATAAACAGCCTGGTGACATAGATATGTTAATAGTTCGAGAAAACACCGAAGGAGAATATTCTTCTGTTGGAGGAAGAATGTTTAAAGAGACAAATAGAGAAATTGCAATTCAAGAAACAGTAATGTCAAGACACGGCGTAGATAGAGTTCAAAAATATGCTTTTGAATTAGCTAAATCTAAGGGGAGAAAAAAAGTTACTAATGCTACTAAATCAAATGGTATTTCTATTACAATGCCCTTTTGGGATGAAAGATTCGATATAATTAAAAAAAATTATCCTGAAATTAGGACTGATCAATTTCATATTGATATTCTTACTGCTAGGTTTGTTTTAACTCCAGAATGGTTTGATGTAGTAGTCGCATCAAATTTGTTTGGAGATATTTTGTCTGATTTAGGCCCAGCTTGTACAGGCACTATTGGTATAGCACCATCAGGAAACATTAACCCCGAAAAAAAGTATCCGTCTTTATTCGAACCGGTTCATGGATCAGCTCCTGATATTGCTGGAAAAGGAATTGCAAATCCAATAGGTCAAATATGGTCAGGTGCGTTAATGTTAGATCATTTAGGAGAAAAAGAAGCAGCAAAATCAATTGTAAATTCAATAGAGAAAACTTTGTCTAATAAAGAGAACCGAACAAAAGACCTTCAAGGCAAAAGTAACACAATGCAGTGTGCAAAAGCTGTTCTGGATAACATAAATTAAATGTCAAAAATGAATTTAAAAAGTTCATTTAAAGCATTTTGTGAGCTATGTAAATTTGAAGTAAACACACAACAAATAGAAATAATTGATCTATTAGACAAATTTATTAATCAAAAAGAAACACTCTTTAATAGATTATTCAAAAAAAGGAAAAAACTTTGTTTTTATCTATTTGGAAAAGTGGGTGTAGGCAAAACAATGTTACTTGATTTTGTATTCGATAAATTAGAAATTAAAAAACATAGACAACATTTTAATGAGTTTATGATAAATTTCCATGATTTCAGACACGAAAAAAAAGATAATAATACTTTAAGCGCATTTGTAAAAAATCTAAAAAAAAATTATGATTTAATATATCTAGATGAGTTTCAAGTTACCAATATAGTTGACGCAATGATATTAGGTAAATTATTTGAATTAATTTTTGAAGAAAATATTAAGATTATAATTACTACAAATACAAAACTTGATGATCTTTATAAAGATGGATTGCAAAGAGATCAATTTTTAACATTTATTTCATTAATTAAAGATTTTTCAATTCAAAAAGAGCTTCAAATCAAAGATGATTATCGAACTAGGGGTAATGAAAAACCCCAAGAAATCTTTTATCCATTAAATGAAAAAACCTCTTTTAAAATAAATAAAAGATTTCGCGAGTTTACTAAAAACAAAAAAAAAGAAAAAAAAACAATTATTACAAAAGGAAGAAATTTTGTGGTAGAAAACTTCTATTCAGGAGTTGCAAGATTTAAATTTAAAGATTTATGTGATAACAATTTAGGTGCCGAAGATTTCTTAAATATTGCTCATATTTGTAAACATTTATTTATCGAAGATATTCCAATTTTTAATAATGAAAACTCTAACCAACAATTAAGATTTATTACTTTAATTGATATTCTTTATGAAAAAAAAATTAGATTAACTCTATCTCTTGATGAAAGTTTAGATAATTTAGGCTCATCAAAAAAACACTCGACGACTTTTAAACGAACATTGAGCAGAATGTTCGAAATGACAAAAGGTCCTTAGTTTTAGGTAGTATTTTCATACATATTGCAGTTCCCTTGTTAAGTGATCTATATTTAGTAGCCGCTTAAAATTGTAATTCGAAGCAAAAAGGATAATAATCCACCCGTTTTGAAACTTCGTTTCAAAAATATTGTTAACAATAATAATAACTAAAGAGGATTATAATAATATGATCAAATCAATCAAAACTTGGATTTTAATTGGATTTGCATCTTTGCTTTTAGTCGCTTGCGGCCAAGGCGGAGGAGGAGCTGGTTCAAAAAAATCTAAAACTTTAGACAATACAAAAAAAGCTGGTTTTGTGAAATGTGGTGTTTCACAAGGTCTACCTGGTTTCTCTAATGCAGATGAAGCGGGAAATTGGTCTGGTATTGACGTAGATGTATGTAGAGCTGTTGCTGCAGCTGTATTAGGCGATGCAGACAAAGTCAAATACACTCCGTTAAGTGCTAAAGAAAGATTTACGGCATTAACATCAGGTGAAATCGATGTACTTGCACGTAACACTACTTGGACATTATCAAGAGATGCTGACATTGGTTTAACTTTTGTTGGTGTAAACTTCTATGATGGTCAAGGTTTCATGGTGAGAAAAAATTCAGGAATTAATTCTGTGAATGATTTCAGAAACGGTATTTCTGCTTGTACAAATACAGGTACCACTACCGAGCTTAACATGAGAGACTTCTTTAATTCTAAAAACATAAGTTACGAACCAATTGCGTTTGAAAAAGCAGACGAAGTTGTTGCAGCTTATGATGCTGGAAGATGTGATACTTACACTACAGATAAATCTGGTTTAGCGGCACAAAGAACTAAAATGTCAAACCCAGATGAGCACAAAGTATTACCTGAAACGATTTCTAAAGAACCATTGGGTCCTGTTGTAAGACAAGGGGATGCAGTATGGGAAGATATCGTAAGATGGTCTCTAAATACTATGATCGAAGCAGAAGAGTATGGTGTTAATTCATCAAACGCTTCTAGCCTAAAAGACTCTGAGAACCCGGCTATTAAGAGATTAGTTGGTTCTGAAGGAGAACTAGGTGCTGCTTTTGGTCTAGATAATGACTGGAGTTTAAGAATTATCGAGCAAGTTGGTAACTACGGTGAAAGCTATAAAAAACATATAGCTGATACTGGAATTTTACCTAATAGAGGTCCAAATCAATTATGGACTAAAGGTGGAATTCTTTACGTACCACCAGCAAGATAATTGCTAATTAATTAAAAAGGGCTGGATTTATCCAGCCCTTTTTTTTAATCTCAATCTAAATGAATCTTAAAAAACTAAATATAGAAAATAAGAAAATAAGAAATTTAATTCCTCAAGCGCTAACTGTTTTAGCTTTACTTTCTGTAATTATTTACTTTGCAACTAATGCTCAAATTAATATGGGCAATAGAGGAATATCTTTTGGATTTGGTTTTTTAAATCAAGAAGCATCATTTGATATTACATTTTCAATGATTGAATATGATGGTTCACACTCATACGGAAGAGCATTTTTAGTTGGTTTATTAAATACAATTTTAGTCTCAGTGATAGGAATATTTTTTGCAACAATTCTCGGAGTAATAGTGGGAATATCTAGATTATCAGATAACTACTTAATCGCCAAGGTAGCGGAATGGTATGTAGAAATCTTTAGAAACATTCCTTTAATTTTACAAATATTTTTCTGGTATTTTGCAGCACTAAGAGCATTACCTTTACCTGAAAATGGCATAAGTTTTAATGATATTTCATTTTTAACAATTAAAGGTTGGTATGTTCCAAAATTTATATGGACAAATTTTAATATTTTTCTTTTGTCAATAATAGCAGCGCTTATAGCAATTTATTTTCTTAATTCTTATGCCACTAAACAGAGAGAACAATTTGGAAAACAAATACCGACGACTATTATTTCTTTGGCAACATTAATATTAATACCATTATTCACATTTCTTTTTCTTGGAGTATCGCTTTCTTTTGAATACCCTGTTTTAAAACAACTTTCCCCAACAGTCTTTACTTATGCAGGTGGTGTAAGCATTATCCCAGAGCTAATAGCATTAGCTTTAGCTTTATCAATGTACACTGCTACATTCATTGCTGAAAATGTAAGAGCTGGAATATTAGGAGTTGGCAAAGGTCAAAAAGAAGCTGCAGCAAGTATAGGATTGAACAAAAATCAAATTTTAAAACTCGTGGTGATGCCCCAAGCATTGAGAATAATTATTCCACCAACCACAAATCAGTATTTAAATTTAACAAAAAATTCCTCATTAGCAGCCGCAATTGCTTATCCAGATATAGTATTAGTTTTCGCGGGAACTGCCCTAATGCAAACTGGTAGAGCTATTGAAATAATTTCGATCACTATGCTTACTTATTTAACTTTAAGTATTTCAATTTCGATATTTATGAATTGGTACAATAAAAAAATGGCAATAAAGGAAAAATAATGAATTTAATTGCAAAACCTTCTAAAGAGAATATTAAAACTTATGTTCCAATAGGTTTATTTCTTGTCTCTTTAAGTTTTTTAGATGTTTTTATAAATGCTTTTTTTAATTTTAATTTAATGGGTTTTTTACCTTCTCAATTAAGCTATTTTTTACCACTAATACTAGGTTTTATTGGATTTTACCTTATCAGAATTGAATTTAGCGGTGTTCGTTCTTTAGATGTTTTAAATAAAAATATCAATTCTAATAATTTTAATGCTTTATTAACACTTTTCACAATTTTTATTATCATAAAATCTATTCCTCCAATGTTGGACTGGTTTATTTTAGAGGCTAATTTTGCAGGTAATTCAAAAGATGATTGCACAGGTAATGGTGCTTGTTGGGTTTTTATAAAAGTTTGGTTCAATAGGTTTATGTATGGTCTTTATCCTGACGCAGAACAATGGAGAATAAATACAGCTTTTTTAATCTTATTTGCTGTTGTTGGGGTTTCGTTTTTTGTGGCTGAAAAACTTAAAAAATACTTTATCTTATTTTTAGTATTTGTTTTCCCATTCTTAGGAATAAAACTTATTTCAGGTGGAAGTTTTGGCCTTGAGTATGTTGAAAGTGCAGCTTGGGGAGGTCTTTCATTAACATTCATTATCTCTGCTTTTGCAATACTTTTCTGTTTCCCAATCGGCGTAATTTTAGCCCTAGGAAGAAGGTCTTCTTTACCAGCAATAAAATATATTTCTATAGGTTTTATAGAACTTTGGCGAGGAGTTCCTCTAATTACAGTATTATTTATGTCAGCTGTAATGTTTCCTATGTTTCTACCTGATGGAACTTTTATTGATAAATTAATAAGAGTGCTAATAGCTATCACTTTGTTTGAAGCTGCCTACATGGCGGAAGTTGTGCGAGGAGGATTGCAAGCTTTACCAAAAGGTCAATATGAAGCTGCGAAGTCTTTAGGAATGGGATATTGGAGAATGAATGCACTCATAATATTGCCTCAAGCACTTAAATTAGTGATACCAGGTATAGCAAATACGCTTTTAGCACTTGTAAAAGACACGCCATTAATTTTTGTTGTAGGGTTGATGGAATTAGCAGGTATGATAGGTTTAGCTAAAACAAACCCTAAGTGGCTAGGAATGGCAATGGAAGGTTATGTTTTTGCAGGTTTAGTTTTCTGGGTAATATGTTATGCAATGAGTAGATACAGTCAAAATTTAGAGAAAAAATTAAGTACAGAGAGATAATAATGTCAAAGATAATAGAGCTAAAAAGGGTTAATAAATGGTTTGATAAATTTCAAGTTTTGAAAGACATTGATCTTGAAGTTGCTCCACAAGAAAAAATTGTTATATGTGGCCCGTCTGGATCTGGTAAATCAACTTTAATAAGATGTATTAATAGATTGGAGGAGCATCAAGAAGGAAATATAATTGTTGATGGCACGGAACTTTCAGAAAGTACAAAAAATATCGAAAAGATTAGAGCTGAAGTTGGAATGGTATTTCAGCAGTTTAATCTTTTTCCTCACTTATCTATTTTAGATAACTGTTCGTTAGCACCTATATGGGTAAAAAAACTTCCAAAAAAACAGGCAGAGGAAGTGGCAATGAATAATTTAAAAAGAGTTCAGATAGACGATCAAGCCTTAAAGTTTCCTGGACAGCTTTCAGGCGGTCAACAACAACGAGCAGCTATAGCTAGAGCTTTATGTATGGAGCCCAAGATTATGCTATTTGATGAACCAACTTCAGCATTAGACCCTGAAATGATTAAAGAAGTTTTAGATGTAATGGTTGATTTAGCAAAGGGTGGAATGACAATGATAGTTGTAACACATGAGATGGGATTTGCTAAGGAAGTTGCTGACTATATGATTTTTATGGATGAGGGTAAAATTGTCGAGAGAGCAAAAACAAAAGATTTTTTTGAAAAACCAAAATCTGAAAGAACAAAGCTTTTTTTAAGTCAAATTCTATAACCAATTTGGTATTGGTAAATTTTTACTTTTTAAAAAATTTTTATTAAAAATTTTACTTGCGTATCTTCTTCCGTGGTCACAAAGAATAGTAACAATTGTTTTACCCGGCCCCATTTGTTTTGCCAATTTAATCGCTCCAGCTATATTAATTCCAGAAGACCCGCCTAAAACAATTTTTTGTTTTTCAATTAAATCATAGACTAAATTTAATGCTTCAGTATCGTCTGTTTGGAAAGCTTCATCTACTAAGGCTTTATCAAAATTTTTTGTAATTCTTCCAGTGCCTATACCCTCAGTTATTGAATTTCCAATACTTTTAAGCTCATTATTTTTAATATGGGAATAAAGAGATGAGCCCATTGGATCAGATAAAGCAATTTTAATATTTTTATTTTTGTTTTTTAGACCAATTGAAACACCCGCTAATGTACCCCCTGTACCAACTGCACAAGTAAAACCATCTATAGAGCCAGCTGTTTGACTCCATATCTCTTGTGCTGTTGTTTGAATGTGGGCTTCAGTATTTGCAATATTATCAAATTGATTTGCCCAATATACACCTTTGGACGTTTTTTTATTTAAATCTTCTGCTATTTGTTTTGATTGTTTAATATAATTTTTTGGATCTGAATAAGGAACTGCTTCAACTTCAATAAGATCTGCCCCTAATTTTCTTAAAGTTTCCTTTTTTTCAATTGATTGGGTCTTAGGTATTACAATTTTTAGTTTTAAATCATACTCTTGACAAACTACAGCTAAACCAATTCCAGTATTACCTGCTGTTCCCTCTACAATTGTGCCACCTTTTGAAATCAGTTTTCTTTTAATAGCGTCTTTTACAATAAATAGGGCAGCTCTATCTTTTACAGATTCACCTGGGTTAAAATATTCGGCTTTTCCATAAATGTGGCAGCCTGTTAATTCAGAGGCTTGTTTTAATTTGACTAATGGTGTATTTCCAATTTGATTTAGTACCGTGTTAGTATCCATAACATAAAATATATGAAAAAAATTATACTATCAATTGCAATATTATTCATTATTAAATCTCAATCTTTAGGTCATGTAGCTCATTATGCAAAATACGATTATTTAGAATATGAATTATTTAGAAACAATAATTCTATTGGATATCATAAGTATGATTTTGTGAGAAAAGGGGATAATCTTTCTGTTATTAGTGAAGTAAGTTTTAAAATTACTAAATTAGGTGTGGATTTATATAAATATTTTGCAAAAAGTGAAGAAAATTACGTTAAAGGTGTTTTTGAAAGTTACACATCAAAGACAAAACAAAACAAAAAAGATAGGTACGTTAACATTAATATTGACGACAATAACGATCACCTAATTATAGACGGATCTTCATTTAAAGGAAAAGCTAATAAAGAATACTTAGTTGGAACATGGTGGAACCATGAAATTATCCAAGCAAAAGCTCAAATAAGTGGAATTTCGGGAAGGATAATTGACCAAACTGTAACATTTATTGGTAAAGAGGATATAAAAATTGGTGATAAAACTTATAAAACCCTACGTTTTAATTTTAAATCTTCGGATGAAAGTCTTCCCGATAGTAAAAAATTAAATACAGATATTTGGTATGAAGAAAAAACATACTTGTGGGTAAAAGCTGCTTTTGAAAAAACAGGTTATTGGGAATATAGGATTAAAAAAGTAAATTAATTATATTTAGGTCAAGATTTTTGAGGTTTAGTCAATAGATAAAATGAACATTTTTATACCTTTTTCGGACTAATTTTTTTTATTTTAGGGTATTGCTAAAAAGTTCATTTTGAGGTTTTATATTTAAAAAAAGGGAGTTCTAATGGAAGAAAATTTCAATATTCATCTAGGTAAAAAACTAAGAATGAGAAGACTTTCATTAGGTCTTACTCAAACTAAAGTCGCTCAAGCAATCAACGTTACATTTCAACAAATTCAAAAATACGAAAAAGGAACTAATGGAGTCAGTTCAAATAGGTTAATGCAACTTTCCCAATTTTTAAAAGTTCCAATAATTTATTTTTTTGAAGATTTTAAAGAATTTAAAGATGTAAATTCTACTGAAGAAATTAATGACGATTTAAATTATTCCTTTCTAAGTAGAACTTTTTCTTCTTTATCAAAAGTTCAGAAAGAGAAAATTTTACAGATTTTAAATAATTCGTCTAAGTTTGAAAAAGTTGGGTAATTTTTGGCTCCTCGGGCAGGACTCGAACCTGCGACCAATTGATTAACAGTCAACTGCTCTACCAACTGAGCTACCGAGGAATAAATCGCAACATACTTTTTTTAGTGAAATAAAACAACTTAAATTTTTGGAGGCCACGCCCAGAATCGAACTGGGATAAAAGGATTTGCAATCCTCTGCGTAACCATTCCGCCACGTGGCCATAATTTGATTTATTTAAATCATTTATTAATTTTAATAAAGCGAAATCTAACTATTTAAGCTTTTTGTTCTTTTGATATAAAGTAATTATTGAATATATCAAATAAAAATGGAATTTAAAAAATACAACCACATAAAAGAAGAAAAGAAAATTTCAGATTTTTGGATAAAAAAAGGATTATTCAAGCCTAAAAAAACTAAATTAAATAAAAAATTTTCTGTTGTGATACCTCCTCCGAACGTAACTGGAAGATTACATATGGGGCATGCTCTAAACAATAGTCTACAAGATGTTTTAGTTAGATTTAATAGAATGAAAGGCCTCGAAACTTTGTGGCAGCCAGGTACAGACCATGCTGGAATTGCAACACAAGCGGTTGTAGAAAATAACCTTTTAAAAGAAGGAATTAAAAAAAATGATTTAGGAAGAGAAAAATTTATCAAAAAAATATGGGACTGGAAAGAGGAGTCTGGTGGAATAATTTTAGATCAACTTAAGAAATTAGGTTGTTCGTGCGATTGGTCAAGAACGAGGTTCACCATGGATAAAGATCTTTCTAAAGCTGTAATTAAAGTTTTTGTTGATCTTCATAAAAACAAGCTAATTTATAAAGATAAAAAATTAGTCAACTGGGATACTAAACTTCAAACTGCTATTTCTGACTTGGAAGTAAACCAAAAAGATGTTCAATCTCAATTGTATTACATTGATTATACGATAGAGAACTCAGATCAAAAAATCACTATCGCTACTACCAGACCAGAAACAATGATGGGAGATACCGCAGTTGCTGTAAATCCAAAGGATGAAAGATATGTTAATTTAGTTGGAAAAAATGTTCTTATTCCAATTGTTAATAGGACTGTCAAAATTATATCGGACAATTATGCTGATCCGGAACAAGGTTCAGGAGCAGTAAAAATTACACCAGCACATGATTTCAATGACTATGAGGTAGGCAAGAGAAATAAATTAAAAATAATAAATATTTTTGAAGAGAATGGTAAAATAAACAAAAATGGGATTAAAGAGTTTCATGGTTTAGACAGATTTGAAGCAAGAAAACTTTTAATTAAAAAATTAAAGGATAATGGTTCTCTTGTAAAAATCGAAAATATTAAAAACAAAGTTCCATATGGAGATAGATCAAACACAATAATCGAACCTCTCTTAACAGAGCAATGGTTTGTTGATGCCAAAAAATTATCCAAAAAACCAATTAAGGTAGTTAAAGAGGGCAAAACTACTTTTTTTCCAAGCAACTGGTCAAAAACATTTTTTCAATGGATGAATGATATTGAGCCTTGGTGTATATCCCGGCAGATTTGGTGGGGTCATAGAATACCTGCATGGTATGATGAAAATGGAAATATTTTTGTAGCTGAAAGTGAAAAAGATGCAGTAAAACTAGCAAAGAAAAAAAATAAAAATAAACAATTTAAATTAAGACAGGAAACAGATGTTTTAGATACTTGGTTTTCATCAGCTCTATGGCCTTTTGCGACTCTTGGATGGCCAAACAAAACTGAAGAACTTAATAAATTTTATCCAACTTCAGTTCTTGTTACTGGTTTTGATATAATTTTCTTTTGGGTAGCAAGGATGTTGATGATGGGAAATCATTTTAGAAAAAATACACCTTTTCATAAAGTATATGTTCATGCCTTGGTAAGAGATGAAAAGGGGCAGAAAATGTCAAAGTCAAAAGGTAATGTAATTGATCCATTAGATTTAATAAATGAATATGGAGCAGATAGTTTACGGTTTACTTTAATTTCGATGGCCTCTCCAGGAAGAGATGTAAAATTATCAAAAGATAGAGTTACTGGAAACAGAAACTTTATTACAAAAATTTGGAGCGCAAATAATTTTTTAAAACTTAATAATTGTAAATTAGATAAAAAGATAAATTTGACCTCAATAAAACTTTCAATCAACCATTGGATTTATAACGAATTTGTAAAAACACAAAATTTAATCACGAAAAACATTGAAATATTTAGGTTCGATGAGGCTGCTAAGTATGTGTATCAATTTGTTTGGCATTCTTATTGCGATTGGTATTTAGAGTTCTTAAAACCTATTTTTAATTCAAAAAATAAAAATGAAATTAAAGAAGCTAAAGCTTTCTCATCATTTATGATGGCAAATATTCTCAGAATTCTTCATCCTTTTATCCCTTTTTTCACTGAGAACTTGTGGTCTTTAAATGCTTATAAAAAGGTTTTCAATAATTATTTAATTAGTTCCAGTTGGCCAAATTTTAAGATAATCAATAAATTTAGCAAAAATCAAAATGATATAAATGATTTAATTGAAATAATTTCTAACATTAGATCTACTAAAGCAGAGTTAAAAATTGCTCCAAAATTATATTGTGACATATTTTTTGATGATACATCAGGGAAATTAAAGAAATTGGTAAATAAAAATATAAATTTGATAAAACAGGTTGGTAGAGTAAATAATGTCCTTACAACAAAGATAAGAGATAAAAATTCAATAGATATCTTAGTTCTTAAAGAAAAACTTTCATTAAATTTTAATGAGGATGTAAACTTAGGATCTCAAAAAGAGAGAATTTTACAAAAAATTGAGACAATTAATAAACAAATAACTAGTTTAAATGATAAACTTAAAAATAAGGCTTATGTGACAAATGCACCTAAAGAAATAGTACAAAATGACAAAAATTTAGTTAAAGAATTAACTATTGAAGATGGAAAATTAAGAAGTATTGTATCTAGTATTAATTAAATGTCTAAAATTGATAAAAAAAAACTACCAAGTCGTCATACTTCTTTAGGCCCAGATAGAGCTCCACATAGATCTTTTTACTATGCAATGGGTGAAACCGAACAGGATGTAGCGAAGCCATTTGTTGGAGTAGTATCCACTTGGAACGAAGCTGCACCTTGCAATACAGCTTTAATGCGACAGGCACAGTCCGTAAAAAAAGGAGTAAAACAATCTGGTGGAACGCCAAGGGAATTTTGCACTATAACCGTAACAGATGGTATTGCCATGGGTCATGAGGGAATGAAATCATCTTTAATTTCCAGAGAAGTTATAGCCGACTCAGCTGAATTGACAGTGAGAGGACATTGTTATGATGCATTAGTTGGTATCGCTGGATGTGATAAATCTCTTCCAGGCTTGATGATGTCTATGTTGAGATTGAATGTACCTAGTGTTTTTATTTATGGTGGATCAATTTTGCCAGGAAAATTTAAAGGAAAAGATGTTACAGTTGTAGATGTGTTTGAAGCAGTAGGCAAACATTCCTCAGGTAAAATGTCTTCTGAAGAATTAAGAGAATTAGAATTAGTAGCTTGCCCAAGTGCTGGGGCTTGCGGAGGTCAATTTACAGCTAACACAATGGCGTGTGTATCTGAAGCAATAGGATTAGCTTTACCTTATTCAGCTGGGACGCCAGCCCCTTATGAGGAAAGAGATAAATATGCTTATGAAAGTGGTCAAGCAGTTATGAATTTATTAGAAAAAAAAATTAAACCAAGAGAAATAGTTACTAAAAAATCTTTAGAAAATGCAGCAACAATTGTGGCTGCAACTGGAGGCTCTACTAATGCAGCCCTTCATTTACCTGCTCTTGCTAATGAGATAGGAGTAAAATTTGATTTAATGGACGTTGCAAAAATATTTAAAAAAACCCCTTATCTTGCTGATTTAAAACCTGGAGGAAAATACGTTGCAAAAGACATGTGGGAAGCTGGCGGCGTACCTATGTTATTAAAAACTTTATATGACGGAGGATATATTCATGGCGAGTGTATGACAGTTACAGGTAAAACTATGAAAGAAAATTTAGCTAATATTAAGTTTAATGCTAATCAAAAAGTTTTAAGAGAATATAATAACCCCCTTTCTCCAGATGGTGGAGTTGTTGGATTAAAAGGTAATTTAGCTCCAGACGGAGCAATCGTAAAAATTGCAGGACTAAAAAAATTACAATTCACAGGTAAAGCTAGATGTTTTGATAATGAAGAAGATGCAATGAAAGCAGTACAGACAAGAAAATACAAAGACGGTGATGTAATAATAATTAGATACGAAGGTCCAAAAGGTGGACCAGGAATGAGAGAAATGCTCTCAACAACTGGAGCTATTTACGGACAAGGCAAAGGTGAAAAAGTTGCACTTATAACAGATGGAAGATTTTCAGGAGCTACTAGAGGGTTCTGTGTTGGTCACGTTGGTCCAGAAGCTGCGATGGGCGGTCCAATTGCGCTTCTTAAAAATGGAGACATAATTGATATAGATGCAAAAAAAGGATCGATTAATGTCAGGCTTACTAGCGCACAATTAAAAGCTAGAAGAAAAAAATGGAAAGAAAAAAAGTCAAGTTTTGGATCGGGAACAATTTGGAAATATGCTCAAACTGTAGGACCTGCATATCTCGGCGCCCCAACACATCCAGGTAAAAAAAAAGAAGTAAAAGAATATTCAAAAATTTAATGAAAATACGTCCAGTAATTTTATGTGGCGGTTCTGGCACAAGACTTTGGTCTGATCAAAAACATCATCAACCAAAGCAGTTTATTGATTTTGGAAATTGGACGTTATTTGGAAAAACCTTAGAGAGGATAAAAAATTCAATATTTGATTATCCAATAATAAGTACAAACAGAAAATATATAAATGAAATCAAAAAATATTTAAGATTAAAAGGTTTTAAGAAATATAGAATAATTCTTGAACCAGCAAAAAGAAATACTGCACCTGCTATACTCAGTTCAGTATTGATTAAAGAAATACCTGAAAACCAACCATTAATTTTTTTAACCTCAGATCATTTAATTGATAAAATAAACCTATTTAATAAATCTATTAGACAAAACCAAAAATTTTTGACTAACAAAAATATTTTTATATTTGGTATTAAACCTTCTAACCCTTCATCCGAGTTTGGTTATTTTTTATCAAAACGAGCAAAAAATAAAAACAAGGTTACAAAGTTTATTGAAAAACCAAATTTAGAAAAAGCAAAAAAAATTATCAAAAAAAATGCTTATTGGAATTCAGGAATGTTTTTTCTGAAAAAAAAATCAATAATTTATAATTTTAAAAAGCACCAAAATAGAAGCTTTTATCATTGTTTAAACTCTGTAAACAAATCAAAATTTAAGAATAATATTTATTATCTTAATAAAAATGACTTTTTAAAATGCAAGACAATTTCCTTTGATTACGCAATTTTAGAAAAATCAAAAGATATAAATGCAATAAAATTAAATATACCTTGGTCTGACTTAGGTAGCTGGAAAGAAATTTGTAAAGTTTATGAAAAATTAAAACATAAATATCAAAAAAAGAAAAATATTTTTTACAGACCTTGGGGAAGATATACAAACTTATATAAGGGTAAAAATTTTTTAATAAAGGAACTGTATGTAAAACCTAAAGGGGTGTTAAGTCTTCAAAAACATTTTCATCGCTCTGAGCATTGGGTAGTAACTCAAGGAAGTCCAAAAATTACCCTTAACAAAAAAAAATTTATTTTGAAACTAAATGAAACTATTTTTATTCCTGTAAGATCTGTGCACAGAATTGAAAATCCTTATAAAAAACCAGTGAAGATAATTGAAGCTCAATTAGGTTCAATTTTAAAAGAAACAGATATTGTTAGATATCAAGATATATATGGTAGAATTAAATAATTTCTAGTTCGATTGGTGTGTGATCAGATGGTTTTTCTTTAGCTCTTGGTTTTTTATTTATTTTAATGGATTTTATATTTTCAATTAAATTATTTGAAAGTAAAAAATGGTCAATTCTCATACCATAGTTTTTCTGCCATGATCCAGCAAAATAGTCCCAAAAAGTATACTCTTGTTTAGCTTTATTTTTAAAACGATAAACATCTTTAAAACCCAAATTAATTAGTTCTCTATATTTTTTTCTAATTTCTAATCTACCTAAAGCATCGTTCTCGTATCTTTTGAAATCATGAACATCAATTTCTTCAGGTATAATATTAAAATCTCCTGCGATAAGTATATTTGAATTTTTTTTAATTTTTTTTTTAATATTATTTATAAATTTTTTTAACCACTCTTTTTTATATTCATATTTTTCTGTATCAACAGGATTTCCATTGGGTACATAAATGTTTATCAATTCAATCTTTTTTTTATTAATTTTTACTTCACCTGAAATAACACGGGATTGTTTTAATTTATCTTTAATTAAATCAGTGTCTAAATTGTTTATTTCATACTTTGTAACAATAGCAACACCATTGTAGCTTTTTTGACCAAATACATGGGATTTATAACCTAGTTCTTCAAAATCATTAATTGGAAAATTTTCATTCTGTGTTTTTATTTCTTGCAATAATAAAATATCAGGAGAAGAGTCTTTAATATATTCTTTAATATTATCTATTCTTGCTCTTACAGAGTTTACATTCCAGGAAATAATTTTCATTAAACTGAAAAAGACAAACCACAACCACAAGAATTGGTGGCTTTTGGATTGTTAATAACAAAAGATTCTCCTATCATTTCTTTTTTAAAATCAACAACAGAACCAGAGATAATTTCTAGCGAGGTTTTATCAATTATTGTTTTATCAAAAATTACATCATCAGTATTTGATTTTGTGTCAAATCCAAAGCTATATTTAAATCCAGAACATCCACCCCCTTGCACGGTGATTCTAAAATACTTTTTGTCATTACCAACGGTAATTTTCTTTATTTGCTCTAAAGCCTGATTAGTAAAATTTAATTTTTTTTCCATAAACAATATTCTCTAGTATATAATCTAAATTGTTATCATGCAAAAAAAAATAGATAATAAACTTTCAGGTCTTGCGGTGCCTATTCAATCTAAGGGTAGATTTTTCAAAGAAAAAAAAAATTCGCTTAGAAATGATTTTCAAAGGGATAGAGATAGAATAATCCATTCAACCGCTTTTAGAAGACTAAAACATAAAACTCAGGTATTCGTAAATAATACAGGAGATCATTTTCGTACAAGAATAACGCACTCGCTCGAAGTTTCACAAATAGCAAGAACATTATCAAAGTACTTTAATTTAAACGAGGATTTATGCGAAACCATTAGTTTGGCTCATGATTTAGGTCACACACCGTTTGGACATGCTGGGGAAGATGCTTTGAATACATGTATGAAAAAGTATGGAGGTTTTGATCATAATATACAGACATTAAGAATTATTACTATTTTAGAAAACAGATACTATAATTTTAGAGGACTTAATCTTTCTAAAGAAACATTAGACGGTTTGATAAAGCATAATGGCCCTGTAAAAGATTTAACTAAAATAAATAAAATTTTAGGAAAAAATTTTTTTAAAAAAAAAATTAATTTTTCTTTAAATTCATCATTAGAAGCTCAAATCGCCTCGATATCTGATGATATAGCTTACAATAGCCACGACCTAGAAGACGGATTAAAATCTAATTTATTTAAACTGAGTCATTTAAATGATATACCAATTCTTAACAAGATAATTACAAAACATGTAAAAAAATCAAAAAAATTCTCAACTGATCTAATTATAAGACAAATCATAAGAGAAATTATCAACCAGATGGTAAAAGATGTAATATTTACAACAAAGAAAAATTTAAAATTTTATAAAATTAAAAATTTAAATGATATTTATAAAGCTAAAAATAAAATAGTCTCGTTTTCTAACAAAATGCAAAAATTCGATAGGAAAATTAAAAAATTTCTCAAACAAAAAATGTATTTTCATAGAGAAGTAATCTCTAAAACAAACTATGGAAAAAAAATAATTATAAAATTATTTTCAAAAATAAAAAGTAATCCAAAACAATATATAAATATTAAAAAATATAATAACTCAAATATTGAGCGAATTATCTGCGATTATATTGCTGGAATGACCGATAGATATGCAATAAATCTTTACAATCAAATAAAATGAATATTTTTGAATACCATCTTGAAGAGATTAAAAATTTGATTTTATCTAATAAAGATATTTTGAAACTGGATCATATTGATAAATTAAAAGGAGTAAACTTAGAAGTTCCTCCAGAGAAGTTCAATTTTGATTTATCATGCAATATTGCAATGGTTCTTGGAAAAGAAAATAAGATAAATCCAAAAACTTTAGCTTTAAAATTAAAAGAGATTTTTTTAAAAAAAATTAAGAATTTTTCTGAAATTGAGATTGCCGGGCCTGGTTTTTTAAATATTAAACTTTCAAAAAAAGCTTTGAGAAATAACATTAATTCTATATTAAAAAGCAACAAAGGCTACGGTTCAACTAAAAATAAAAAAACTTATAATATTGAATTTGTTTCAGCAAATCCAACCGGTCCAATGCACGTAGGACATTGTAGAGGAGCTATTTATGGAGATGTTCTTGCTAACTTATTAAAGTTTAACGGAAACAAAGTAACAAAAGAATATTACATAAATGATTACGGAAATCAAATAAGAAATTTTGTAGAATCTGTATTTTTAAGAATTATAGAAATTAAATATAATAA
The DNA here is from genome assembly GCA_902609855.1 of uncultured Pelagibacteraceae bacterium. Lineage (GTDB taxonomy): Bacteria > Pseudomonadota > Alphaproteobacteria > Pelagibacterales > Pelagibacteraceae > Pelagilacustribacter. The sequence continues at coordinate 229,728 of CACLTL010000001.1, forward strand.
AAAATTTCCAACTAAAGAAAATCTCTATCCTGGTTTTTATATAAAAGAAATAGCTCAAAAAATAATAAATCAAAATATAAATCAAGATTTTAAAAATTTTGATAAATGTTTTGAAATTTTAAAAAAGGAGTCTTTAAAACATTCAATGGAATTAATTAAAAATGACTTAAAATTATTAGGTATATCTCATGATAAATTCTTTTCAGAGTCAGAAATAGTGAATAAAAATTTAGTCGATAAAGCAATAAAAAAGCTTAAGGAAAAAAATTTTGTAGAAAATGGTTATTTAAAACCACCAAAAGGAGAAAATAGTGAAAATTGGAAAAAAACTAAAAGATTAATTTTTAAATCATCTTTATTTGGAGATGATGCGGATAGAGCACTTCAAAAAGATGATGGTTCATGGACATATTTTGCTAATGATGTTGCTTATCATATGGACAAAGTTAACAGGAATTATGAAAATTTAGTAAATATTCTTGGTGCAGATCATACAGGTTATATAAAAAGGATTAAAGCTGCGGTATTGGCATTATCTGACAATAAAACAAAATTTGATTGTAAAGTTTGCCAACTAGTTAAGCTTTATAAAAATGGTGAGCCTTATAAAATGTCTAAAAGAGCTGGAGAGTTTATTTCAGCTCAAGATCTTTTAAATGAAGTTGAAAAAGATCAGATAAGATTTATGATGCTTAATAGGAGTAATGATGTTGAGTTAGATTTTGATTTTGAAAAAGTTAAAGAAAAAACAAAAGATAATCCAGTTTTTTATGTCCAATATGCTTACGCAAGAATTAATTCTATTTTAAGAACTCTAAAAATAAGCTTAATGAATGAAACTGATGTAGATGAAATTTTCAACTTTAATAAAATAGAGGAAAAAATTATTCGAAAAGTATTTGAATGGCCTAAAATAGTTGAGTCTTCTTCAAGAAACTACGATTTACACAAAATTCCTTTTTATTTGTATGAACTTTCAACGTTATTTCATGCTTACTGGAGTAAAGGTAATGAAGATAAAAATTTTAAGTTTCTTGATAATGGAAAAATTAAAAGAAAAGAAATTTTATCAATTATAAATATAGTTGCTATAGTTATTCAAAATGGAATGGGGATACTCGGGGTCTCCCTACCAAAAAAAATGTAATGGTAAAAATAATAAATATTTTTTTTCTTTTAATAGTAATAATTTTCTTCTCTTTCTCCTACAAATATTATTCTTCAACTAAAAATATAGAAGCTAAAAATTTCAATAGAAATAATATTAACGAAATTATCAATAATAAAATTTCAGATTTACCAGTCTTAAAAAATAATACTAATAATGTGATCGAATTTAATGATGGTTTCTCAAATGAAATCAGTAACGATAGACCAAGAAGTTTTTGGAATTTACTAAAATCAAAATGAGAAAAAAAGCAATAATTATAAGTATAAAGGGCCTTAAGTTAACTAGAGAAGAAAAGTTGCTTTTATCAAAAGAAAAACCTTGGGGAATAATTTTATTTAGAAGAAACATAAAGTCGATAAAACAAACACAAAAATTAATTAAAGACATAAAAAAATTTACCAAAGAAAAAAAATTTCCAATATTAGTAGATGAAGAAGGCACTGAAGTATCACGATTATCTAATATTTTTAATCATAGTTTAAACGCTAACTTTTTTGGAAATCTTTATAAAAAAGATAAGACGATTGCTATTTCTATGTACAAATCTTATTTAAAGTCTTTATGCAGTAATTTAAAAAAAATTGGCATAAATGTTAATACTATTCCAGTATTGGATGTTTTAAGAAAAAGTACAAATTCAATAATAGGAAAAAGAAGCTTTTCTAAAAAAAAAGAAATAGTAAAAAATTTAGGAAAAGTAACAATTAAAGAATGTCATTCACAAAATATTCTCACTGTAATCAAACATATTCCTGGACATGGATGCACCACAAAAGACAGTCATGTAACTTTACCTAAAGTTATGTTACATAAAAATATTTTAAATAAGATTGATTTTTTCCCTTTCAAATCTTCTAATGCTAAATTAGCTATGACTGCCCATATACTTTACCCAAAAATTGACCCAAAAAATGTTTCGACTTTTTCAAAAATAATAATCAAAAAGATCATTAGAAAAAAAATAGGTTTTAAAGGTATTTTAATGTCAGATGATATCTCTATGAAAGCTTTGAAATATGATTTAATTAAAAATGCAAAAAAATCACTATCAGCTGGATGTAATTTAGTTTTATACTGCGCTGGAAATATTCAAGACAACTTAAAATTGATCAAATCTGTTCCGTATATTGATAAATTTACATCAAAAAAAACATCAGAAATTTATAAAATTATAAGGTAAAATTGTTTATGGAATCAAATAATATAAAACAAATATCTATTGATATTCCTAACTACACCGGACCACTTGAAGTATTATTGGACTTAGCAAAATCTCAAAAAGTAGATTTAGCTGAAATTTCAATTACAAAGCTAGCCGATCAGTTTTTAGAATTTATAAAAAAGAGTGAAAATCTTGATTTAGAATCTGCTTCTGAGTACTTACTAATGGCAACATGGCTAGCTTATTTAAAATCAAAACTTTTGCTACCAGAGGATGATGAAGATGACTTTAAAGCTCTTGAAGTTGCTGAAAAATTAAAAATACAATTAAAAAAACTTGAATTAATAAGAATTTTATCTGATCAAATGTTACAAAAAAAAAGGCTTGGAGTTCATATCTTTACTAGAGGAATGAAAGGTGGAATAAGATCTATTAACACGCCTGTTTACGATGTAACTTTGTATGAGTTATTGAAAAATTACGCAGATATTCAAATGCAAAAAACTTTTCAAAATATCAGTATCCCAAAACTGCCAGTTTTAACTACTGAAGAAGGTATCAAACAAATTAAGAATAACTTAGACAAAATAACTAACTGGGAGCATATTACTAAACTAATTCCTCAATTTTATCTTAAAAATAAAATGAAAAAAACTGGGTTTGCAGGAATTTTTGCTGCAAGTTTAGAATTGACAAAAGAAGGAATAGTTAAAGTTTCACAAAAAAAAATGTTTGAAAAATTAATGATAAAAAAGACATGATATGCCAAATAAAAAAACGAATGTTATAAAATTTCCAGCATCGCCTTCAAAATTAGAAAGGCAAGTTGAAGCTATCTTATTTGCTGCATCCGAACCACTTGATATAGAAACAATTGAAAAAAGAGTTCAGACACAAACTAATATAAAAAAAATATTAGAAAATATAAAAAATATTTATAAAAGTAGAGGAATTAATTTAGTTTGTATTAAAAATAAATGGTCGTTTAGGACTGCTGATGATTTATCTAAGTTAATGTCACTTCAAAAATCTACACAAAAAAAATTATCAAAAGCAACTATAGAAACCTTAGCAATTATTGTTTATCATCAACCTGTAACGAGATCAGAGATTGAAGAAATTAGAGGGGTATCATTTGCTTCAAATACTCTTGAAATTTTACTTGAATTAAATTGGGTTCGACCTGCTGGAAGAAAAGATGTGCCCGGAAAACCTATTCAATATTCAACTACTGAAAATTTTTTAAATCATTTTAATATACAAAAATTATCGGATTTACCAACTATTGATGAGCTGGGATCCGCTGGATTAATAGATACATCAACTATTGATAAGTCAATTTTTGGCACAGGAAAATTTTTTAAAGAACAATCAATAAGTAAAAAACAAAATAATATTTATAAGGAAATCGATGAAGCTATTAAAAAAGCTCCAGAGGATGAAAAATAAACGTGTTTTTTTAAGCTAAATTGTTGTATATAAAAGTATGGGAAATATAGGTTGGACAGGAATAATTATTATTGCAATTTTGGTTGTAATTCTTTTTGGAAAAGGAAAAATTTCAAGCATTATGGGCGATCTAGCTAAAGGAATAAAAAGTTTCAAAAAAGGTATGTCTGATGATACTTCTCAAAACAACGATAATACAGATAATAATTCAGACAACTCAAATTCTGAAAATAAGTAATATTGTATGCCTCAAATAGGATGGTTAGAGATTCTAGCGATTGTGATTATTGCTATATTAGTATTAGGACCTAAAGAATTTCCTATAGCTTTAAAAAAAATTGGTTCTTATTTTGGAAAATTAAAAAATACTTTAAGTAATTTCCAAAGAGAAGTTAATTCAGTAACAGAAGAAATTGAGATTGAAAAAAATATATCTGATAAAAAAAATATAAAAAAAGAAAATAACAATGAACAATGAGTGATAACAATTCTTTTACAAGTCACTTTATTGAATTACGTTCTAGGTTAATAAAATCATTAATTTTTATTTTTTTAATATTTGTGCTTTCTTATACATTTGCAGAATATATTTATTCATTTTTAGTTAAACCTTATGCAGAGGCAGTCAAAGACGATCCAATTTCAAGACGTTTAATATTTACAGCTTTACATGAAACTTTTATTACCTACTTAAAAGTAGCTTTTTTTGCAGCAATTTTTTTTGGAAGTCCGTTCTTGTTAATTCAAATATACAAATTTATTGCACCAGGATTGTATAAAAACGAAAAAAAAGCTTTACTTCCTTACTTAATATCTACACCAATTCTTTTTTTGCTTGGAGGAATGCTGGTTTATTATTTAGTAATGCCACTAGCAATTAAGTTCTTTTTATCATTTGAATCAATGGGGTCTAATACAAATTTACCTATTCAATTAGAAGCAAAAGTTAATGAATATTTATCTCTTATTATGAGATTGATTTTTGCATTTGGAATTAGTTTTCAATTACCAATATTACTGAATTTATTAGCTAGAATTGGAGTAGTAAATTCTGAATATTTAAAAAAAACAAGAAGATACATTATAGTAATAATTTTCACAATTGCTGCAATTTTGACTCCACCTGACCCAATAACCCAAGTGGGTCTAGCAATACCTCTACTATTACTTTATGAATTATCTATAATAACGGTTCGATTCACTGAAAAAAAAAGTAAAAAAGAAAATTTAGAGGATGCATAATTTAAAAGAATTAAGAAAAAACATAAACGAGTTTAAAAAAAAACTCAAAGATAGAAATGTAGATTTTGATATAAATAACTTTAATGAAAAAGATCAATTAAACAGAGAACTGATAAGTAAAAAAGAAAAGTTAGAACAAGAAAAAAAACTACTTTCAAAATCAAAAGAGAAATCTAATTTTGAGAAGTCAAAAAGTATTTCTCAAGAAATTTTAACTTTATCAAAAAAACAAATTTTAACTCAAATTGAATTAAATAAAATTATTTTTTCTCTTCCTAATTTAGCCCATAAAGATGTACCAATTGGAAAAGATGAAAAATCTAATAAATTAATAAGAAAAAAAGGAAACATTAAAAATTTTTCATTCAAACCAAAGTCACATGTTGAGCTTGGAGCCAAAGAAGATAATATTGATTTTGAGACATCAATAAAACTATCTGGCTCAAGGTTTGTAATACTAAAAGATAAATTTGCTTTACTAGAAAGAGCTTTAACTAATTTCATGTTAGATACACATGTAAATGAATACAAGTATACTGAAATTTCTCCTCCTTTAATCGTAAATGAGGATGTAATGTTCGGAACAGGCCAACTTCCAAAATTTGAAGAAGATCAATTTGAAATAAAGTTTGATAACGCTGATCAAAGAAAATTTTTAATACCAACAGCTGAAGTTGTTTTAACTAATTTAGTGAGAAAATCGACTATTGAAAAAAAACTCCTCCCCAGAAGATTTGTTGCATCAACACCATGCTTTAGAAAAGAAGCAGGTAGTTACGGCAAAGACACTAAGGGCATGATAAGGCAACATCAATTTTATAAAGTTGAACTTGTAAGTATTGTTGAACCAGATAAATGTTTAGATGAATTAGAAAGAATGTTAAATTGTGCTGAAAGTATTCTTGAAAAATTAGAAATTCCCTATCAAGTAGTATTACTCTCCTCTGGTGATATGGGTTTTAGTGCTGAAAAAACCTACGATATTGAGGCTTGGATACCTTCAGAAAATAAGTATAGGGAGATATCCAGTTGTTCATCTTGCGGTACCTTTCAGGCAAGAAGAATGGTAGCTAAATATAAGTCTGAAAATTCAAATGAGTTTGTTGGGACACTTAATGGATCCGGTTTGGCAGTTGGAAGATTAATGATTGCCATATTAGAAAACAATCAAAATGAAGATGGTACTATCAACATCCCAAATGTACTAAAAAAATACATGAATAATCTTGAAAAAATTTAATTATAATTTACTTGTTTATCTAAAGTTTTTCATATAATTGTTCTTTGATGAGTGGACAGGGAATAGCACAATTTATACCTTTAATCTTAATTTTTATCATATTTTATTTCTTTTTGATTAGACCTCAACAAAAAAGAGTAAAAGATCACAAGGCTATGGTGGAGTCTCTAAAAAGAGGTGATGAAGTAATAACATCAGGCGGAATTATAGGTGTTGTCGATAAAGTAATGGAAGATGATCGTATTGAGGTAATGATTGGAGAGAATACAAAAGTACAAATAATAAGATCTACTATTACAAGCTTACTAAAAAAAGAAGAAATTAAAAAGTAATTCTTTTTCGTGTTAAATTTTTCTAAAATAAACGTTTTAATTATTTATTTAATATTTTTATTTATAGCCTTCTTTTCATTTTTAAATTTTCAAGATGAAAATGATAAACTAATTGAAAAAAAAATTAATCTAGGCTTAGATCTTCAAGGTGGATCTTATCTGTTATTAGAAATAAATTCAGATAGTTTAGTGCAAGAAAAAATACAATCTAAGGTTATACCTTTAAAAAAATTACTCAAAGATAATAATATAAATTATACCAATTTTAAGATAAATGAAGAAAAACTTACTTTATCCTTAGATAATATTGAAAAATTTAATATACTTTTTAATTCCAGAAAAGATAATCTTATAAATCCTTATATTGATAATTATAGATCATATGAATTAGAGTATAAAAAAATTAAAGATAATCAAATTGAAATATTTTTTTCTAAATTTGGCCTACTGACTATAAATAATTCAGCTTTAAAACAATCAATTGAAATTGTGCGCAGAAGAATAGATGATGTGGGAACAAAAGAGCCAACTATACTCCAAAGAGGCGAGAAAAGAATACTTGTAGAATTACCAGGTTTAAAAGATCCTGAGAGAATAAAAGCATTACTTGGAAAAACAGCTCAGTTAAATTTTAGACTTGTATCAGATAATAATGAATTTGGTACGGATGAGCTAATTTCTGAAAACGGCGAAAAACTTAACGTAAGTAAAAGAATAATAATGAGTGGAGAAAATTTAATTGATGCGCAACCTAGTATTCAAAATCAAAATAATGAACCAACTGTATCTTTTACTTTAGATAGATTAGGTGCGCAAAAGTTTGGAAGAACAACAACTGATAATGTAGGTAAAAGATTGGCTATTGTTTTAGACGGCGAAATTGTTAGCGCCCCAAATATAAATGAACCCATAACATCTGGAAATGGTATGATTTCGGGAAATTTTACTTTTCAAGAAGCAACAGATTTAGCTTTATTACTTAGATCTGGAGCCTTGCCTACACCATTAATTGTGGTAGAGGAAAGAACAGTTGGTCCAGATTTGGGAGAAGATTCTATTAAATCTGGAGTTACTTCTTTGATAGTTGGTTTCATTTTAGTAATTTTATTTATGTTTTATAAATACAAGATTTTCGGACTTATCGCTAATACCGCCTTAATAGCAAATTTACTAATGTTAATTGGAATACTTACCATCTTAGAAGCAACTCTAACGCTACCTGGAATTGCTGGCATTATATTAACCGTAGGTATGGCAGTTGATGCTAATGTTTTAATTTTTGAGAGAATAAAAGAAGAATTAAAAACAGAAAAATCAGCAATACATGCTTTTGACTCTGGTTATACAAGGGCGAAAATTACAGTTTTAGACGCAAATATAACGACCTTAATAGCCGCTATTATTCTATTCGTTTTTGGCTCAGGTCCTGTAAAAGGGTTTGCTATTACTTTAGGAATTGGAATTATTACAACACTTTTTACAGCATATTTTTTAGCAAGACACCTCACTTCAATAGTGGTTTTAAATACTAAAAATAAAGAGATTAAAATTTAATGACAAATTATAACTTTTCATCAAAATTTAAGCACGCAAATATCCTTTCATTAATCTTATTTTTGATAAGCATTTTTTTTATTGTATTTAAAGGATTAAATTATGGAATTGACTTTAAGGGAGGTACACTTATTGAACTTAGATCAAAAAACACTGAGGCCTCTTTAATCAGAGATATTCTTAAGAATATGGATTTAGGAGATGTTAATGTAAAAAAATTTGGTAAGGAAGGAGATTTCTTAATAAAAGTTGAGCAAAAAGATGATAACAATAAACTAATTCCTGAAATTAAAAAAAAACTATCAGACAATTTAAACTCTGACATTAACTTCAGAAGAGTAGAAAATGTAGGTCCAAAAGTAAGCGCTGAATTATTACAATCTGGCATAATTGCGATTTCATTATCATTAGCAGCAATGCTTTTTTATATTTGGGTTAGGTTTGAGTGGCAATTTAGTATAGGATCAATCATTGCATTATTTCATGATGTTATTATAACACTTGGAATTTTTTCCCTTCTATCTCTAGAAATAAATCTCTCAATTATTGCTGCAGTTCTTACGATTGTAGGATATTCAATGAATGATACAGTGGTAATTTATGACAGGATCAGAGAAAATCTTGGTAAATTTCATAAATTAAATATTAGTGACATTGCTAATTTATCAATTAATGAAACTTTAGCTCGTACAATTATAACATCTATAACTACTTTGCTTGCACTTTTTTCAATATTTATTTTAGGTGGAGAAATTTTAAGAGGCTTTTCTTTTGCTATGATTTTAGGTGTTTTAATAGGTACATATTCTTCTATATTTGTAGCTTCACCAATTCTTAAATATTTTAAAGTAAGTTACAAAACTATGGAAAAAGAAGAGGAAAAAATAGTTCCTTAAAAAATTAGTAAAGATTTTGAGCCGCCACCATTGAAAGCAACATTGGTAAAGAGAGAAGTGTATTGGTTCTAGAAAATAACATTGCTGTTTTAGCTGAAGCAGCTTTTTCCTCTGGAGATACTTCTATCATTCCCAAAGCTTTCTTTTGATTTGGCCAAATTACAAACCAAACATTGTAGGCCATTATTAAACCTAACCACATTCCAATACCAATAGCAGTATTTTTACCTCCCGATCCATCTAAACCTAATATCATAGCACTGTGAACGTATCCATTAATCCATGCTAAAATTAATCCAGATAAAACTGTTATCGCTGCTGCCCATCTAAAATAAAATAATGCTGTAGGAGCGATAACTTTACCAATTGCAGGTTTCTGTTCATCTGGAATTTTAGGCATACTCGGAATTTGAACAAAGTTAAAATACCACAATAAGCCAATCCACATAATTGCAACTACAACATGGATAAATCTAAACAACCAGCTCCAAAAGATAGTATCAAATGCAAATCCGTCACCAAAAAAGTGCAAGCCTAAAAATAGTAAAACTGCTATTCCAAGTGAAAGATGAATTGTTTTTGATAATGATTGTAATATGCTTGTCATGATTCTTTTATATCATAAATATTGTTATTAGGCAGTTTTTTTCATTGTATTATCACCCATTATTTCTTTAATAAATTTGCCAGTATAACTCTCTTTTACAGTTGAAACTTTTTCAGGCGTGCCTTCAGCAATAATTTTTCCACCATTAATACCGCCTTCCGGTCCCATATCAATTATATGATCAGCTGTTTTTATGACATCTAAATTATGCTCGATTACTACTACTGTATTTCCTGTGTTTGCAAATGCTTGAAGTATTTCTAATAATTTTTTTATGTCGTGCGAATGTAACCCTGTTGTTGGTTCATCTAATATATATAAAGTTCTTCCTGTAGGTCTTTTTGACAATTCTTTTGCAAGTTTTATCCTCTGAGCTTCACCACCAGATAATGTAGTAGCTTGCTGACCTATTTTCATATATCCAAGACCAACATGTTTTAATGTTATTAATTTTGATCTTATACTTTGTATGTTTTCAAAAAACTCACACCCTTCATCGACAGTCATATCTAAAACATCTGCAATATTCTTATTTTTGAATCTAATCTCTAATGTTTCTCTATTATATCTTGCTCCTTTACAAGTATCACAGGGAATAAAGACATCGGGTAAAAAATGCATCTCATAAGTAATTACGCCATCACCTTCACACGTTTCACATCTTCCACCTTTTACATTAAATGAGTACCTTCCAACTTTATAACCTCTAGCTTTTGACTCAGGTAAACCTGCAAACCATTCTCTAATAGGTCCAAAGGCACCAGTGTAAGTAGCGGGATTTGATCGTGGTGTTCTTCCAATTGGAGATTGATCTATATCAATAATTTTATCAATTAATTCTGTTCCTTTAAAACCTGTAAATGCTTTTGGAACTTTACGGCTTTTATTTTTGTTTAACATTAAGTTAAATGCATTATACAGAGTATGTAAAATTAGTGTGGATTTTCCACTACCTGAAACACCAGTGACACAAGTAAAAGTTCCAACTGGTATTTTTAAATTTACTTTTTTCAAATTATTTCCACTTGCACCACTTATTTCAATATATCTTCCATTTTTTGCAGATCTTCTTTTTTTGGGAATAGCTATAAATTTCTTTCCTGATAAATAATCACCAGTAATACTTTTTTCATTTGAAATAATTTCTTTTACACTTCCATTAGCTACTATTTGTCCACCATTTAACCCAGCTTCTGGTCCAATATCAATAATGTGATCTGAATTTTCCATGGTTTCAATATCATGCTCAACAACAATTACTGTATTTCCTAAATCTCTTAATTTTTTAAGAGCCTTGATTAGTTTTTTATTATCTCTTTGATGTAAACCAATTGAAGGTTCATCTAAAACATATAAGACTCCTGTAAGACCTGAACCAATTTGAGAAGCCAACCTTATTCTTTGTGCCTCTCCACCTGATAAAGTTCCAGATTCTCTAGATAATGTTAAATAATTTAAACCAACATTTAAAAGAAAATTTAGTCTTTCGTTTATTTCTTTTAGAATATGTTGTGCTATTTTATTTTCTCGTTCAGTTAATACGTTTTGTAAGTTTTCAAACCATTTTTGAGCATCATCAATAGATTTTTCTGTGACTTCACTTATATTTAATGAATTAATTTTTACACAAAGAGCTTCGTCTTTTAATCTCATTCCTTTACATTTTTCACAAGCTGTTTCACTTTGATACTGTGATATCTCTTCTCTTTTCCACTCACTATCAGTTTCTAAATAACGTCTTTCGAGATTATTAATTACACCCTCAAATGTTTTTTTAGTTGTGTAAGCTTCATACCCATCATCGTATGAAAATTTTATCTCTTCTTCATCTGAACCATATAAAATGACGTCTTGAATTTTCTTCGGGATTTTCCTCCATGAATCAGTCATATTAATTTTATAATGTTTCGCAATCGATGCTAAAGTTTGCGCATAATATAGAGATGTAGATTTAGCCCAAGGTTCAATTACACCATCTTGAAGACTTTTTTTGGGATTTGATATAACTAAGTTTGGGTCAACATTAAGATTATGCCCGATACCCTCGCATTCTTCACATGCTCCATAAGGTGAGTTGAAGGAAAAAAGCCTAGGTTCAATTTCTTCAATTGTGAAGCCACTTTCAGGACATGAAAATTTTGAAGAAAAAGTCATAGTTTCAAGTTTTCTAAATTTCTTAGGCAGTGTTTCGTTTTCGTATTCAACTACCAGCAGTCCATTTGAGAGATTTATTGCAGTTTCTACACTATCAGCCAATCTGTTTCCTAGATTAGAATTTAAAATTACTCTATCTACAATTACTGAAATTTCGTGTTTAAGTTTTTTATTTAAATTTGGAAACTCATCTATATTTAAGTATTTTCCATCTACTTTTAGTTTCGTAAAACCTCTCTTTTTATAATTTAAAATTTCTTTTTTATACTCTCCTTTTCTACCTCTAACTATTGGAGCGAGGAGATAAATCGTACTATCTTTGGGAAGTTTTTTAATTTTATCAACCATTTCACTTACAGCCTGCGAAACAATCGGTTTACCTGTGAATGGAGAATAAGGAATTCCAACTCTTGCAAAAAGTACTCTCATGTAGTCATATATTTCTGTTACTGTTGCTACAGTTGACCTCGGATTTTTGGATGTATTTTTTTGCTCTATCGATATAGCTGGACTTAAGCCTTCGATCAAATCCACTTTAGGTTTTTTCATTTTATCCAAGAACTGCCTTGCATAAGAAGAGAGACTTTCCACATATCTTCTTTGACCTTCAGCATAAATCGTATCAAAAGCTAACGACGATTTTCCAGACCCAGATAGACCTGTTATGACGACTAATTTCTCTTTTGGTATTTCAAGAGAAACATTTTTTAAATTGTGTTCTTTAGCGCCTTTTACAACGATTTTTTTCAACATCTTTTTTCCTTAAAATAACATACACCTTATAATTATTAATTAATTATGATATAAATAATGACTTTTTATAAATAATAAATCAAAATTTATTCAAAATTATTATGGCAGGAAGTTTAAATAAAGTACAATTAATAGGTCGTTTAGGCGCAGATCCTGAAATTAAGCAAATGGTAAATGGAAAAAGCGTTGCTAGGCTTAGCATAGCAACAAGTCAAACCTGGAAAGATAAATCTAGTGGTGAGAGAAAAGAAAAAACTGAGTGGCACAGAATTGTTATATTTAATGAAGGATTAGTAAATGTTGTTCAACAATATGTAAAAAAGGGTGCTAATGTTTATATTGAAGGCCAACTAAGTACTAGAAAATGGAAGGATGAGTCTACTGGTCAAGATAAATATTCAACAGAAATAGTTCTACAAGGGTACAATTCTAGTTTAACAATGCTAGATAGTAGAGGCAATAACGGAAATTCAAATCTTGTATCAGAGAATAAAAGCTCATTACCAAATGAAAACCTAAATCAGGATAGCTCTGATTTAGATGATGAAATTCCATTCTAAATTTCATGGATAAAAATACTGTAGAGAGCAAAAAATCTTTTAAACCTATTTTTGTACAAGATGAAATGAGTTCATCTTATCTATCTTATGCTATGAGCGTAATAGTAAGTAGAGCTCTTCCAGATGTAAGAGATGGATTAAAACCAGTACATAGAAGAATTATATTTGCCATGTATAAAGGTGGTTACGACTGGTCGAAACCTTTTAGAAAATCTGCCCGAATAGTAGGAGATGTAATTGGTAAGTATCATCCACATGGAGATCAGTCTGTTTATGATGCATTGGTAAGATTAGTTCAAGATTTTTCAATGAGCGTTCCACTAATTACAGGACAAGGAAATTTTGGCTCTATTGACGGAGATCCTCCTGCAGCCATGAGGTATACAGAGACAAAATTAGCAAGAATTGCACAATTTTTAACAGAAGATTTAGAAAAAAATACTGTTAACTATAGAAGTAATTACGATGAAACAGAAAAGGAACCTGAAGTTTTACCCTCACAGTACCCTAATATTTTAGTCAATGGCGCTGGAGGTATAGCAGTAGGAATGGCAACAAGTATTCCCCCTCATAATTTAGGTGAAATTATAAATGGTACGATAGCTTATATAAATAACAAAGATATTACGATCGCTCAACTAATGAAACATATACCAGGTCCAGATTTTCCAACAGGTGGAATTATTATTGGAAAAGATATTATTAAACAAGGTTACAACAAAGGTAGAGGTTCTTTTAAGATTAGAGGTGAAATTGAGTTAGAGGAAAAAAAAAGTGGTAGAGAAACATTAATTATAAAATCAATTCCCTATCAGGTTAATAAATCTATCTTAATTGAGAAAATTGCTCAACTTGTGAGAGATAAAAAAATTGAGGGTATAAGAGATATAAGAGATGAGTCTAATAGAGAGGGTATAAGAGTAGTTATAGAGTTGCGAAAAGCTGTAGAGCCTGAAACAATTAGAAGACAGTTATTTAAACTTACAAACATTGAAAGTTCTTTTGGTTTTAACACACTAGCTATTGTTGATAACAAACCAAAAATTTTAAATTTAAAAGATTTTATTTCTGAATTCCTAAAATTTAGAGAAGACACAGTTATAAAAAGAGTAAAATATGATTTAAAAAAAGCTGAAGAGAGAGCTCATATTTTAATAGGTTTAGCTACAGCTGTTGAAAATATCGATGAAATAATAAAAATTATTAAGAAGTCAAAAGATTCAGACACAGCAAAGAAAAATCTTTTATCCAAAAAATGGAAAATTAAAAGAAGTGTAAAGTTAATTTCATTAATTGAAAGAAAAAAAAATGTAACTAGCTATTCTTTATCTAGCGATCAAGTTGATGCAATTTTAGAACTTAGATTACAAAAATTAACAGCCTATGGAATAGGAGAAATTGAAACTGAGATAACAAAATTAGCAAAATTGATTGTTGAGTTTAACAAAATTATCAATTCTAAAAAAGCTCTTTACAAACTAATTACTGAAGAATTAGAAAAAATAAAAGACAAATTTGCAAAACCTAGAAAAACTAAAATTATTGACGCTGTACTAAATTATAATATAGAAGAAACAATTCAAAAAGAGTCTGTTGTTATAAGTATAACTAATCAAGGATATATTAAACGTAGTCCTTTAAGTTCCTTAAAAGCTCAGAAAAGAGGAGGAAAAGGTAAGACAGGCATCTCTACAAGAGAAGAAGATTTTGTTGTACAAATATTTACTGCAAATACACATACACCTGTGCTTTTTTTTTCAACACAAGGTTTAGTATACAAAATCAAAGCGCATAAAATACCTGAGGGAACAGCTGCTTCTAAAGGCAAATCTATTTTCAATATTTTACCTCTTAAAAGTCATCATTCAATTAGTTCTATTATGCCCTTACCTGAAGACGAAGCTGAGTGGAAAAATTTAATGGTTATTTTTGCAACTGCTAAAGGAAACATAAGAAAGAATACCCTTGAAGATTTTGTAAATATTAATAATAGCGGCAAAATTGCAATGAAATTAGATCAAGATGATAGAATTATAGGTGTTAAGATATGTAGAGATGATCAGGATATTTTATTAAGTACACAATTTGGAAAATGTATTAGATTTAAATCTAGAAAATTAAGATTATTTAAAGGCAGAGCCTCTAAAGGTATAAAAGGTATCCAGCTAGTTGATAAAGATAAAGTAATATCAGTTTCGATTTTAGATAACAGTAAAATTGACTCAAAAACTATTAGTAAAGATAAAAAAATCAAAGACGGTATTGATAAATTTATTTTATCTGTTTCTGAAAATGGATATGGAAAAAGATCATCTTATTTAGATTACAGGGTAACAAATAGAGGCGGAAAGGGAATCATAGGAATTATCAACTCACCAAGAAATGGAAATATAGCTTCGTCTTTAGTAGTAAATGAAACAGATGAGATTATTTTATCAACTGATAAAGGAAGCATTATGCGTTGCGCTGTAAAGGAAATTAGAGTTGCCGGCCGTAACACTCAAGGTGTTAGAATTAAAAAATTATCTGGTAGCGAAAAAGTTGTTTCTGTGATTAAAATTGAAGACAACATACAATAAGAATGAGAACCGCTATTTATCCAGGCACTTTTGATCCAATAACATATGGCCATATAGATGTAATAAAAAAATCTTTAAATATATTTGATAGATTAATTGTTGCCACAACAGATAACATA
Organism: uncultured Pelagibacteraceae bacterium; assembly: GCA_902609855.1. GTDB lineage: Bacteria > Pseudomonadota > Alphaproteobacteria > Pelagibacterales > Pelagibacteraceae > Pelagilacustribacter. The sequence goes on from CACLTL010000001.1 coordinate 245,546, forward strand.
AATAAAAATTATTATTTTTCCATAGAGGATAGATTAAGTATTATTCATAATTCATTATTTAAAGATTTGAAATTGAACAAAACGAAGATAAAAGTTGTTTCGTTTGATAACCTTACGATAGATTTATGTAAAAAATATAAAGCTAATACAATTATTAGAGGTTTAAGAGCGGTTTCTGATTTTGAATACGAATTCCAGTTAGCCGGTATGAACAAAAAATTGAATTCAAAAATTGATACTATGTTTTTAATGTCTGATGTAGAGAACCAAATTATTTCATCAAAATTTGTTAAAGAAATTGCAAGTTTAGGAGGAAAAATTGATAGATTTGTGACTAAGTCAACTGTTAAAATCTTACAAAATAAAAATTAATGAAAAAAAAATTTTTCTATTTATTTATCTTTTTTTTTAGTCTAGTAACTACTAAAGCAATTGCTCTAAATAATATTATGATTTTAAAATTGACTTACGGCGATGTAGAAATAGAACTTTATCCAGATAAAGCACCTAATCACGTTAAAAGATTCAAAGATCTGGCTGATAGTGGAAAATATGACGGAGTTGTTTTTCACAGAGTGATAGATGGTTTTATGGCTCAAACAGGTGATGTAAAATTTGGAAATTCAAATAGTGCAGAGTTTAATTTATCTTTAGCTGGTACAGGTGGATCGGATTTACCTAATTTAAAAGCTGAATTCAGTGACGTTGCTCACACTAGAGGAATAATTTCAGCGGCAAGATCAGCCGATCCTAATAGCGCAAACAGTCAATTTTTTATTTGTTTTGACTCAGCACCGCATTTAGATAGACAATATTCTGCCTTTGGAAAAGTAATTAAAGGCATGGAATTTATAGATATGATTAAAAAAGGTGATCCTAACAGTGGTTCGGTTCCAGAACCTGATAAGATAATTTCTCTTAGATCAAAATAAAATCTAATGCCAAATAATGAATTTTCTTTTGAGTTAATTACTCAAGATGTCAAAGCTAGGTTTGGGAGAATCTTCACACCAAGAGGTATTATAGATACACCTGCTTTCATGCCAGTTGGAACTCAAGGCACAGTCAAAGGCATTTTCACAGATGATATTATAAAAACAAACACACAAATTATTTTAGGAAATACTTATCATTTATTGTTGAGACCTGGAGTTCAAGTATTAGAAAAATTTAAAGGTCTACATAATTTTATGAATTGGAGAAAACCAATTTTAACTGACTCGGGTGGATATCAGATAATGTCTTTATCAAAATTTAATAAAATTGATTTAAAAATAGGAGCTATATTCAATTCACATTTAGATGGAAAGAAAATAATTTTAAGTCCTGAAAAAAGTATTCAGGTTCAAAAGGCTATAAATTCTGATATTATTATGGTTTTAGATGAGTGCCCCAAACTCACAAATGACAAAAAAATTTTATCTAAAGCAATTGATGTTTCAACCAATTGGGCTAAAAGAAGTAAAATCGAATTTGGAAATGATAGGTCTAAAGCCTTATTTGGAATAGTTCAGGGTGGATTATACAAAGATTTAAGAATTGAAAGTATAGAAAAACTTTTGGATATTAATTTTAACGGGTATGCAATGGGTGGTCTAGCTGTTGGTGAAAAACAATCAGAAATGTTTAAGATTTTAAATGAAACAACTAATTATCTACCAAAAGATAAACCTAGATATTTAATGGGCGTTGGCACCCCATCAGATATTTTAGGAGCAGTCAGTGAAGGAATCGATATGTTTGATTGTGTGATGCCTACAAGATCAGGCCGAACAGGTTTAGCTTTTACTTGGCAAGGCAAGCTTAACCTTAAAAATTCTAAATTTCAAAATGATAAGTCACCTTTAGACGAAAGCTGCGAAATAAGAGGACTGAACAAATATTCAAAGAGTTATTTAAATCATTTGATCAAATCTAACGAAATGATGGCTTCAATGCTTATTTCTTTACATAATATATATTTTTACCAACAATTTATGCGCGAAATTCAAAAGAGTATTCAGAATGGCACATTCCAATATTTTTATAAAAAATATATAAATTTATTTGATTAATTATTTGAAATTTAATTAATAAGTATATAAAAGAACATATTTTTAGGGCCCTTAGCTCAGTTGGTAGAGCACCTCCCTTTTAAGGAGGGTGTCGATGGTTCGAGTCCATCAGGGCTCACCACTTTTAAACTTTGATTGGCGGATATTTAATTATTACTTCACTGATCCAATCTTTTAAATTCTCAATTCTTTTTTTACTACTTGGATGAGTGCTTAAAAAAACTGGTGGCTCTTTCCCTTTATTTTTTTTACCCATTCTTTCCCATAATTTTATGGACTCTCTTATATCGTAACCAGATAAAGAAGAAAAAATTAAACCTAAATAATCTGCTTCAGTTTCCTGTTTTCTTCCAAAAGGATTCATAATTCCTAGTTGAAAAATATCTAAGCCAGTATTTTGTCCAACAGTATTTCTTGTTCTATTAATTGCACCACCTAAAAAAATATCAGCAACTGTTGTTCCTAAATTAATAGTCATAGCATGGCTCATTCTCTCCAAAGAATGTCTAGCTACAGCATGAGCAATTTCATGGCCCATTACAATTGAAAGCGCATTAATATTTTTTGTAACTTTTAGTAATCCGGTGTACACAGCAATTTTCCCGCCAGGCATACACCAGGCATTTACTACTTTATCATTATCAACCAAAACATAATCCCAACTAAAATTTTTAGTGGGATCTGGTTTACCTTGTTGTTCAAAGAAAGCACTTACTGCAATTTCCATTTTTTTTCCAATATTTTCTATTTCCCTTAATTTTGGACCATTTGTAATTAACTTTGATTTACTTCTAAAATTTTCATACGCAGCAGCAGCCTGTCTATTAACACGCGACTCAGAAATAATACTAAGCTGTTTTCTTTCCGTAATAGGAACTGTTGTACAGGACGGCAAAATTAAAGAGCAACAACTACATCCAAAATAGCCAAGAAATTTTCTTCTATTTATGTTATACATTTTTAAGATTTATGATTTTAAATAATAAATTATTAATTGCAATTTTTATATTAATTATAATATTTATTGTATATTCAAGCTATTCTTAATCAATGCCTAATTTAAATGTAAAAAAATCTATTTTTTCCAAAATTAGAAATAATTTTATCGCAGGAATCGTTGTTTTGATTCCAATTGGAATTACCTTATATCTTACACTTTTTTTAATTAGAATTTCTGGTAAAATTATTCCTAAAGAAATTAATCCTAACAACTATTTACCTTTTGATATCCCTGGTGTTGAGATAGTTATAGCTATTATAATAATTACGCTAATTGGCTGGCTATCCCTATCTTTTTTAGGAAAAAAATTTTTTGAAATATTAAATAATATTCTAAAAAAAATTCCAATTCTTAGAACCATTTATTCTGCTATTGGTCAAATGACCGAAACATTTACAAAATCTGATAGCAAGGAAAAAAGTGTAGTTCTTCTTGAATATCCAAGAAAAGGAATATGGGCCGTTGGTTTTGCAACAAAGGAAAATAAGGGAATAATTAAAGATAAAGTCAAGGAAGATATAATTAATATCTTTGTGCCTACAACTCCTAATCCAACGAGTGGTTTTTTATTAATGGTCCCAAAAAAAGATTTGATTTATCTAGATGTTACTTTTGAACAAGCTTCTAAGTTCATTGTTTCGGCTGGAACGACAAATATAGACTAATCTTCACCAACATTTATAATCTCTGCTTTATCAAAAAATTTTAATAAAAAAGAATATTTGTTTTGGTTAACATTTTCTCTTATATTTTGAATATATTTTTCAGCTAATTTAAATAAATCTTCATGAATTACAGGATCTGAAAATCTAAAATTTTTTATTCCACTTTGTTGATAGCCAATTAAATCACCAAAACCTCTTAACTTTAAATCCTCTTCTGCTATAAAAAAACCATCATCTGAATTTTTGAGTATTTTAAGTCTTTTAATAGCATTTTTGGTTAATCCATCTTTAAACAATAAGATGCAAGTACTTTGTTTTTCACCTCTTCCAACTCTTCCACGTAGTTGATGTAATTGAGCAAGACCAAATTTATTTGCATTTTCTATTATAATTAAATTTGCATTAGGAAAATCTATACCAACTTCAATAACAGTAGTTGAAACAAGAATTGAAATATCCTTATTTAAAAACTTTCTTAAAACTTTTTCTTTATCGTCTTTTTCTAACGCACCGTGAATCAAACCAACTTTATTAGGAAATTTTTTATTTATTTGTTCAAATTTTTTATTTGCAGATGAGTAGTCTAAAAATTTTGACTCTTCTATTAAAGGACAAACCCAAAAAACCTGATTATTATTTTCAATCTGTTTTTTAATAAAAGGCCAAATTTCATTTATTTTTTTTTCAGGTTTCGTTAAAGTAATAATCTTTTTCCTATTAGCAGGTTTTTCGTTAATTTTTGAAATATCCATATCTCCATAAATCGACATCATCATTGTTCTAGGTATAGGTGTTGCAGACATAAGCAGCACATCGCAATTATCTCCTCCTTTTTTTGCTAAGTCACTTCTTTGTTTAACCCCAAACTTATGTTGCTCATCAATCACGACCAATCCAAGCTTATTAAAGTTGATTTTTTTTTGAAATAAAGCATGAGTTCCAATTAATAAATCAATTTTTTTATTCTCTAGATTATTCAATATAAGTTTTCTTTTTTTATATTCAGTTTTACCAGATAAAAATTCTAAATTTATCTTATTTTTAAAAATTTTTTTTGAAAATAAATAATGTTGTTTTGCAAGTATTTCTGTTGGAGACATTAGAGCACATTGGTAGCCACTTTTGATAACATTATATATTGATATAAGTGATACAATTGTTTTGCCAGATCCAACATCACCCTGAATTATTCTAAACATTCTTTTATTGCTAACAAGATCATCATTAATTTCATTTAATACTTTTATTTGACTATTTGTTAGTCTAAAGGGTAAATTTTTTAAAACTTCTTTTGAATAATTATAATTAACTTTTTTTGGTATTTTATTTTTTTTGATTCTTTTTCTATTTTCTAATAATGTTAAAAAATTTGCACATAATTCATCAAATACTAATCTTTTATAACTTTTAGAATTTATATCTTTTGCATCTTTTGAATTATGTAACTTTTGAATTCCTACATTCCAATCTATTAAGCCATTTTCTTTGATAAAATTTTCGTTTAACCAATCTTCTATTTTTGGAAGATTATTAATTACTTGTTCACTAATTGATCTATACTTTTTTTCATTTATCCCTTTTGTTAAATTATATTTAGGAATATTTTTAATCACATAACTTTGATTTTCTAGCTTTGTAACATAGTCTGGATTTGTTATTTGATATTTATTATTAAAAAAATTCACTTTACCGCTTATTATCACGTACTCATTTAAAGGAAATAATTTCCTTAGATATCCCTCGCGACTATTAAAATAAATAATATCTATTTTTCCTGTCTCATCTTCACAAGTTATTTTGTTTGGTAGATTTCTTAACCTAGGAAAATTTAGTTTTTTTACTAACACTTTTATAGAATGTATTTTACCAACTTCTAATTCATTTAATTTAGAAATCTTGGATCTATCAGTTTCAGAATACGGAAGATTTAAAATAATATCTTTAATTTTTTCTATTTTCTTTTTTTTTAAATATTTAGACAGTTGTGGTCCAACGCCTTTTAAAGTAGTAATTTCACTAAATATAAAATCTTTTTTCATTTATATGCTTTAAATATGTATAATATAGTTTTATGAACAATAAATTAGAAATATTTAAAAAAAAATTGATTTATCGAGCATCTTATAGAGGCACAAAAGAAATGGATATTCTGCTAAGCTCATTTGTAAATAAACATATTGATTTATTTGACAACTATCAATTAAGCGAATTAGATAAATTTTTAAATTTTGAAGACGAAGTAATATTAAATTATTATCAAAATAATATTTCTAAAAAAGATATTGATAAAAACAAAATTTCAGGGATTTTTAAGCGCTTTAAACTATAATGGCGGAGAGGGTGGGATTCGAACCCACGAACGAGTTGCCCCGTTGCTGGTTTTCAAGACCAGTGCTTTCAACCGCTCAGCCACCTCTCCTTGAAATAATTTTACGTACTTTAATACTATCAAAGAGGTGAAATAACAATAAATAAGTGGAATATAGTAGAACTAGTTAATATTACTTAATTATGATAATTAATGAAATGTTTAAATTAATTTTAAAATTATTCTTTATATTATTTGCCTTAACTAATTTAGCCCACAGCGATGAAAATTTTAACAATTGGGTAAATAGTTTTAAAATCAAAGCTATTAGTTATGGAATTTCGGAAAAAGTTGTAAATGAAATTATGACTGAAGCAAGATATCTGCCTAAAGTAATTGAATATGATAGATATCAACCAGAATTTTACGAAGATACTTTCACTTATATCAAAAAAAGATCATCTAAACGTAAACTTAAAGAGGGTTTAGAACTTTATAAAAAAGAAAAAAATATTATTAAAACTATTGAGAAAGACTTTAATGTTGAAAAAGAGCTTTTGCTTGCACTTATGGGTATTGAAACTAATTTTGGCAAATACTTGGGAAAAATGGATATTATTTCTTCCCTTGCTACCTTAAGTTACGACAAAAGAAGAAGTGAATTTTTTACAGAGGAATTATTAATTTTATTAAAACTTGTAGACAAGAACATCATAAGCAAGGATATTTTATACGGTTCTTGGGCAGGTGCATTTGGAAATTTTCAATTTATGCCCAGAACTATTAAAAACTATGCATTAGATTACAATAATAATAAAATCATAGAACTTAAAAAAATCGAAGACTCATTTGCTTCAGCAGCAAATTATTTAAATACAATTGGATGGAAAAAAAATCAACCATGTTTTATTAAAGTAGAATTAAAAGATAATATTCCAAAAAAATACTTAAATTCATCTGCTAGACAAATTAAAAATAAAAAAAAATTTAATTTTTTTAGAAAATTCATTAAAAATCACGAAAAATTCAATATAAAAAACAATTTAATGGCTGCAATCATTATTCCTGATAAAGATATTATTCCAGGGGCAGAGACTTTTTCCCCTGCATATATAATTTTTGAAAATTACGAAAAAATTTTAAATTGGAACAGATCTCTAAGATTTGCTTTAGCTGTTTGTACCTTAAAAGATAATTTTAAAGATGAAATTTAAATTTCTTATTATTTTATTTTTTATTCTCTCTTGCGTGCCTCAATCTTCCACGTTGGGTAAGAAAAAACCTTTTACTTCAAAAGGTTTTGCATATGTCTACAATGATTTTGATTTTAATGAAAAAATAATTAAAGGAAAAATGGATAATAATATTTTACAATTATCTCATCAAAATTTAAGATCGGGAACACTGATTAAAATTATTAATCCAAAAAATAAAAAAAGTTTAGTTCTTAAAAATGAGAAAAAAATTAAATTTCCAGATTTTTATAAAATTTTAATCACAAAGCCTGTTGCTGAGGAACTTGATTTAGATTTAGATGTTCCTTTATTAGAGGTCATTGAAATAAAAAGAAATAAATCATTTGTTGCTAAAAAAGCTAAAATATTTAATGAGGAAAAAACAATACCCTCAAAAGCTCCTGTGGCATCAGTTCAAATTTCTAATATTTCTAAAAACAAATTAAAAAATTCAACTGATAAAAAAAAAGATATATTTATCCTAATAGCTTCTTTTTATTCAGCTGAAACAGCTTATTTTTTAAAACAAAGAATCATTAAAGAAATTTCAAATTTAGATACCAAAAAATTGAAAATTAAAAAGGCTAATAACAAAGAAACTCAAGTGATTTTAGGTCCATATAGTACTGTTAATTTATTAAAAAATGATTACATTAAACTACAAAATTTTGGATTTGAAGAACTCAATTTTTTTATAAATGAATAAATTTACAATTATAATTATTTTACTACTTTTGCTTACATCTAAGGTTTTTGCTAATCCAAACCTCAAAGCTCGAACAGGTATTTTAATTGACTATCATTCAGATGAAGTTTTATTTGAGTTAGATCCAGACTCACAAATTTATCCAGCTTCAATGACTAAAATTATGACTGCAATAATTGCTTTTGATTTATTAAAAAAAAATAAGTTATCTTTGGATGATAAATTTACGATTTCAGAAAATGCATGGAGACTATCTCAAGCTGGTTATTCTTCAATGTTTATTATGATCAATGATGAAGTATCAGTTGAAAATCTTCTAAGAGGGATAATCGTAGCATCTGGCAATGATGCTTGTATTGCTTTAGCAGAAGGTATTGCTGGCACGGAGTCCAATTTTGCAGATATGATGAATGAAAAAGCAGGGGAAATTGGTATGACTTCGACTAATTTTACAAATTCATCTGGTATTAATGATCCAGATAATATTTCTACAGTTAGAGATATAGCGCTAATGTCAAAATATCTTATTATCAATTATCCAATTTATTATGAGTTATTTGCAGAGAAAACTTTCACATGGGATAGAACAGGTGGTGAGCCAATAAAACAAGGAAATCGAAATCCTTTGTTATATAAAAACGTTGGAGTTGACGGCGTAAAAACAGGTTATCTAGCGGTTGAAAAATATTCTTTATCTAGCTCAATGAAAAAAAATGATAGACGTTTAATTGCCGTAGCCTCCGGTTTTGACTCAAAAAAATTAAGAAGTTCAGAGTCTTTAAAATTACTTAATTGGGGCTTTAGAAATACAAATACTTTTGAAATTTCAAAAAAAGATGAAACTATTTTTGAACTTGATACCTGGCTTGGTGAAAAAAGTAAAATTAAAGCTACTTCAAAGGAAGATTTTTATGCAACAATTAATAAAAAAGATATAACTCATCTAACAATATCTTTAGAATATGATGGACCTATAAAAGCTCCTGTAGAAAAAGGTACAAAAGTCGCAAATATTATCGTTTCAAAAAAAGATAATGTAATAAAATCTCTACCACTTTATGCAGCAGAAGATTTAAAAAAAGTTAATTTTTTTAAAAGTTTATTAACATCTCTAAATTATTTGATTTGGGGAGATGTATAAAAAGAAACCTTTTTTTATTGTCTTTGAAGGTGTTGAAGGTTGTGGAAAATCCTTTCAAAGTAAAAAGCTGTTTAGTAAATTAAAAAAAAAAAATATTGATACAATATTAACTAGAGAGCCCGGCGGCACAAAAAGTTCAGAATTAATTAGAAATTTAATTCTTAAGGATTATTTTTCTAAAGATAATAAAGAAAAATTTGACAAATATACTGACACACTACTTTATTTAGCTGCTAGAAATGAACATATAAAAAATAAAATACTACCAGCTCTTTTGAAAAAAAAAGTAGTAATTTGTGATAGATTTATTGACTCAACTATTGCGTATCAAGTTTATGGAAAAAAAGTTGATATTGATTTTATTAATAATATTCATAAAAAGATATTACGCAATGTAAAACCAAATATAGTTTTTGTTTTAAAAGTATCGACAAAAATATCCAAAAAGAGACTTATCAAAAGAAAAATTAAGAATAGATATGATAATTTTTCCCAAACTTTTTATACAAAAGCACAAAACTCATTTATAAAAATAGCTAAAAATAAAAAAAATTATGTTATTCTAGATTCATCTTCAAATGATAATGTTTTAGAAAATATAATTTTTAAAATTATTAAAAAAAAATTGCACATTTAATGAATTATCCTGTTTTTTTTGAACCCAAAAATTCTTTAAGACTATTTGGATTGCAGGATAAACTCAATTTTTTAAAGCATCTTTACTCTAAAAAAAATTTACCTAACGTTCTGTTATTTTCTGGCAACAAAGGGTCTGGCAAATCCACTTTGGTCAATCATTTTCTTTATTCAATATTTGATAGTTTAAATTATGATATTAAAAATTTTTGTCTTTCTGATAATACAACTTTTCATAATCAATTTAAGAATAATATTTTCTCAAATATTATCTATTTAAATGGATCAAATTTTAAATCAATTAAAGTTGACGATATAAGAAATTTAAAAACAAAAATATTTCAATCTACAATTTTCGAAAAAGATAGATTTATTATTCTTGATGATATTGAACTTTTTAATCATAATAGTCTTAACGCATTACTCAAAATAATTGAAGAACCATCAAAAAATAACTATTTTTTTTTGATTAATAATAAATCAAAACCATTATTACAAACCATTAAATCAAGAGCGCTAGAAATGAAAATCTTTTTAAAAGAAAATCAAAGAATTGAAATAATTGAAAAACTAATTAAGTTATTTAAAATTGAATTAATATTAGATCCAAAAACTTCAAAATTATCACCTGGAAATTTTTTGAGATTTAATCACATTTGTAAAGACAATAATATTCATTTAACAAATGATCTTGTAGAAAATCTATCAATAATATTACAACTTTACAAAAAAGATAAGGATATTTCATATATAAACTTAGCTTTTTTTTTATCGGATTGCTATTTTATTAATTTAAGTGACAAGAGTATTTTTAATAATAATGAAATTTACGAGATAAAAAGTTATGTATTTCAAAATTTAAATAATTTTAAATTATATAATATTAATCAAAATACTTTATTAAATGCACTAAGCGAAAAACTAAATTATGGATAAAAATTTTTACATTACCACACCTATTTATTACCCTTCTGGTAAACCACATATGGGACACGCTTATTCTAGTATTGTTGCTGATATATTTGCACGATTTAAAAGATTAGAGAATTATAATGTATTATTTTTAACTGGTACAGATGAACATGGTCAAAAAATTGAGAAAGAAGCAAAAAAAAACAATAAAGATCCAAAACAATTTTGTGATGAAATCTCAGAAACTTTTAGATCATTAACAAAAATTTTAAATTTATCAAATGATGATTTTATTAGAACAACAGAAAAGCGTCATCATAATTCTGTAATTGAAATATGGAATAGGCTTATAAAGTCAGGAGATATTTACTTGGACAAATATAGCGGGTGGTATTCAGTTTCAGATGAAGCTTTTTACGATGAAGATGAAATTGAAGATAATAATGGTAAGAAAATATCTAAATCTTCTGGTTCCGCAGTAGAGTGGGTAGAAGAAGAGTCCTATTTTTTCAAATTATCTGCTTGGTCAAAAAAACTTCTAGAATTTTATAAAAAAAACCCTAATTTTATTCTTCCTGAGTCCAGAAAAAATGAGGTTGTAAAATTTGTAGAAAAAGGATTAAAAGATTTATCTATAAGCAGAACATCCTTCACTTGGGGCATACCAGTTCCTAAAGATAAAAACCATGTAATCTATGTTTGGTTAGATGCTTTGACAAATTATATAAGTGCTTTGAATTTTCCTAATACTGAAGATGTAAAATATAAAAATTTTTGGCCTGCTGATGTACATATTATTGGTAAAGACATTTTGAGATTTCATGCTGTATTTTGGCCAGCATTCTTATTGGCAGCAAATTTGCCTTTGCCAAAAAGAATTTTTGGACACGGCTGGATACTTTCTGATGATAAAAAAATGTCAAAATCTTTAGGAAATATTTTAGATCCATTAGAGATTATAAACAAATATGGAATTGATCAATTAAGATATTACTTAGTAAAAGAAGTTTCACTTGGAAATGATGGTTCAATATCATTGGAAAATCTGAAAAATTGTATAAATAATGATTTAGCAAATAATTACGGGAATCTCTGTCAAAGAGTTTTTTCTTTTATAAAAAAAAATTGTGATAATAAAATACCATCAAACCCTAAATTAAATGATACTGATCAAAAATTTTTAGATAATTTAAAAAAAAGCGTACCAAAATTAATTTCACTCATGAATAATCAAGAATTAAATGAATATATTAAGACAGTCGTAAAATTTTCTTTTGATGCGAATAAGTATTTTAACGACTCCGAACCTTGGATAGTTAAAAAAAAAAATCCAGAAAGAATGAACGCTATATTGTTCACCATTGTAGAACAAATAAAAAATATTAGTATATTACTTAACCCTATAATTCCTAATGCTACAAATAAGGTATTAACAATGATTAATATAGTGGGTAAAAATATTAGTATTGATAAAATCAAAGATCATAATATTCTTAAAAGCAATAAAGAATTAGGTAATTTGGAAATATTATTTACTAAAATTGAACATGATAATTGATTCACACTGTCATTTAAATTATGAGCCTATGTCTCTATCTTTAAAAGAAACCATTAATAGAGCTAATAAGGATGGTGTAAAGTATTTACTCACAATCTCAACTGAAGATAAAAGTTATGGTAAAATTCTTAACATAGTATCAAAAAATGAGTGTGTTTATGGTTCTTATGGCATTCATCCTCATGAAGCAAAAAATCATATATCCATAAAGTCCGAAGATATAATTAAAAAAATTAATCTTAATAAAAAAATAATTGGAATAGGTGAGAGCGGGCTTGATTTTTACTATAATCATTCTGATAAAAAAGACCAGATTAAATGTTTCGAAGAACATATAATTGCTGCACAAGAGACACAACTTCCATTAATTGTACATACTAGGAATGCAGAAAATGAAACTTTTGAAATACTTAAAAATAAACTTAATGAAAGAAATTTTAAAATTCTTATACATTGTTTTACAGGATCAAAAGAATTTGCATTCAAATTACTGGACTTGGGTGCTTATATCTCAGCAAGTGGAGTAATTACCTTTAAAAAATCTGAAGATTTAGCTAATACATTCAAAGAAATGCCTAATAATAGAATATTAGTTGAAACAGACTCACCTTATTTAGCACCAGTTCCACTTAGGGGAAAATCAAATGAACCAAGCTATATAATTCACACTGTTAAGTTTTTATCTAAATTAAAAAATCTTTCTTTTGAAGATTTTTCAAAAATTACTACTAAAAATTTTTTTAATTTATTTGGTGAGTTAAATTGAAAAATAAATTTACTATTTTAGGCTGTGGATCTTCATTAGGATCACCGTGGATAACAAATTACTCAGCAAAACTAAAAAAAGGCTCAAAAAATATTAGAACCAGATGTTGTGCTCATATTCAGAAAGGCAATCTCTCAATTCTCATAGACACATCACCAGATATTAAAAGTCAATTTTTAAAAAATAAGATTAAAACTTTAGACGCAATTATTTACACCCATGAACATGCAGATCAAACTACAGGAATTTTTGAAATGCGACCTTTCTTTTGGAAAAACAAAAAAAAAATTCCAATTTACGGGTCTTCGAGGACAATACGTGAATTAAGAGATAAATACGCCTTTTGTTTTAAACAAAAACATGGTTACAAACCAATTATGAATACTAATATTGTGAAAAAAAAATTCGAGATTTTTAATAAAGAATACAAAATCGAAATTGAGCCTCTAGAAGTCTCACACGGCATGATTAAAGCTAATGGTTATTTATTTGAAAAAATTGCCTATATAAGTGATTGCAACAAAATTAGTAATAAAGTTTCTAAAAAATTAATTAACTTAGATTTTTTGATTATTGATTGTTTAAGAAAAGATAAACATCCATCACATTTTAATTACGATGATGCTATTAATTTTGTGAAATTTGTTAGGCCTAAAAAAACAATATTAACAAATTTACATGTAGATTTAGACTACTTTACTCTTAAAAAAAAATTACCAAAAAATATAATACCTGCCTTTGACGGTTTAAGTTTTAATTTTTAATTTCTTTTTCAATTAAATTAATAAATCTTTGTGATGATGGTTTAGTAATTGATGTAAAAGTATCTGCAACTTTTCCATCTTTACCAATAATTATTTTGTGGAAATTCCATTTTGGTATCGCACTTTTTCCGTGGTTTTCTTTTGCCCAATTAAAAAAAGGATGAGCATTTTTACCAATTACGTCAATTTTTTCAGTCATTGGAAAATTTATATTAAAATTAGTCTCACAAAAATCCTTAATTTCTTTATTAGATCCTGGCTCCTGCTTGAAATTATTAGTTGGAACTCCAATAACTACTAAATTCTTATCTTTATAATTTGACCATAGGGACTGTAAATCTTCATATTGATTAGTAAAACCACATCTTGAGGCAACATTCACTACAACGATAACGTTATTCTCATAATCTTTAAGATTTATTAATTTTCCTTCAATCCCATTAAATTTAAATTCATAAGCCAATTTATCATAAGCTGAATTACCTTTGCTAAAAAAACCAAACATTATTAAAAATATAATAAGTACTTTTTTCATTATTTTAAAGCTTTTAACACTGCATCAATAGGTAAATAAATACAATTTAACCTATTTAAATTACTTTTATTTATTAAAAACTTAAATTCTTTAAATTTTTTTGGAAAAATAAATTTCAATTCTTTTAAGGATATATTTTTAAGTTTATTTAGTTCTTCCTTAATAGTCTTTATTGGAAGATTTTTTATTTTTTTAGACAATAGACTTGCAGATGCTTCGCATAATACACACGATTCTGTTTCATACTTCATAGAATTTATTTTAGAATTTTTTTGAATTAATTCAACTTTGATTAAATCTCCACACATTGTATTTTTTTTTGTAGATTTAAAAGTATATTTATTTGTTAATCCTACATTTGAGGTATTTGAAGCAAATTTAATTATTTGATTAGAAATCATTTTTTTGTAAATAATAATAATAATACGTAACCAAAAACAGTAGAAAGCAATGAACCAGCGAGTACACCAATTTTTACTCCATCAATGTATCGCATATCGTTAGCAAATGCTAAATTTCCAACAAATAAGCTCATCGTAAAACCTATTCCAGTTAAAATTGAAACTGCATACAATGTTGGCCAGGTTGAATTATTTGGCTTGTCTGCAATTTTTAGTTTTATTGATAGATAGGATAAAACGAATACTCCAATTTGTTTTCCAAAAAATAGTCCTAAAACAATTCCAAGCGGTACTGGATTTAAAAGAGTTGCAAAAGTTAAACCTTCGAGGGAAACACCTGCATTTGCAAATGCAAATATTGGCATTATTCCAAAAGCCACATAAGGTGAAAGACCATGTTCTAATTTTAACAATAAAGAATTTTTATTATTTTTGATGTTGTGGGGAATAGTTAAGGCTAAAAGGACCCCTGCAATAGTTGCATGAATACCAGATTGATGAGTAAAGTCCCATAAAAAAACTCCAACTATTAAATACGGTAAAAAATTATTTACCTTAAATTTATTTAATCCAATTAAAATTATTACAGATAACATCATTAATACTAAGTAAATAGATTGAATATTTCCAGAATAAAAGAAAGCTATAATAACAATCGCTCCTAAATCATCTATAATTGCTAAGGCAGTTAAAAAAACTTTTAAAGAAATAGGAACTCTTTTCCCTAACAATGATAATACACCCAGAGAAAAGGCAATGTCTGTTGCTGATGGAATAGCCCATCCATTTAATGTTGTGCTATCAGAGTAATTAATAAATATATAGAATAAAGCGGGGACGACCATACCTCCTACAGCACCGATTATAGGTAATAATGCTTGTTTAGGATTTGATAGTTCACCTTGTAAAAATTCTCTTTTAATTTCTAAAGAGACAAAAAAGAAAAAAATTGCCATCAAGACATCATTAATCCAGTGCAAAACACTTAGTTTAAGTCCAAAGCTATCTGTACCAAGTGTTAAGTATTTTTTTAAAATTGAAAAATATTCATTGCTATATGAGCCGTTACTTATAACTAATGCTAGTATCGCTGCTAGCAAAAGCATAATTCCAGATGAAGCTTCTAATTTAAAAAATTCTCTAAATGGTTTAGTTATATGTTGGATCATAGGTACTATTTACTTGTATAGCGGTTATCTTTCAATTGCCAAAAAGGCATAATTAACCTATAAAACAGACGATCGGGGCGTAGCGCAGCCTGGTAGCGCATCTGGTTTGGGACCAGAGGGTCGCAGGTTCAAATCCTGCCGCCCCGACCAATTAAACGTATGAAAAAAGCAAAAATTTACATACCATCTAAAACTGCAATGCAATCGGGCAGGGGCAAGCTTAAGAAGTGGGTTTTGGAGTTTGAAACTAAAGATCCATCAATTAATCCTCTTATGGGGTGGGAAACTTCATCAGATACGCTTGAAGAGGTTATTCTTAAATTTTCGTCTAAAGAAAAAGCTATAGAATATGCTAAAAAAAATAATATTTCCTTTAAAGTAATCGAGCCTAAAAAGAGAGAATACGTTTTAAAATCTTATGCTGACAATTTCCTTAAAAACTAGATATGTGGCGTAGTTATTTTACAGAGAGAAAATGGTTACTTTGGTCATGGGGAGGGTTTGCTTTTATAATATTATCTCTTCTTGCACAAACATATATCGACGTAAAAATTAATGAATGGTACAAAGGATTTTACGATCTTTTACAGAAAGCTCCTGAGAGAGAACTGTCTGAATTTTATGATGGTATAGCTTTATTTATGAAACTAGCTATTCCTTATGTAATTATTTATACAATAACTAACTATTTCACACGACTATGGGCTTTTAGATGGAGAGAGGCAATGACATTTTCCTATATGCCATATTGGAGAGCTGTTGACGCAAAAGTTGAGGGTGCGTCTCAACGTATTCAAGAAGATGCAATGAATTTTGCAAAAATTGTTGAAAGTTTAGGTTTACAAATAGTTAGAGCAATCATGCTTTTAATTGCCTTTCTTCCTATTCTTTGGGGACTTTCATCAAATGTGGTAATTCCTTTTTTTAAAGATATTTCTGGGTCATTAGTTTGGGTATCCTTAGTTGCTAGTTTAGGTGGTTTAGTTATAAGTTGGATTGTTGGGATAAAACTACCTGGACTTGAGTATAATAATCAAAAAGTAGAAGCCGCATTCAGAAAAGAATTAGTGTATGGGGAAGATGATAGAAAAAACTATGCTCAAGCGCCTTCTATTCTACAGTTGTTTACTGGAATAAAATTTAATTACCACAGGCTTTTTCTTCACTATGGATATTTTGATCTTTGGTTGATTATGTATAACCAAACTATGATTATTGTACCTTATTTATTGATGGGTCCTGGCTTATTTACAGGTGCGATGACATTAGGCGTTTTAATCCAAACTTCTAGCGCCTTTAGAGAAGTGCAAAGTAGTTTTTCATTATTCTTACAAAATTGGACCAGAATTACTGAATTAAGATCAATTCACAAACGTTTAATGGAGTTTGAAGAAGCTATTAACTTTAAAAATAAGTTGAGAAAACCTAGGAAATCTGATGTAAGAGTTTAATGGAGCTCTACCTAAAACTTATTGATGTAATTGCCCCTGTTTTTTTTGTGATTGGTATTGGGTATTACCTCGGAAAAAAAAATCCAGAAATTAGTACTGATTTCATAACTACATTCGCAGGTAACGTAGGTACGCCTGCAATGATTTTTTACACAATAACAACTACTGGAGTAACTTTAAGTGTTTTTACTGAATATTTCATTTATGCACTAATTGTAATTGGAGGTTTTTCAATTGTAGGTGTTATATTTCTTTTATTACTTAAAAAAGATTTTATTAGTGAATTGCCGCCGTTAATTTTACCAAATACTGGAAATATGGGTATTCCTATTTGTTTATTTGCTTATGGAACAGCTGGGCTAGGGGTCGCATCTGCTATTGCATCAGTAATTATTCTTCTTCACTTTACACTTGGAGTTTTATTGGCAAAAAAAAGCTTTTCATTTGAAATATTAATTAAGAATATGCCAATTTACGGAATAATTGTTTCAGTCATATTTTTATATTTTGAATGGGACGTTCCTGGATATTTAGAAAACACAACATTTTTACTTACATACGCTACTATATTTTTAGTTTTAATGTCTCTAGGTATTGCTTTATCAAGATTAAAAGTTGTGTCTTGGACTCATGCATCAATTCTAGGAGCGGTTAGAGTTATTATTGGACCTTTAATAGGATTTGGATTAATTAAATTTTTCAATTTAAACGGATTTGCTGCTGGTGTTCTTCTAATTCAATCATGTATGCCTAGTGCTGTTTTAACTTATTTAGTGGGCTCAATGTATTCAGAGAAAAAGGTGGTCGATAGCGTAGCAAGCGTTATCGTGACATCGACTGTTATGTCGTTTATTACTATACCAATTGTAGTTTATTTTAGTCTTAAATATTTCTAATAAATACAGTGACTTACATCATATAATTAAAGTAATATATTAGAAAATAGGTAAGTATTATTGATTAATATAATAAAAAATGTAAATAAACATTGAAAAAAGCAGCTTATTTAAGCTGAAAAAAGTAATAAATAAGTTTAAAGTGTTGCTAAAAATTAAGTTTTTTCATGAAAAACTCCTATAAATTAAAAATTGGAAGGCCAAAATCAAGTAAAATAGGGTGTTTTAGACTACTTTAAAAGTAGCAATAATCAATAATTCTACAAGCTTTGCGTGTACCGAATATAGCGTTTAAACGGCCTTAGAGGGTGTTTTTTTTGCGATCATTGATTTTAGAGTACAACTGACTGGTGTGTGGATAAAAAATACAGTGAAATAGGGGCTAATAGACCCGATCGCCCGTCAAATAACAATTCTAAAGCCTTATACCCTCTTTTTTTAGTAAAAATCTCTTTGTTTTTATGCCTCCTTTGCCTGAATAGCCTCCAAGTGATCCGTCAGATCTTATAACTCTATGGCATGGTATTTTGGGAGCATAGGGGTTTTTTCCTATAGCATTGGCCACAGCACGTACTGCTAGGGGTTTTCCAATGGCTTTTGCTACCTGAGAGTAGGTTTTAACGCTTCCACGAGGTATTTTCCTCAAATAAGCCCATACTTTCAGCTGAAATTTAGTACCAACTAGCTTCATTAGTCAAAAATTAGGTAAATTGTTAGAGATATGCCTATTATAAGGGCTATTATTAAGCCTAAAGCTATCATTTTTTTTCCTTTTGAACTTGAATTAGTCCAGAAGTACGAAATTCCGTAAACCGCAGCTATAAATACTATTATTGGAAGAACAAATTTAATCATTAGCTTTCAAATTATAGGTATTGACATCTAAAATCACTTAATATATTATTTCCGATAATTAATGGTTATCGGAAATTATGAGTGATTTAACAACTGAAATTAAAAAACTTGAAATTAAGACTTTAGACAATCTAAAGCTCTCAAAAGCTAAAAATACTATTCGAGCTTATAAATCTGATTTTAATGACTTTGCATTATTTTGTTCGAAACATGGATTAAAAAGTATGCCTACAGATCCAAAGATAGTCTCTATATACCTAACCCATTTATCGAAGCAATCTAAATACAGCACTTTAAAAAGACGTTTAGCGTCTATAAATGTTATGCATAAATACAAAGGACATTATTTAGATACTAAACATCCTATAATCGTTGAGAACTTACTAGGTATTAAAAGACAAATAGGAGTTCATCAAAAAGCAAAAAAACCGTTATTATTTAATGATTTAAAACAAATTATTAAAGTAATAAATGGCTCTTCAGCAAGTGAATTCAAAAAATTAAGGGATAAATCTTTAATTTTAGTAGGTTTTTCAGGGGGATTTAGAAGATCAGAGCTTGTTGCAATTACCAGAGATGATGTTGAATTTGTAAACGAAGGGGTAAAAATATTTGTTAAAAAATCTAAATCTGACCAATCCGGAGAGGGAATGACTAAAGCAATCCCCTCTTTTAAATATATAGAATATTGTCCAGTTGATCATCTTAAAAATTGGATGATTGAGAATAAGAATGATTTAGTTTTTCCCATATCAGATAAGAATGTAGCTTTAATAATTAAAAAACATGCTCTGAGTGCAGGTTTAGATGAAAAAAAATATGCTGGTCACAGCCTCAGATCGGGCTTTGCAACGACTACAGCTGAATATGGAGCCAGCGAAAGAAATATTATGGCTATGACTGGTCACAAGTCAGTAGATATGGTGAGAAGATATATCAAAGAAGCCGACTTGTTTAAAAATAATGCATTAAATAAAATTTCAAATAAATAAAAATTTAAAAATTCTTTAAATAAAAATCATTATTTATTCTATGCAATAATTTAAATTTATTGACATTTAAAAAAGATAAAATTTCATCTTGGAGATGTGGAAATATTTCTATTTGTAAATAGCATTGATTATTAGAAAGAATGTTTGATGCACCTTTTAGAACATTTAGTTCGTGTCTTTCTACATCAATTTTAAAAAAGATCTTCTTATTTTTTAAAGGATACAAGTTATCCAATTTATCAGTATCAATTTCCTCAAAAAGTAATTTAGTTTTATCGTATTTATTTATCTCTTTATCTGTATCTTGAAGAATAGATGAGCCTCCCCTTTTATTTTTATCTGTATACCAAAGTTTGAGTTTATTTTTGCTGTCTGAGCAGCCTAGATTATGACAATTGATATTGAAGTTATTTATCTCAACATTTTTACTTAATCTTTGAAAGCTTTGTTGATTTGGCTCAAAAGCCGCTGTTTTAGCTACTAATTTACATAAAGATAAAGAATAATAGCCTATATAAGCACCAATATCGAAGAAGTAATCATATTTTTGATTAATAAGTTCCTTTTTAACAAAATCCAATTGATCTTTTTCATACTCGTTTTTTAAATAAATTTCACGATCAATTGATGATGTTAAAAAAAGATTAATCTTAAAATCATCTAATAATACAGTATTTCCAGCTGTAGAAAAATATAGTTTCCTTATTAAGGAAGGCACTATTCTTTTAAAGAATTTAAAAGAAAATAAGAATATTAAAATTTTTCTAAACATCAGCAGTAATTTAAAATTTTTTAATTATTTTTGAAACATCAAATAGAATTTTTTTTAGCTCAAAAAATTCTTTATTGTTAGACTTAAATACAAATTTGTGGAAAGTATTTTTAGGAATCCAGCAACTGTACCAAATTAAATCTTTCTTATGTATTACATCAATTATTTTGCTATTATTAGCCCCAGAAACTTGAACTAAATAGCCCGAATGACAACTTATTGCAAATTGTGAATAGTAAATCACTCTTTCCATCGTCTCTAAACTACTATTTTCAAATAATATTATATTTCTATTCTTTTTTTTATTTAATTTTTTTTTGAAATTAACAAAATAATCAAAAGAATTTTTAAAAGATGTTATTAATAATGGTTTTTTTATTTTTTTTTGGAAGACTAATAAATTTTCATATAAATTTTCGTTTATATCATTTATATCTAGCCACTTTTCGTCTAAATGAATAAGTATAAATTTTTTATTCAAAATATTTGTAATTCGTTTTGACAATTTTTTAACTTGTTTTTCTGGAGAATAAAAATATTTATCTTCTTTTTTAATTTTTAATCCAAGATAATTTCCTAATTTAATAAATTTAGATGGCAGATGTTCTACTTTATTTAAATATTTTTTACTTGTGAATGTTTCGCGTTTATCAAAAAATAAAAAATTAAAAATATTAGGTTTTAAAAATGGAATACCTAAAAATTTAAATTTATAAAAAAGTCCAAATTTATTTTTAGATTTTAAAAAAATATTACATAAATTAGAAAAAGATTTTCCATCTACAGTGAATGAAGCATAATAAGTCTCTTTTACAATTTTGTTAAAAATTTCAATTTTCTTTAAAAAATTAAAACTTTTATTATACAAAATAACATCATCAATGATTTCGTATTTCTTGATAAAATTATAATTATATTTTGATGCAACGACCGTAATTTTTGAGGAGGGATACTTCTTTTTAATCGATCTAATTATATTTGTAATTAATAAAAAATCACCTAATCGATCATTTCTAAAAAAAATAAATCTTTTCATTTCCTAAATGACCTAATAGTTTTGTTAATATTCTTAAATTTTTTTTTACCCAAGGTTTTTAATAACGCATTATCTCCAAATAAATCTTTACCAGCTTTACCTCCATAAACTATCTTTCTCTTATAAAACTGAGTATTTATAATTTCGCAAACGTCTATTAGATTAATTTTTCTTCCACTGGAAATATTTAATGTTCTATCAAACTTTTTTTTTATCATTAAATTAATTGAGTCCATTACATCTTCAATATGAACAAAATCTCGATAACAATTTATATTATTAAAATATTTTTTTTTTCTAATTAATTTATACATGTCAGGCACAAAGTATCCATCTCTTTGCTTAGGACCAGTAATATTAAAAATTCTTGCTATACCAATCTTATAACTAAAATTTTTGCGATTTTTAAAGATAAAGTCTTCAACTTTTTTTTTAGATAAACCATAATTATTAATTGGTCGTCTAATTTTATTTTCTTTAATCTTTTTTTTTGAATATCCATAAACATGAGAGGTTGAAATAAATAAAAAGTATTTTAAGGAATTATTTTTATTTAAACTTTTTAAAATATTAATTGATGCGTGACTATTTATTCTTTTAAGTTCTTTTAATTTGCCTTTTGGTAATGCAGCAAAATGAATAAAATATTCAAATTTTTTTTTATTAATCCAATTTTCAAATTTCTTTATATTTTCTATTCTGTAAGGATATTTGAAAATCTTATATTTATTTTTAAATTTATTTTGAAAATATGAACCTAATAGTCCACTTGAACCAGTAATAGCTATATTTTTTTTATAAACTCTCTTCAAATGATTTTACTAGTTTGTTTAAAATTTTATTTTTTATCTTTGTGGTGGGCAGACCAATAAAAAAACCTTTTTTACTTACGTATTCAGCATTATACATTTTACTTTTATCAATTAATTTATATTTTTTGATAGAAGGTTGTTTTAGGAAATTACCACTAATAATTGGTCTTGTTTCAACGCCCCTCTTTTCTATTTTTTTAATAAATATTGATTTATTGAAATTTTTATTTCCAATTATAGGTAGCCCAAACCATGATGGTTTTGTGAAATTATTTCCTTGTAAAATTTTGAGCTTTTTTTTAATTTTTTTATTTTTATAAAAACTTTTTAAAATTTTATTTCTATTTTCATTTCTTATTTTTATAAACTGATCAATATCCTTAAATTGACTTAATCCAATTGACGCTGATATATCAGTTGATCTTAAGTTGAATCCTGAATTATAAAAAATAAACCTTTTATCTAAATTTTTATTTTTTTTTGCTATTTTTTTCTCATTTTTTAAACCTCTAGACCAGCCATGTGCTCTTAGAGATTTTATGATCTCGAGATCATCATTATTTTTACAACATATCATACCACCTTCTCCAGAGGATATTTGGTGTGAAGAGTAAAACGAAAATGATGAAAATTCACCGAATGATCCTAAATATTTTCCTTTAAATTTTGTTCCTAATGACTCACAAGTATCTTCAATTAATAGTAGGTTATATTTTTTTTTTATTTTCATTAATTGATCCATATTTGGACAATTACCTAAAACATGAACAACTAAAATTGCTTTAGTTTTTTTTGTAATTTTTTTTTCAAGTTCTTTTAAATTGAAATTTAAAGTTTCAATGTCAATGTCAACGAATTTAGGTTTCAATCCAGATTGTACAATTGGCCATAAGGATGTGGACCAGCAAAGAGCAGGAATTATAACTTCATCACCTCTAGTAAGTCTTTTTTTTCTATATGGATTTATTAAACACTGAAATGCAAGTAAATTTGCTGACGATCCAGAATTAACCAGTAATGAATTTTTTGTTTTCATTTTTTTACTAAAAATTTTTTGAAATGTCTCAGTTTTTGACCCTATTGTAAGTTTTCCAGATTTTAAAACTTTGATACCTTCCTTTATATCTTTTTTTCTATAAGGATTTTCTACTAGTGGATAAAAAAATTTAGACATCAGTAAATTGACAGCTCTTCATTAATCATATCATCTATTAATTGATCAGTAGAAATACCTGGCGACCATTTTAAATGTTTTTTGGCTTTTGAAAAATCTCCTTTTAAGAAATCAACCTCAGAAGGTCTTAAGAATTTTTTATCTAAGTCAACTATTACTTTTCCATTAATTTTATTAATACCTTTTTCATTAATACCTTTACCTCTCCATTTTAAAGGGATATTTAATTTCTTTGCGACTAAATCTATAAATTTTTTTACAGTTTGATCTTTGTTAGTTGCAATTACCCAATCATCAGGTTTTTTATATTGTAAAATTTTCCACATTGAAATTGCATAGTCTTTTGCGTGCCCCCAATCTCTAACTGCATAAAGGTTTCCTAAAGTAAGTTTATTTTGTAAACCTTTTTGAATTCTAACTAATCCTTGAACAATTTTTTTAGTAACGAATGTTGGTCCCCGTCTAGGAGATTCATGATTAAATAATATACCATTACAGGCAAATATATTGTACGCTTCTCTGTAATGAACTGTTGCGTTAAAGGCAAAAACTTTTGAAATGCCGTATACTGATCTAGGATGAAAAGGGGTTTTTTCATTTAATGATTTCTTTTTTTTAACGAGTCCATACATCTCAGAACTTGAAGCTTGGTAATACTTTGTTTTTTTTAAATTTAAAATTCTTATGGATTCTAAAATTCTTAATGCCCCAAGAGCTGTAACATCTGCAGTATATTCAGGAACATCAAATGATACTCTAACATGACTTTGAGCAGCTAAATTATATATCTCATCGGGTTTCACTTTATTAATTATATTTAAAGTGCTTGTCCCATCAGAAATATCTCCATAGTGTATAAAAAAATTCTTATTTGAAAAATTTAAACTATCAAATAAGTGGTCTATACGTTCAGTATTTGCACTAGAAGATCTTCTTTTAACACCATGAATTATGTAATTTTTTTTTAAAAGTAACTCAGATAAATATGATCCATCTTGACCCGTGATACCAAATATAAGTGCAATTTTTTTTCTTATTTTTCCCATAAATATTTTTTGTCTTTTAATTCTAATGATTTGTTAATTATAAAATTCGCAACTTTTGTCGAATTAAAAAATTTCATATATTTTTCCTTACCTCTTTTAGCTATTTTTTTTCTTAAATTATCATCTTTTGATATTTTCATTATCTTCTCTGATAGATCGCTTAAATTTTTATAAAAAACCATCTCATCATCTTTAAAAAAATCTCTATATTGTGTTTTTTCGTCTATTAAGCAAACTAAGCCATTCCCAACTATTTGAGTAATTCTATCGCTACTATAATATTTTATTGCATCACCTCTACTTAAGTTAAGTCCCATTTTAGCATTAGAAATTGTTTTAAAATAATGATCAGCCCAAATAGGTTGAACGTTGTTAATCCCGTATAAATCAAACTTTACATCAGCTGTAGCTTTTTGTAATTTATCTAAAAATACTATTCTATCATCCTCTTTACCTGATTTGAGTCTTCCTCGATGTACTCCATGACTTAAAGCAAAAAAAACATCTACACTGCATGATTTTTTAAAATTATTAAGAGTTTCAAAAGAATGATCACTAGGATTTGGAATATAATAATTTTTTTCTCCTTTAGGTAAAAAATTAAGAACAGAGGGACTTGTTGTTATAAAAGACGCATCCATTACATCAATTTTATCTAAAATTCGCTCTTTATTTCTCTCAAAATCAGGGCCTTTTTTATTAAGCGGATCCAGAAACCATTGGGCAAATTTTGTGTTGGGGTTATCCTCTTTTAATTCTTGAATTTGGTCTTTCGATATTAAATCTGCATGTCCAGTAACAATTAAATCAGGCTTATAGTTGTAACAAGTTTTTTTTAACTTATCATTTAAGGTCTTCTTACCTTTTATATCTCCTATAGATTTATAATATTTTTGAATATCTCGGTCACTAAAACCTAAAACACTATGACCTAATCTAATAAATCCATTATTCAATCTGCGCCCAGTATTAAAAAAAAGTCTGCCATCTAGCCTTTCATTAAAATTAGTTACATGTAGTATTCTTAAATTTTTTAATTTTGATTTAAAATAAAAAGATCTATTAAGAAATAACTTTTCAGAACGGTAGTTATCAATTTTTTTTGAAACAAATTCATGAGTAAGATAAAAATTCTGAATAGATCTTTTCTGTAATGATTTTCTCAATTGAGTATCATTTATTAATTGTGAAATATATTTTGTAAGACTTTTTTCATTTAGTTTTTTTAAAATTTTAGCATCTGTTACAGTTTCAGGGAGTCCACCTTTGTCTGTAATTATAACTGCACATCCATTGGCTGACGCTTCTAAACTAGTTCTACCAAAAGGCTCATCCCATCTAGAACAAGCAACAGTTATGCTTGTTTGTTTAAATATCTTTATAACTTCATCATGTTTCTTAAAACCTAAGATTGAAGCATTAGGGTGGTTTAAATTTATTTTTTCTCTTTTTTCATCACCTATTACTAAGGCCTTCCAATCTTTATTTTTATCGAGGATTTTTTTTATAGACTTTGTAAAGATGTCGTAACCTTTTGCTCTATTAAGTTTTCCAACAAAAGTAATCCATTTTTTTTTATTATTTAATAATGATAAACTTCCTTTTTGAGCTGATTGATAAAAAATAACTAATTTATTACTATTAATAAATTTATTTTCTAAACCTTCTAAAAACCTTTTTTTAGACCAAGCACTGTTAAAAATAATTTTATAACAAATTTTTAATAATTTTTTTCTTTGTTCAACTGTCTTTGAACCATCCATTGAAAGTGGATCGTTATGAAAATAAAGAGTTAAAATCTTGTTTTTGATGTTTTGGTCAATTATATGAATATAGCTTGGTCTATTATGTACCTCTATAATTGATGAATTTATCCTTCTTTCTAATTTTATAAAATCTTTTACATAATTTTTTGTTTGACTATCAAATAAACCCTTTTTTGTATCAATGTTGATATACTTTAAATTAAAAGTTTTTCTAAAATTTGTATTGCCAAAAACTGTTATATTTTTTTTGAATTTACTAATTTTTGATGTCTCATAAACAAATAAGGATACTGCACCTGGGTATTCTGGTGAAAAATTTTCTTTATAAGGAAGCAGAATTGAAATTTTCATTTTTAATTTTATTTCTTATTGCACGATTATTCTTTATATAATATTCTCTAGAAATTGCCTCTTTTTTTGATTTAAATTTCTCTTTGTAAATTAACACCCATTTCCTCCCTCTAGTAAATTTAGCTCCTTTACCTGAATTGTGAAGAATGATTCTTTTTTTTAAATTATTTGTATATCCAACGTAAGTAACTGGTTTAACGCTCTTAGATTTGAGCATATAAACATAATAAATCACAAAGACTAATATCCTTTGGACTCTTGTTTTTTTTTTATACCCTTAATATTTTCAACTGCTGCCTTTGCACCAGAGCTCATAAATCTTTGATCAGAGCCAATAGTAACTAAATTAAAACCTTTAGAAATCATTTTTTCTGCATATTCTACTGAACCATTATGAATTCCTGTAAACAAATTTCGTTTACTTGCAGAGTCTAAAATTCTTAGTATTTCCTTGTATGCCTTTGTCCCCTCATTTTTATCAAATCCAGGTTCCTCCCCCAAAGCTAAACTTAAATCGGCTGGGCCAATGTATATACCATCAAGATTTGGCGTATCTAAGATTTCATCTAGTTTTTCTAAAGCTTCTTTAGTTTCAATCATTGCTAATTTAAGTATTTCATTGTCAGCGTGTTTTGCATAATCAGCTCCACCGTAAATTAAACCTCTTATTGGACCAAAACTTCTATATCCCTTAGGTGGATATAAGCAGGCCTGTATAAAATTTTCTGCCTCTTTTCTATTACTAACCATCGGACAAATAACTCCGTAACAGCCAGCGTCTAGAATCTTCATGATTTGACCAGGTTCATTCCAGTTTACTCTAGCAAGAGGAGTTACATTTGTTGTTGAAATTGATTGAAGCATACCTAAAGCATTGGGATAGTCTATCACTCCATGTTGCATATCAATAGTGCAAGAGTCCCATCCTTGATTTGCCATCACCTCTGCTGAAAAAGCACTTGGTATTTGAAGCCAACCATTTACAATTGGTTTTCCTTCTTTAAACATTTGTTTAAGTTTATTTTTTCTCATTCGTAAGAAATGCCAAAATGAGTATACTTAATATTTAAGTAATCCTTAATTGCCATTGAACCACCTTCTCTACCATACCCTGTTTGTTTAATTCCTCCGAAAGGAGCTTCAGCTACTGCAACAACAGGCGTATTTACTGCAACACAACCAGATTCCAGTTGCTCAGAAGCTTTATTAGCCTTTTTTAAATCAGTTGTGTAAACATAACTGCACAAACCTAAATCATTATTATTTGCTCTTTCCATTACTTCATCAAAATTTTTAAAAGTTAAAATGGGAACTATTGGACCGAATGGTTCTTCTTTCATAACAGTATAATTATCTTTTATGTTATCAAAAATTGTTGGTTCGTAGAAATATCCCTTATTAAAGTTTGCTGCTCTTTTTCCCCCAAGTAAAACTTTACCACCTTCTTTTTTCGTAGTTTCTACTAATTTTTCGACACCTTCTAATCTTTGTTTAGTACATAAAGGACCAAGTAATGTATCTTTATCCATACCATTTCCAATTTTTAATTTTTTTGTTTTTTCTACCATTAAATTTGCAAATTCGTCTTTTTTCTTTTCATGAATATAAAATCTATTAGGTGAAATACATACCTGCCCGTTATTCCTAAATTTAGAAGTTATTGCCATATCAGTAACTTTATTCAAATCAACATCATCAAAAACTATGAAAGGTGAATGACCACTTAATTCCATTGTTACTCTCTGTACTTTGTCCGCTGCTTGTTTAAGAATTAATTTACCAACTCTTGTTGATCCAGTAATTGAAATTTTTTTTATTATATCTGATTTGATTAATTCTTCAGAAATTCCTGCAGGATCTCCGGATAAAAGATTAACTACTCCTGGAGGTACACCCGCCTCTTTACAAATATCGACTATTTCCATTACACTTCCTGGTGTAATCACATCTGGTTTAACTATAACTGAACAACCTGCTGCTAGAGCAGTTGAAATTTTTCTTGAAGCAAGGATAACTGGAAAATTCCAAGGAACTAAAGCTGCAACAACTCCTACCGGTTGATACATAACGTGAATTTGCGTATTAGGAAATCGACTTTGATTTATTTCTCCAAAAATTCTTTTTGTTTCTTCAGAATTCCACTCAAAGATATCAGCTGCACCACCTATTTCACCAGGCCCCTCTGATAATGGCTTTCCTACCTCAAGCGTTAACCATTTTGATAAAACATCGACTCTTTTTTTTATTAAATCCGAGATCTTTCTTATAATTTTAGACCTTTCCCAAGGAGAAGTATTTCTCCAAATTTTTAAACCTTTCTCAGCTGATTTAAGAGCTTTTTGAACGTCTACGGTATTTGCTTTGGATGCCTTACCTATTATTTCTTCAGTCGCTGGATTAATGACATCATAAGTTTCACCACTTGCAGATTTTTGCCACTTACCATCTATGAACTGTCCGTATTTATCGTACATAAATTATTGTTGAATAAAGAATATTAATTAAATAGTTTATATTGAATTTATGAAAAACATTCAACTTACTTGTGCTCACGCTTTAGTTAAATTCTTAATTGCTCAGAAAACTCTTATAGATGGAAAAAAAATGCCTTTATTTCCAGGTGTGTTTGGAATTTTTGGTCATGGTAATGTTGCTTGTTTAGGTCAAGCACTACAGGAAAACCAAAAAGAGCTTCCAACTTGGCGAGGACATCATGAACAAAATATGGCTCTAACAGGAATTGCTTATTCAAGGGCTAAAAGAAGAAAACAAATTTTCGTTGCAACTTCTTCAGTTGGACCAGGGTCAACAAACATGATTACAGCAGCAGCTGTAGCAATGAGCAATAGACTTCCGATACTTTTTTTACCTGGTGATACTTTTGCAAATAGAATGCCTGATCCTGTATTGCAACAAGTTGAGCACTTTAATAACCCAGGGATAACTCAAAACGATGGGTTTAAACCTGTTGTGAGATATTTTGATAGAATTACTAGACCTGAACAAATCATTTCAAGTTTACAGCAAGCAATTCAAATTATGTTAGACCCAGCAGATTGTGGCCCAGCATGCATTTCATTAAGTCAAGATGTTCAAGGTGAAGTTTATGATTATCCAGAAGAATTCTTTAAAGAAAGAGTTCATACAATTAGAAGACCAAAACCAGATGATTTTCAAATTAAAGAGGCAGCTGAACTTATTAAAAAATCTAAGAAACCAATTATAATTGCTGGTGGAGGAGTCTTTTATTCGGATGCAACAGATGAATTAAGCAATTTTGCAAAAAAACATAACATTCCTGTTACACAAACTGTAATGGGATATTCATCAATGAAAAAAGATCATACTCATTATTTAGGAACCATTGGTGGTTTAGGCGGTAGAGCTGCAAATAATTTAAGCAAAGAAACTGATACAGCGATTGCTATCGGAACTAAGCTTGCAGATTTTACTACAGGCTCTTGGGCAAATTTTGAAAATCCTAATTTTAAATTAGTTTCCATAAATGCCGCACGATTTGATGCGAATAAACACATGGCACAAGCAATTGTTGGAGATGCTAAAGTGTCTTTAATGGAATTATCACAAGCATTAGGAAGTTGGAAAGCTGACGATATTTGGTATCAAAAATCTAGAAAAGAATTAAAAGACTGGGAAGCTTACGTTGATAAAGAAAGTGGACCAACTAATCAAAAACTTCCGAGCTATGCTCAAGTTATAGGAGCATGTTATAGGAATTCAGACCCATCTGATATAGCAGTTACAGCAGCGGGAGGATTGGTTGGTGAGGTAATACAAGTTTGGAAGCCAAGAGAGCTTAATACACATGAAACTGAATGGGGTTTTAGTTGCATGAGTTATGAAATATCCGGAGCACTTGGTATCAAAATGGCTAACCCCGATAAAGAAGTTGTTTCATTCGTTGGTGATGGATCTTATCTTCTTTACAATTCCGATATATATAGTTCCGTAATTACAGACAATAAATTGATACTAATAGTTTGTGATAATGGTGGTCACGCTGTAATAAATAGATTGCAATTATATAAAGGTGGCAAAGAATTTAATTGCTTACTCAAAAGCTCAAAGACTACTAACTTAGTGCCTGTAGATTTTGCAGGACATGCAAAAAGTATGGGAGCAGATGGTGAACATGTTAATTCTATTGCTGAATTAGAAGAGGCATTTAAAAGAGCAAAGAAATCAAAAAAAACTTATGTAATTTCAATACATACAGATGGTTATCAGTGGTTAGAAGGTTCGGCGTACTGGGAAAGCCCTACTCTTGGGATTCCTTCAACAGAAGAAAACAAAAAATCTTTAAAAGAACATCTTGAAGGAAAGAAAAAACAAAGAAAAGGTGTTTAAAATTGATGAAGAAAATTTTTAACGTAGGCCTGATAGGTTGTGGTCATATAGCCGAGACTTACTTTAGAGCACATAAGTATTTTAATAATTTTAAAATAATAAAATGCGCTGATATCAATAATAAAGCTGCAATTAAATGCGCTAAAGCGAATGGAATTAAAGCTGTTTCAATAAAAGAATTATTAAATGATAAAAATATAAAAGTAATTCTAAATTTAACAGTTCCTGCAGCTCATTATTCCGTTGCGAAACTTGCTCTTAATAATGGTAAACATGTTTACTCGGAAAAACCTCTAGCTATAAATTTATCTGATGGAATAAGATTAATTAAATTAGCAAAAAAAAAGAAATTGTACGTTGGAAATGCACCAGATACATTTTTGGGCGGGGGTATTCAGAAATCAAGAGAGCTGCTAGATAAAAAAATTATTGGTAAGGTTAAATTTGGAAATGCTATCTTCGCATATCCAGGTGTCCAATCTTATCATCCAAATCCAGAACCATGGTTTGCAAAAAAAGGTGGCGGACCTGTAATAGATATGGGGCCATATTATTTAACTGCTTTAGTTAATTTATTGGGTCCTGTAAAAGAAGTTTTTAGTCAATCTGAAAAAGGTAAATCAAAAAGAGTTATCGGCATTGGCCCTAAAAAAGGTAAAAAGTTTAAAGTAGAATGTCCAACAACTTATTTTTCAACAATTAAATTTTTAAATGGAACTATAATCAGACTGACACTATCTTTCGATGTAATTTCACATTTAAGAAATCATATTGAATTATATGGTAATGAGGGATCAATGATTGTCCCTGATCCAAATATGTTTGGTGGATCAGTTTTAATTAGTAAAAAATTAGGAAGTTCGTGGAAAAATTTTAAGACAAATAAAATGACTCTTGGAAGAATCAATATTCGATCACAAAGTTCAAGAGCAAACGAGTCACCTACTAATGCAAATTATAGAGGCGTAGGTTTGTCTGAAATGATAAGCTCTATTCAAAAGAAAAAATTACATAAATGTAATGGGAATTTATCTTTACATGTGTTGAATATAATTGATGCAATACATAATTCTGCAAAAAAAGGTAAAAAAGTTAAAGTAAATCAATTATGTGAACGACCCACAATTTTCTCTAAAAAAGAAATTAAGAATATAATTAAATAAAGTTTTTTCTTCCCAATAGTGCTGCACCTCGAACACCACTTGCATCACCGTACAATGGTTTTAGAAAAATTGTTTTTAAATTTGGTTCATTAATAAATTTTGATGTAATTTGTTTGATTTCGTCTAAAAAATCAATTTCATTTGAAACTCCACCACCGAAAACAATCGCATCTGGATCAATAGTAGTTATTATAACAATCAAGGCTCTAGCTAATTTTATTTTATAATCATTAATAAATTTTCTAGCATCTTTTTCATTTTTTTTGTAATTAAAAAAAATTTCTTTAGCTGTCATTTTTTTTTTGAAACTTAAATAGAAATTTTTTTCTATAGACTTTCCAGAAAGAAAACCCTCTATTCTATTAGAGAAATCTATTTTTTTTTCTGATTTTAAATTTTGAACTTTCATATCAGGCATTTGATTCAAACTCCATTCGCCTCCTAAGCCATTTGATCCAGAAATTATTTTTTTGTTTATTACTAACCCCCCACCACAACCAGAACCAAGAATAATACCAAAAACAGTTTCATAATGGCTCGCAGATCCATCGAATGCCTCAGATAAACAAAAACAATTTGCATCATTTTCTAAGTAAATATTATTGTTAATTTTTTTTTTTAGATCTTTGATTAAATTTTTATCATTTAGCCAGAGTGAATTGTGAGCATTTTTAATTAAACCTGTTGTTTTATCAATCGCACCTGGGTGACAAATCCCTACATTCAAATTATTTTTATTTTTATTTTCAATATCTTTAATAATTGAGATTATAGAAGTTATTGTTTCACTGTAGTTTTTTGGTGTTTCAATTCTATTTCGTAACAATTCTTTATTATTATTATCTAATAAAACGTATTCAATTTTTGTAGCACCTAAATCTATACCGATCTGCATTTCTATGAAGAAATTCTATTCATTTCTTTAAGTTCAACTTCTAACTTATCAAGTTCTTCTCCACCTGCCATCATGCTTAAAAGTTTTTCTCTAGAAATATCTTTTTTTTCATATGTTCCTAAACTTTTACCTCTATTAAGCACTGTGAAGCTATTTCCGACTGGATATGCGTGATGAACATTATGTGTAATTAAAATTACAGCTAAACCCTGTGAGGCAGCTTTAACTATATATTTTAAAACCACAGATGCTTGGTGAACTCCTAAAGCAGAGGTAGGTTCATCAAGAACTAAAACTTTTGCACCAAAGTAGATAGCTCTACTTATTGCAAGACACTGTCTTTCACCACCTGACATAGTTCCTACTGCTTGTGATGGATCTCTAACATCTATACCTATTTGACCCATTCTTTCTGCAGCAATTTTGTTTGCTTTTTCTATATCAAAAGTTTTTAAAAAAGGAGGTCCTTTTAAAGGCTCTCTCCCCATGAAGAAATTTCTTGTTACACTCATCAAAGGAACTAAAGCCAAATCTTGATAAACAGTAGCAATACCTATATCTAAAGCATCTTTAGGACTATCAAAAACTATTTTCTCTCCTTCGAATATTATTTCTCCTTCATCAGGTTTATGAACTCCTGCTAGTGTTTTGATTAAAGTAGATTTACCAGCCCCATTATCACCTAACAAGCACATAATCTCACCCTTACGAAGTTTCATAGTAACGTCTTTAAGTGCAATTACTTTTCCAAAAAATTTACTAATATTGTTAAATTGAACTAAATAATCTGACATTATTTACTTTCCGTTACCTTTCTTCTTATATAATTGTTGAATATTACAGCAATAAGCATCATTGCTCCTAAAAAGACTTTAAACCAATCTGTGTCTACATCTGTATAAAAAATTCCCATAGATACAGTTCCAAAAATAATTGCACCAAACGCTGCACCAATTGCTGACCCATATCCTCCGGTAAGTAAACATCCACCTACCACTGCAGCAGCAATAGCTTCTAATTCTTTTAAAGTACCTCGCATTGTATCTGCTGATCCAGCATCTAAAACTTGTATAGTTGCAAAAATTGTAGCTGCAACTGCAGTACCTATAAATAAACTTATTTTTACTCTACCCACTGGAACACCTACATTATTTGCTCCATTTTTATCTCCACCAGATGCAAATATCCAATTCCCGTATCGAGTTTTCATTAATATCCAAGTAGTTAAGATAGCTAGAGCAATAAACCAAATTACTGAAGGCGGAATACCTGTAGCTAACGGAGTTCCATCAGTTCTTAATGCTATTAAATTCATCGAACCTAACCATGTAAAAACCCATTTAAATGAATCCGTCGCAAATATCCAAGCTATCGGATCGTTTTCAATTAAAACTCTTAATCCAGGTACTTGTGTTCGTCCTGTGATTAATCTTGTTAAAGCTAAAGTTGCTCCTCTTAAGATAAACAACATTGCAAGCGTAACTATAAAAGATGGTAAACCAGTTCTAACTACGAGTATTCCATTAAAATAACCAACTAAGACTGCCATTGAAAAAGCAAATATAATACTCATCCATAAAGGCCAACCCCAATAAATTGCTGGAATGGCTATACAGATTCCTGCAAAACCAATCATTGATCCTATTGATAAATCGAATTCTCCACCAATCATTAACATTGCTGCGGCTATGGCAATAATTCCAAGATTAGCTGATACATCTAAAAAATTTAAGATTCCGTAAGCACTGAACATGCCGGTATCACCAGCAACAATACCAAAAAAAATAAAAACTAAAATTGCACCACCTAGAGCTCCTAACTCAGGTCTATTTAATAAAATTTTTAAGTTTGAAACTTTTTTTAGTCTTTCGTCCTGATTAAAATCAGTTTTACTTTTTATGCTTTTTGACTTTGTAGACATAATAAAAAACTTAAAAAAAAAGGCCTAGTGAAAATTCACTAGGCCTTTTTGATATATTTTTTATCTATAACCTTGAGCAGCCCATTTAATTACACTCTTAGCATTTTTTGGTGTAACAAAACCAGGTCCTGTCATAACTACACCAGCTGGCATAGTCCCGTATCTCATATATTGAGAAAAGATAGCTATAGGTAAGTAACCTTGTAAGTACTGTTGTTGGTCAATTAAGAACTCAACTTTTCCAGCAGCAGCAGCTTTTAGCATTCCTGGAGACATATCAAATGTTCCAAGTTTAATGCTTCCAACTTTACCAGCTGACTCTAATGCTTTAAGAGCAGCTTCACCTGCTAGACCAGCTCCTAAAGTAAGAATAGTGTCATATCCACCACCTAATTTAGCAGCTACAGCTTTTTGAATTTCAGTTGGGTCGTTAGATGTTCCTAATATATCTACAGAACCTCCAAAACCTTTTTTGAAACCAGCACATCTTCTATCTAAAGCAACGTTACCAACTTCGTGGTTAACACATAATGCTTTTTTTCCACCAGCGGCTTTCATTTTTTGACCGCCACCTACTCCTGCTTCAAATTCAGTTTGACCTACGTGAGCACTAATTCCAAGTTTCATGTAGTCATCTGAACCAGAGTTCATAGAAATTACTGGAATACCAGCAGATATTGCTGCTTTAACAGATTTACCTAAAGCGGCAGCGTCTGGTAAAGTAATTACGATACCTTTTGGTTTTTGAGAAACAGCGTTATCAATTAATTTTGCCATTTCAACCATGTCGAATGTTGCTGGAGCAGTATATTTGCAAGATACTTTCATATCTTTACATGCTTTATCTACACCATTTTTTGCAACTGACCAGAAAGGGTCATTAGCTTGCCCGTGTGACACAACAATAATATCAACTGCTAAAGCAGCAACTGATGTCATCGTCCATGTTAAAAGAGCAGCAATTGTTAAGTATATTTTTTTCATTATTTCCCTCTTTTTTGTTAATTAATTTTCAGGCATTAAAACAAAAAAAAACTATAAGATCAAAAAAAAATCTTTAAATACAACTCTGAGTATATAAAAAAATAGTTTATTTTATTTAATTTTAATGGTTTTTTTAAACTTTAACGATTTATAAGCTGCATTAGCTAATTTTAAAGCCATATATCCATCTTCAAATGTTGATCTAGATTTAATTTTATTTTTATGAAGGGAAATTAATTCTTTTAGCTGAATATTGTAAGCATCATTATAACGCTCAATAAAAAAATTTAAGAAAGGTTTTTGTGAATTAGTTTGTTTAGAATTAAATAACTCTGTTGCGTTTTCTTTCTTGTTTCCAGAAATTATCATTCCATTTTTACCAAATAATTCTACTCTCTGATCATAACCAAAAGAACAATGTCTTGAATTAGTGATAACACACATCACTCCTTTTTTAGATTTCATAGTAACTACTGCTAATTCATGATCATTTATTTTCTTATAAAAAGATGTAAATGATGAAGCAAATGCATGAACCTCAGTAATTTCGTCTTTACCTAAATACAATCTACACAAATCAAAGTCATGGATCATCATATCTCTAAAAATCCCTCCTGAAGATTTTAGATAAGATATTGCTGGTGGTGCAGGATCTCTACTTGTAATAATAATCTTTTCTAATTTTCCTATTTTATTTTTGTCTAAATCTTTTTTCAATGAAAAATGTCCCGGATCATATCTTCTATTAAATCCTAATTGAATTTTAGGTTTGATTTTTTTTATTTTTTTTAAAGTTTTAATAATTTTATTGATATTAAGATCTAAAGGTTTTTCACAAAAAATTGTTTTTTTTCTTTTCATTCCCTCTTCAATAAATTTTATGTGAGTATTTGTAGGACTAGAAATAAAAATTATATCAACTTTTTTATCTTTAAAAATTTTATTATAATCTTTTTCAATTTTGCACCCATAAAGTTTTTTTGCTTTATTGCACAATTGATTAATTTTTTCATAAACATAAAGTAATTTTATTTCTTTATTTTTAGTAAGATTTTCCGCATGCATTTGACCTATACGTCCAAATCCGAATAAAGCTACATTGATCATATTTTTTGTATTAAGTTGATATTTGTAATATAAATTTAGTACTTTATTGAAATTATGTCTATAAAATTAGGTATAGCCCCCATAGCATGGAGCAATGATGATATGCCGGAATTAGGTGGCGAAACTACATTAGAGCAATGTTTATCTGAAGCAAGCAAAGCTGGTTTCACTGGAATAGAGTCAGGTGGCAAATTTCCTAAAAATTCAAAAGAATTAATACCAAAACTAGAAAAAGAAAATCTACAACTTTGTTCTGGATGGTACGGAGCAACACTTTTAAAGAATACACCAAAAGAAGAATTTAAATTAATGCGTGAACAGATGGATTTATTTAAAGATTGCAAATCCCCCTGTATGGTATTTGCAGAAGTAACAAATTCTGTACAAGGTGATCCAAAAACACCTTTATCCAAAAAACCTAAACTTTCAGAAGATG
This sequence comes from uncultured Pelagibacteraceae bacterium, assembly GCA_902609855.1. Taxonomy (GTDB): domain Bacteria; phylum Pseudomonadota; class Alphaproteobacteria; order Pelagibacterales; family Pelagibacteraceae; genus Pelagilacustribacter. Next base: position 283,421 of record CACLTL010000001.1, read on the forward strand.
AGTGGAAATTATTTATATCCAGAATAAATGAAATAAGTAAAATGATGATAGATGAAAATATGCCTCTCGCTTATCATCATCATATGGGAACAGTTATTGAAACAGAGGATGAAACAAGAAGGCTTATAGAAAGTACAAGTGATAGTGTAAAATTATTAATTGATACTGGTCACATGTTATTTGCTGGAGGTGATTCAATTAAACTAACCGAGGATTTTATGGAAAGAATAGTTCATGTACATTGTAAAGATATTCGTAAGAATGTTTTAGAAAAATCATTGAAAAATGATAGTACCTTCCGACAAGCTTTTCTTGATGGAGCTTTCACAGTTCCAGGAGATGGATGTATTGACTACAAGGCTTTTTTAACAGTTTTAAAAAATAGAAATTATGAAGGTTGGCTTGTAGTTGAGGCGGAACAAGATCCAGTAAAAGCTAATCCATTTGAATATGCTAAAATTGGCTATAACTATTTAAGTAAAACTGCTAAAGATTGTGGGTTTAATATAATTAGTTAACGATAAGCTGAAACAAGTTCGTTATTTCCAGCAGCTACACATGGTGACTTAACACAAGTTCCTATCACCCACTCAGATCCAGCTTCTGACTCAAAATTATTTTCTGAGACAAAGATAATTCCTTTATCTGTAGATTGGCCAGCTTTTCCCTCCGCTTGAATTCTAGGATCTTGAGATGTTTGTATTAAAGGCTTATCAATATTGTAAGGATTGTTTAGCTTAATATTTTTTAAAATATGATTAACAATTTTTGAAGATGTCCAGGCTGAATTACAATTGTCACCCCACAAAGTAGTGCCCTCTTCATTTGAACTACATTCATTAACTTGATTATTAATAAACTCTACAACTAGTTTATGGTTAGCTTTTATGTCATTAGCTTTTTGTACAACTGCGGATCGTGTAGATGCAGTCCACATTAACATTATAACAACATAGACTAATGAACTTAAAACTAAAGCTTCAAGAGGACCAAAATTTTTTAGTTTTCTTCTTAGTTCGATCATATTTTTACAATCATTGATTTATCTATTTTATTTTCAAAAAAATCAATTATATTTTTAGTTGTTTCTAAAGACATTCTTGACTTACACTCATTGGTAAAAGTTGCAGAATGTGGGCTCAATAACACCTTTTTATTTTTTAATAATGGATTGTTTTGATTGACTGGTTCCTTTTCAAAAACATCTAATCCTGCACCAAAAATAATTTTTTCATTAATTGCTTTATTTAAATCAGTTTCATTAATTATCCCACCTCGAGACGTGTTAATTATAATCGCAGTACTTTTCATTGTTTTAAGTTTAGAATAATCAAGCATATTTTTAGTTTTTTCTGTTAAAGGAACATGTAAAGATAAATAATCACATGTTTTTAATCCATCATTTAAGTTTTTAACTTTTGATCCGCCAAATTTTTTAATTATATCTTCCGAGACAAATGGATCAAAAATTTTTATTTTCATATCCAAACCCAAGCATCTTTTGATTAAACTTTTTCCTATTCTTCCGAAACCTAATATTAGTATTTCTTTATTAAATAATTCTAAGGTTTCTATTTTTGAAGCATTTTTTTTAAAGTTTCCAATTCTTACTTCATTGTCATATTGATTTATGCTTTTTGAAATAGACATCATCATATAAATAACATGTTCTGCCACTGCTACCGCGTTTGCTGTTGCTGTAATAAGAAGAGAAATATTTTTCTTTTTAATATAATTTAAATCAACATTATCATAACCTACTCCATGTCTTGAAATAACCTTGAGTTTTGAACAATGTTTAAGAATATTTTCGTTAAGTTTTGAAACTCTTAATGTACACGCGTCAAATTCTGGAAGCTTTTTAATTAAATTATCTTCTGAAACGTCTGTGATTAATTCATACTCATAACCTTGGTTATTTTTAATTAATTCTAAACCATCATTATGTATTTTTTCAATTACAGCGATTTTTTTCATAGAATTTTGGCGGTCCCAAGGGGAATCGAACCCCTCTTTGTTGGATGAAAACCAACTGTCCTAACCGATAGACGATGGGACCTTAGTTTTGAAAGTCTTATTAACAGAAATATCATCGATAATAAACTCTACAATTTATTGCGCTAAACACTTAATTAGTGTCAATTTACTCAATATTTTAAACAGTTTGTAAAAATATCGTTTGATTCAATTTTATATACTTAAAAATTGACATTTCTTATTTTTTAACCTTTTTTTTAAAAATATTAACTCTTATCAACTTTTTACTAAAATTATTAGCTTTGAAGTATTTATTATAGTTTATTTTAATTTTTTCAAGCTCATCTAAATAAAAAGCATGTTGATCATCTGGGTATACTCTTTTTTTAATTCTTTGAGGCTTGCAATATATAAAAATCACCTTCGGATTATAAGCTGATAAAATATTTAATGTGCTTATATCGTCATTGTGGTTACTGTAGCCTACATTTAATTTAAATTTTTTTCTTAAATAATTTATATTAGGAAAATTCAATTCTGATACATTGTAAGTCATTGGTGTATGTAAAAGAGTTAATTTTTTTTTATTTTTTAAAATTTTAAGACATTTTTTAATATCAGATACCTTCGTTTTAAAACCAGTGGAAATATAAATAGGTTTATTTTTTTTTCTCAATTCTTCAATTAAATCGTAATCGTTTATACCTAAGCTCATAAGTTTATAGAAATCAAAATTAAGATCACGAAATGTTTTAAATGTTTTGATATCACAAACTGATAAACCAACTTTTTTTCTACTTTGATGACATTTTTTAATTAAATATTTATAAAAATCATTTGAAAGTTCAAAATTCATTCCCTTTCTTGAAAGATCGTCATAAATTTTTCTAGTATGGATCATAAAAGTCAAATATTTAAAAGATGACTTTTTAAAAAAATTAATAATTTTTTTTGCTAAATTTTCACTTCCAAAATGATTTATTCCTGCTTCAATGAAAAACATTTTAAGATTAATTATCTTTATGCACTTCTAACAGAAATATCATCGATAATAAACTCTACATTTGATTGACCTTTCCATTCATTTAGGGATAATTTTCCTGCAATATCAAATAACTTATTATTCTTTTTAAGAAGATATTCACCTAAATCACCGCCAACAGCGTTAAACGCTATAGTTTTTATGGATGATCCATCTTTTCCAACAAGAACTGATTTAATGTGCTTTTCTCCAACAATTTTTCCATTTATTGTTTTAACATCTTCTATGACAAACCTAGGCTCAGGGTTGCCTGATCCAAATGGAGATAACAAAGATACTTTATTAAAAAATTCTAAATTAACCGCTGATGGAGATATTATACTATCTAAAAAAAGAGGTTTGTCTTTTGAAAAATCTTCATTGATGGTTTTAAACTTCTTTAATACAAATTTTTTAAATTCATCTATTTTTTCAACTTTTATAGAAAATCCTCCAGCCATTTTGTGTCCTCCACCTTTTAATAAAATATTATCTTGAGTTGCGGAAATTATGATTGATCCAATATCAAATCCCACAATAGATCTAGCAGAAGCTTTACCAGTATCTCCTTCTATAGATATTAATATTACAGGCTTATTAAATTTATCTTTTAATCTTGATGCAACAATACCAATTATGCCTTCATGCCAATTTTTTCCACTAAGTATCAAAACAGGATCATTAGAGTAGTCTTTCGTTTCGTTGAGAATTTTTTGCAAAAGATCTTTTTCAAGAATTTGTCTTTCTTTATTATATTGATCAAGTTCTGAGGCTAATTTAAAAGAACTCTTAGGATTTGTACCTAAAAGTAGTTTTGCCCCATGAGAACACTTTCCAACTCTTCCACCAGCATTAATTCTTGGACCAAGCATAAATCCTAAGTGATAAATAGTTGGATTTGTTTCTATTTTACAAATGTCTAATAAAGTTTTTATTCCAAGATTTTTTTTAGATTTTATTATTTTTAAACCTTGTTTTACAAAAGCTCTATTCAAACCTTTTAAAGGGACAACGTCACAAATTGTTCCTAATGTTACTAAATCAAGATAATTTATTAAATTAGGTTCTTTTATTTTATTTTGTAAAAACCAGTCCTTTTTTCTAAGTTCCCTATTTAATGAAACTAAAAAAATAAAAGAAACCCCTGCAGCACAAAGGTATTTTAGATCAGAATTATCATCAAAACGGTTTGGATTTACTATTGAGAAAGCTTCTGGCAATTTAACTTCAGATTGATGATGATCTAAAACAATTACATCTATATTATTTTTTTTGGCAAAATTTATAGCTTCAAAAGAGAGTGTTCCGCAATCAACAGTAAATATTAACTTAACACCTTTATTTATTAATTCTTTAAAACTATTAATAGATGGACCATATCCCTCTTTTTTTCGATCGGGTATGTATATTTCATAGTTTAAATTTAATTCAGATAGATAATTCCCAAGTAATGCGGTTGAGGTTGCTCCATCTACATCATAATCCCCAAAAATACCTATTTTGTCTTCGTTTAGTATTGTTTGAAAAGTTCTTGAAGTTGCTTTTTCCATATCAAGAAGAATATTTGGATTAGGAAGGAAATTTTTAATTAAAGGATTTAAAAAAGAATTTATTTCTTCTTTTTTAATTTTTCTAATAGATAAAAGTTTAGAAGTAATTTCATCTAATGAGTAATTATCTTTTATAAAATTTAAGTCTTCCTGATTAAATTGTTTTAAAATCCAAGATTTTCCACTTAGTGAAAATGAATTCATTTATTATAAATATTTTTAATATTTTTAATTGTATTTTCACTTTTATGTAATACGAAACTGTTAACCTCAAATTCATTACCTAAGTCATTTACCCCATCGGCTAAATCACCAGAAGTAACGCCTGTTGCACAAAAAATAACATCTCCTTTAACCATATCATCAATATTATATTTTTTATTGAAATCAGTAATACCTAATTTTTTTGCCCTGATTTTCTCTTCTTCATCTAAAACTAATCTACCTTGAATTTGACCACCATAACATGACAACGCTGCAGCAACTATAACACCCTCTGGTCCTCCACCTGTACTGTAGTAAATATCATTTTTTGGGTTATCTCCAATTACACTCAAGGCACCAGCGATATCTCCATCAGTTATAAAATTAATCCTTACTTTTAAATCATTTAGTACTTTAACAATATGATCGTGTCTTGGTCTCTTTAAAACACAGGCTTGAATATCTGAAATTTTTTTATTTTTTGCTTCTGCTAATATTTTAATGTTTTTTTCAACACCGTTATCTATATCCATTAAATTTTTTGGCAAGTTGGAACCAATTACTATTTTCTCCATATATGTATCAGGGGCTGACAATAAACAGTTCTTTTCAGAGATTGCTAAAACAGAGAAAGCATTCGGTTGGCCATTAGCTGTAAATTTTGTCCCCTCTAAAGGATCTACAGCTATATCAAATTCTGGTCCATTAAGAGTTCCCAACTTTTCGCCAATATATAACATTGGTGCTTCATCCATTTCTCCCTCACCTATTACGACCGTCCCATTCATGTTTATCTTATTTAATTCTCTTCTCATTGGGTCAACTGCTCCTTTATCTGCTGCAATTTTGTCTTTTTTTCCTATAAATTTAGAAGCCCCAATCGCTGCTTTTTCCGTAGCTTTCGTGAATAGATTTAAAAATTTTTTATCGATGGCCATCAGTCATCAATTCTTATTAATTTAGGTTTTCTTTTTAAATAATTTTTTTTTGAAATTTCTTTTAAAATTTTATTTAAATATTTATCTTTTGAGTCGTGAGTAATTATAATTACAGATGATATTTTTTTATTCTTATTAGGATTTTGAATTAACCTTTTTATAGAAGTTTTATTCTTAGAAAAAACATTTGTTATGCTAGATAAAACGCCTGGTTTGTCCAATACTTCAAATCTAAAATAGGCTGAAAAAAACCTTTCATTTATATTTTCAAATTTTAATTTTTTTCTTTTCATTGAAGATAATGAAAAAGGGAATTTTATATTACCTCTTAAAATGGAAGATATATCTGAAATAAGAGCCGATGTTGTGGCTGCAGGTCCTGCCCCTTCACCTTGAATAGTGCTTTGACCTATTGGTTTACCATCAACAATTACTGCGTTTAATACACCGTCTATACCTGCAACATATGAATCTTTTTTGATTAATGTAGGGTGGACTCTTTGATAAATTTTATTATTCAATTTTTCTGCATAACCTAACAATTTAATTTTAAATCCTAATTTATTTGCATTATCAATGTCAGTTTTTTCAATTCTTTTTATGCCCTCAACATAAATTTTATCATTTAGTAATGAATTAAAACATAGAGAAGATAATATCTTTAATTTTGATGATACATCATCACCATTTAAATCTGCAGAAGGATTTGATTCTGCGTAACCTAATTTCTTTGCATTAAATAAAACTTCATTAAAACTTTTATTTTCTTTATCCATAGATGAAAGAATATAATTTGAAGTACCATTAAAAATTCCATAAATTTTTGAAATTTTATTAGCTATTAACCCTTCTTTTAATAATCTTATAATAGGGACTCCTCCACAAACAGAAGCTTCAAATTCCAAATTTACTTTATTTTTTTCAGCAATTTTCGAAAGTTCATCACCGTATCTTGCTATTAATGCTTTATTTGCAGTCACTACATGTTTTTTATTTCTTAAAGCGTTAAAGACCAGTTTTTTTGCTGGTCCCTCCGCTCCACCTATTAGCTCTATAATTAAATCTACATCATTTAATTTAGTAGCTTCTAGATAATTTTTTAACCATTGATTTTTATTAATTCTTAGGCTTCTTTTTTTACTTTTATTTTTCGCAGAAACATATTTTACGACAGGTAAACAATTATTTTTTTCAGTAAGAATTTTTTTATTTTCTTTTAAATAATTAAATAAATAACTACCAATATTTCCTAAACCTACAATTGCAATATTTAATTTTCTCATATTATTTAACTACTTTTTAGACAAATTAGGAAAATCTTTTTTTTTCCCTTGCTCCAATAAATATTTTGATATCTGATTAATATTACATTTTTCTAAAATTTTACAAACATCGATTACATTATTATTATTTTTACTAACAGTATTTTTAACAATTTGTTTGCTATCTTTATCTAAATTATCTTTTTTTTTGATTTTTTTTGATTTAATTTTACGTGTTTCTATTTTTTTTTCTTTTTTTTTATCTTGAACTTTTTTCTTTATACTGGCAACTTCTTGATCAGATAAAGTTTTTAAGTTTTTTCTTGTTTTCTTTTTAGTTAGTATATTTATTTCTTTTTTACCTTTTTGATTACTTTTTAAATTTAGCTCGACCAAATCAATTTTTTTTGGAGCTTCATTATTAATAACTTTAACTTCTATTGTGAGATTCTCTTCAAAATATTGTTCTGCTTCAGCTTTACTTACACATACATGATTACCACAAATAAAAACTGTTTTTGTTTTGCTACAACTAGTTATGAGAATAATTAAAATTAATATAACTAAGTATTTCATTTTAACCCTAAATTTTCAGGAAATTTAAATAAAAGATTCATATTCTGTATTGCTTGCCCTGATGCACCTTTAACAAGATTATCTATAGCTGAAAAAATAATAAATTTATTTTTTATTCTTGTTTCACAAATTGATATTTCGCAATTGTTTGTATTTAGAACATTTCCTGAACCTAATGAACTGTTTAATTTTAAAATTTTTACAAATTTTGAATTTTTATAAAATCTAATTAATGATTTTCTTATTGCGTTAGCAGATTTATTTTTATGTCCTTGAACATAAATTGCAGTTAAAATACCTCTAAATGTGGGTAGTAGATGCGGATTGAATGAAAATTTTATTTTTTTTTTTGTATATTTAAGTATTTCCTGATCTATTTCACAGACATGTCTATGATTTTTTGTACTGTAAGCGTATACAGATGAATATAAATTTTGATGATTAAATTTTTTTTTTAAATTTTTCCCTGCACCTGAATAACCGGACTTTGAGTCAATTGTAATATCATTAATTTTTATTAATTTTTTTTTAATTAAGGGCAATAAAGGAATTTGTATAGAGGTAGGATAACATCCAGGGTTTGAGATTATTCTATAATTTTTTACAATATTTTTTGTAAATTCTGGCACAGAATATAAAGAATGAGGGATTAATTCTCTAGCTTTATGTTTAATATTATAGTTTTTTTCGTATATTTTTGCATTTAAAATTCTAAAATCAGCAGATAAATCTATGAACTTTATATTTTTATTTTTTGTAAATTTTTTTTTAATTAATTTTTGAGCCTCACCGTTTGGTAATGACAAAAAAACTAAATCTAAATTATCCCAATTTATTTCATTTACAGACGAAATTTTTGGTAAATTTCTTTTAATTCTCTTGTCAAAAAAACTAATTTTTTTTCCTAAACTTTTAGTAGCACACAAGTGCTTAATTTCTACTTTTGGATGTTTAGATAGCATTAAGATAAGATCTAGTCCTGTATAACCAGTTGCACCCACCACAGCTACATTTATTTTATTATATATAGACATAATCTCTTATATCACTGACTTTAATAATAGTTAAATCTAAATGATTATCTTTTAGAGAACTGAAAGCTTCTTCTAGCTTTTCTGTGACCGTATTTCTTACGCTCAACAACTCTTGAATCTCTGGTGGTAAGCTTATCTTTCTTTAAATTTTTCTTTAAATTTTCATTATGAGATATTAAGGCTTTAGATATACCAAGAATTATTGCACCAGCTTGACCTGACAAACCACCTCCTTTTACAGAACATTTAACATCGTAACTCGTTGCAACTTCTGAAATTTCTAAAGGCCTAGTTACAATTATTTGATGCACGGGCCTTTTAAAGTATTCATTCATTTTGAGTCCATTTACATGAATATTTCCTGAACCTTTTTTAACCCACACTTTAGCTATTGACTTTTTTCTTCTCCCAGTTGCGTACTTGCTATCTTTAAAATCTAATTTTATCTTTTTGATTTTTGCTGAAGTTTGATTTGATTGTTCCATTATCTGGCTATATTTCTTTTGTTTAATTTTTCAAATTCTATAAGTTTCGGTTTTTGAATATCATGAGGATGCTTTTCACCATTATAAATTTTAAGTTTTGTTAATTGTTTTTTTGCCAAAGGACCACCCGGTAACATTCTTTTTACGGCTAATTTTAAAATTTCCTCAGTTTTATTCTTTGATTTTAATGATGATGGTGTTGTTTCTTTAATTCCTCCTGGATGACCAGTATGTTTATAATATTTTTTATTAAAAAATTTTTTTCCAGTAAATTTTAATTTATCTACGTTAGTGACAATTACAAAGTCCCCATTATCAATGTGTGGATTGTACTGAGATTTATTTTTACCTCTTAAAACTTTTGATATGTAAGCAGCTAGTCTACCTACAACTGCATTTTGTGCGTTGATTATATACCAGTCTTTTTTAATTTCTTTCTTTTTAATAAATGGCGTCATAATAATGGGCGATAAATACATAGAAAGAGTAATAAAGTCAATTTATTTAGCTCTTAAATAATATAGATTTAATGCACTAAAAATCAATAACACGCTCGTGATTTGGTGAAAGGATGCCAAATAAATATTTAGCCCGCTGATTAAAGTAAAAATTCCTAAAACTGCTTGTAATAATAATATTGATAAAAGTATTTTTAATGGATTGTATAAATAAATTAATTTTCTTTTATATATGTAAATTATTAAAAAAATTGAATATAAAATTAATATATATGCTAAAATTCTATGATAAAACTGTACTAATGAATGGTTTTCTAAATTAAATAAGTCATTTAAACTCTTAACAGTCAAATCATTAGGAAAATAACTTTCTCCCATTAAAGGCCAAGTTTGGTAAACTCGCCCAGCATCAAGTCCTGATACAAATGCTCCCATGATAATTTGGGTTAATAGAATAAATATAAAAAATTGAAACGGCAAATAACTAGCTGAAAATTTAAAAAATTTTTTATTATTATTTGAATAAATATTTTTCAATAACCAAAAAATTATTGAAATAATTATTATCGCTGTAAATAAATGGACTGATAATCTATAATGACTTACAGTAACATCATCGATTAAGCCACTCTTAACCATATACCACCCTATCAATCCTTGAAAAACAATTAATGAAAATATTATGGAACAGGTCAAAATATATTTCTTGTTAATTTTTTTAGAAAAATAAAAATAAATTAAAGGAACTAGAAAGAATAAACCTATAAATCTTGCTAATATTCTATGAAAATATTCCCAATAAAATATAATTTTAAATTCATCCAAAGTCATATTGGAATTAATTAAACTATATTGAGGAATTTTTTTATATTCATCGAAATAAATATTCCAAGAATTATTATTTAAAGGAGGCAATACACCTTTAATTAATTCCCACTCTGTAATGGAAAGCCCTGAATTGGTTAATCTTGTCAATCCTCCAACAATTATTATTAAATAAACAAGTATCAAAGAGATAAGTAACCAATATAAAAATAATTTATTTATTTTTTTCTCGTTTGAGTACATAAAATATAATATATATTTAATTAATTGCTTTTTTAATTTTTAAATTGTCGCTATGATGAATAAAAATATACTTAAGATAAGAAAATCTTTAGATAAATTAGATGACCAATTATTAGGTATAATTAAAAAAAGAACTAAACTTGTTGATATTGTAATTAAAAACAAGAAATTTAAAAAAGATATAATCGATAAAAAAAGAATCTCCGTGATTCTTAGAAATATTTCAAGGAAATCAAAAAGTAGAAATATTGATAATAAAATTACAAATAAAATCTGGAAAAGTATGATTAGAGCTTTTATCGATTATGAGTTCAGAAAATTTAAAAAAAAATAATTACTTACTATGTGGAGGTAGTTTTTTTTCTACAAAGAATTCGTGTTTACGTGTGTTTGGATTGTATTTTTTAAGCTTTAGCTTATCTTTTGCTTTTTCTCCTTTAGTAGGTTTTTTTGCATAATAAATAAACTTACTATCAGGATTACTCTCAGGTACCATTCGAACTTTAATGTGAGTTTTTTTTGCCATACTTTTTAATTTTTTTAATTTTTTCTAAGATTTGTTTACTTTTTATTTGTATAGACTCCTTATAATATTCAGTTTTTAAACCATGATCACCATTTTCGTCAAGCTTATAAATATTTTTGTTTAACATATCTTTTACTCCTGCAATTGTAATACCTTTATTTTTGAGCAAATATTTTATCATTTTTATGATTTCTACTTGTTGAACTGTATAATATCTTCGATTATTAATTTTTTTCGGTTTAATTTCTTTAAAATTTTTTTCCCAAAATCTAATTATATGATTTTGAGGTTTTTTTGTTTTTGAATCTACAAGTTTTAATATTTTAGATAATTCAGAAATATTAATTAGTTTGTTCATATAATCTTTTTTAATTTATTAGTAATTTTTTTTGAAGCTTTAAAACTTATTGCTTTTCTTGAAGAAATAATGAATTCCTTTTTTGTTTTTGGATTTCTTCCCATCCTCTCTTTTTTATTAATAAGTTCAAAAGAGCCAATATTTTTAAATCCACAATATCCTTGTTTAATATTTTGAATTGTTATTTCTATAAAATCATCAACTAGTTTTTTTGAAAAAGAATTTGAATATCCGATTTTATTACTTAAATTTTTAGCTAAGTCTTTCTTTTTTAATTTATTACTTGACACTTTTTGAATGTTCTAAATTTTTTTTTATTTCATTCATTAAATTACCTTTTACTATTTTGTAACATAAGTCTATCGAGTGATAAAAACCAATAGAGTCAATCCCTCCATGACTTTTTACAACTGTACCATTCAAGCCTAAAAAAATAGCACCATTGTATTTTCTTGGATCTAATTTTTCTTTAAATTTCTTTAAAGAAAAATAGGAAAATATTAATGAAATTTTAGTTAAAATATTTTTTGATAACGTTTGTTTTAAATTATTTGTAATAAATTTAGCTGTTCCCTCTGCTGTTTTAAGAGCAATGTTTCCAGTAAAACCGTCTGTAACTATTACATTGCTATCACCTTTCATAATATCGTTACCCTCGATATATCCGTTATATATAAAGTTATCTTCACTAGATAAATTTTTCAATTTTTTCGAAGCAGCTTTTATCATCTCTGTTCCTTTAATTTCTTCAGAGCCAACATTTAACAGTGATACCTTTGGTTTAATTTTTGGAAATAAAGATTTAAAAAGCGCTGATCCTAACTCTGCAAAATCTACTAAGTTTTGATCACTACATTCAATATTTGCTCCTAAATCTAAAACTACATTTACTCCTTTTTGGTTTGGCCATAATCCTGCTAAAGCAGGTTTGCTTACGTCATTTAGCATTTTTAAAATCATCCTGGATATCACTAATAAAACTCCAGTGTTACCGGCAGATAAACTTATATCTGACTTGCCATCAAGTTGATGTTTTATACAATTCCACATACTTGTATTTTTTGAATTTTTTACAGCTGTCATTGGAGTTTCTTCATCAGAAACTGTTGAATTTGAGTTTATCAAATTTATTGAATTAGAGTTGATTTTAAATTTTTTTAATTTTTCTCTAAGTATATCTTCTTTACCAAAAATATTTAAAATAAAATCTTGATTAGATATATTTTTTTTTAAGAAGAGTTCTATCCCTTCAATAATTTTATCTGGAGAATTTTCTCCTCCCATTGCATCAATTGCAATAGAAATTTTTTTTGACATAAAATATAATTAAATATCTAAAATTTTTTTTCCGTTATAGAAACCTGATTTCAAATCAATATGATGCGAGAGTCTGTATTCACCGCTTTTTTTATCCTCAACTATATTTACTGTTTTAAGTTTATGATGAGATCTTCTCATTTTTTTTTTGGATATTGATGTTTTTCTTTTAGGTACAGCCATAATTAGTATTTAAATTTAATTGCATCTTCTAACATATTATCCATAGGTAGTTCAAAACAAAAATTATAAAATTTAGTAAAATAATCAGCAAATTGGCCTAATTTCTTGTTTTCCTCTTCATTGAGACTAGAAAAATACTTTTTAATTAAATTTAAGTTTATTTTAAATTTTTTATCATTCTCTAAGTTTAACTTTAAAAGAATGTCATATAAAATTTTATTTAATTCTTTCATTTTTTTATTTACTGTAACATCTCCAAGACCTATCTCTCGAAGATTATTTTCTATATTATGAAATAATTGGTCATATATATTTTGATTAAATTTTAAATCTTTATTTTTAGTAATAATCATCAATATTGAGAAATGTACAAACATTAAATATATACGAGTTTCGAATGTATCAGGTAATTTAATATTTTTATAAAAAAATAAATTTCTAGATAACCTCAATAAAATATTATACAAACTTACATTATGTTTTTTTTTAAAATTAAATATCATGTTCCATTCTTATATCTTTTTTTACTTATCTTATTTTCAAATTGCCAATTAAATGAGTCCACAAATACACATGGAATTTTATTTTTAGAGAATAGATCAAATAAATTAACAATAAAACAATCAAATAAAAATGATGCTATTAATATTATAGGGCAGCCTCACTCTAAATCAATAGAAAACGAAAACGAATGGATTTATATTGAGAGAATTTTTGTTAAAGGTGAATATCACAAATTAGGACAAAATGTTTTAAAATCAAGTAATGTACTTCTTCTGGAATTCGATAAGTATGGAATACTAAAAAATAAAAGTTTTTTTAATAAAAATGATTTAAATAAAATTGAATTCTCTAAAAATGAAACAGACAATGATTTAACAAAAAAAAGTGTTATAGAAGGAATTTTTTCTAGTCTTAGAACAAAAATGTATAGAAAAAAATAATTAATGAGCTATTACTGCTAATAATAACAAAGCTACTATATTTGTTATTTTAATCATTGGATTAACTGCCGGTCCTGCAGTATCTTTGTATGGATCTCCAACTGTGTCGCCAGTAACTGCTGATTTATGTGCTTCAGAACCTTTTCCGCCAAAATTTCCATCTTCGATATATTTTTTTGCATTATCCCAAGCTCCACCGCCAGCTGTCATTGATACAGCGACAAACAAACCTGTAATTATTACACCTAATAACATTGCTCCTAGTGAAGATAAAGCGGCTTCTAATCCACCTATTTGTAAAATAATAAAATATAAAATTACAGGTGATAGAACCGGTAAAAGAGAAGGAATTATCATTTCTTTAATAGCTGCTTTAGTTAATAAATCAACTAACTTACCATAATCCGGTTTTCTCTTACCCTTCATAATGCCGGGAATTTTTTTAAATTGTCTTCTTACTTCAATAACTACTGCGCCACCTGCTCTACCAACAGCTTGCATTCCCATTGAACCAAATAAGTAAGGTAACATACCGCCAATTAATAAACCTGCAACTACAAAAGGGTTCGATAAATCAAACGTTACTATTACTCCCTCTAAGGCTGAACCTTTCACAGTTGAAAAAAATTTTATATCTTCAGTGTATGCTGCAAATAAAACAAGCGCGCCTAAACCCGCTGATCCGATAGCGTAACCCTTAGTAACAGCTTTCGTAGTGTTTCCTACAGCATCCAGAGCATCAGTAGTTTTTCTAACATTTTTTGGAAGTTTTGACATTTCTGCTATTCCGCCTGCATTATCTGTAACTGGCCCATATGCATCAAGAGCAACAACCATTCCTGTGAGAGCCAACATAGCTGTTACAGCTATAGCTATTCCATATAATCCAGCTAATTCATTTGTATATAAAATACCTGCAACAATTATTAAAGCAGGTATAGCAGTTGCTTCCATTGATATGGCTAAACCTTGAATTACATTTGTTCCATGTCCTGTTGTTGAAGATTTAGCTACTGACCTGACTGGTCTAAAATTTGTGCCCGTATAATACTCTGTTATCCAAATCAATAATCCAGTAATTACAAAACCAACTACTCCACAAATATATAAATCCATTCCATTAAATGTTTTAACATTATTTGTATAGCTTTCAGATAGACCTACAATCGAATTTGTAACTGGATATAAAATTAAAAGAGAAGTTACTGCTGTTACAATAAAACCTTTATATAGCGCGCCCATTATATTTTTACTCTTGCCAAGTTTTACAAACCAAGTTCCAATAATTGATGTTATTATGCAAGCTCCACCGATTGCTAACGGAAAAACCATTAAATTATAATCATTAGGAAAGAAAATTGATGAAAGAACCATTGTAGCAACTATTGTAACGGCGTACGTTTCAAATAAATCTGCAGCCATTCCGGCACAATCTCCAACATTATCACCAACGTTGTCAGCAATTACTGCTGGATTTCTTGGGTCATCTTCTGGTATGCCTGCCTCAACTTTCCCAACTAAATCTGCACCAACATCTGCACCTTTAGTAAAAATTCCACCTCCAAGTCTTGCAAAAATTGAAATAAGAGAAGCTCCAAAGCCTAAAGCTACTAATGCGTTAATAATTTCTCTATTGTCAGCATTAAGATTAATCAATACAATGTAATAAAACGTAATTGCTAACAGCGCTAAGCCAGCAACTAATAAACCCGTAATAGCTCCTGACTTAAATGCAATGGTAAGTCCAGACTGCAAGCTATTTCTTGATGCTTCGGCCGTACGTACGTTTGCTTTTACTGAAATGAGCATTCCAACATATCCAGCCACACCAGATAAAAATGCTCCTATAAAATATCCAATACCTACAAGATAATTAAAAAAATAGGTTACGATAGCAAAAACAATTATTCCCACTACGGCAATTGTTTTATACTGTCTATTTAAATAGGCTTTTGCTCCAATTTGAATAGCTTCGGCAATTTCTTGCATTCTAGCATTTCCTGCGCTTGATGAAAGTATTTGACCTGAAAGTAAGTAGCTGTAAGCGACGGCTAAAATACCTGTAAATGATATTAGATAAAGTACTTCTAAAAAATTAGTCATTTTTTTTTTTTATTTAATGCGCATAAATGCCAAATTAATATTAAAAACGCAAGCTAAACTTCATGAAATTAATGACTTTTTACTCTTCTTTTCTTAATTCTTTAGATATTTTATCAAGAATAGCATTAAGATAACCTGTTTGAATTTTTTCTAAAAAATACTCTGAAGCTAGCAAATATTCATTAATAATAACTTTTTTTGGGGTATTGTGTTTGAACATTAATTCGAAAATAGCAGCAAATAATATTATTTTAAGCAATTTGTCAGTTTTTATTAAATTAATATCTTTAGAAAGATGTAGATTTATTTTTTCCTCAATAAGATCGGATCTCTCTAAAGTACCTCTCACAATATCTTTTATAAATTTTTTATATTGATTTTTTGAATATACTATTTCTGAGTCAGGATTCATTAAACTGTTGTACAGCTTCTGAATTACTTTTATACGCGGTGAAGGATTTTTAGATTTTTTTAGGTCCATTTTTTAAAATAGATACTACAGCTTTTGCAGCTTCTGAACCTTTATTGGGTTTTTTTTTGTTTGAGATTAGACTTCTCTGGATAGCTTGATTTAAATTTAAAGCAGTAATAATACCATTGCCGATTGGTTTATTATAATCAACAGAGATATTTAAAATAGAATTAAATATCGAATTACAAATTAAATTAAAATGAGGTGTTTGACCTTTAATTACACAGCCTAAAGCAACGAAGCCATCAAATTTTTTTATATTTTTTTTTATTGCTATAGGAATTTCATAGGCACCAGGGACATCCAATATACTAATTTTGAACTTTGATCTTAATAATTCTTTTTTTGCGCTCAAAATAAGTCGATTTGATATTTTATTATAGTAATTAGAATTAATGATTAAAATCTTTTTCATTTTATAATTATTTGTTTTTTAATTTTTAATCCAAAGCCATCCAACCCAATAATTTTTTTTCTACTTCTAGATAGCAATATCATATTTTTTACGTTAAGATCTTTAATTATTTGAGCTCCAATTCCATAATACCTTAAAGTATTTATACTGTTTGCTCTTGACGAATTATTGTTATTGTTTATTACCATTAATAAAAAGCTCTTAAATTTTGACAAAATCTTTAAAGATTTCTTTACTTTAATATCCTTGAGAATATTTTTATTATTTATTTTTGTTGAAATAACCCTAATAGGTATAGATTTTTTTTTATTAAATATACCTCTTGTTATTACATAATTAATATTATTCTCTAATTTGTTTTTATAATTGTAAATATTTAATCTCCCAATCTTATGAAAAAAAATTGACTTTGAAGATAATTTTATAATTAATTTTTCGTATTTTAATCTAAAAGAAATTAAATCTTCAATAGAAGCTAATTTTATTTTATGTTTTTTTGAGAATTTAAATAAATCATTCAATCTGGCCATTCTTCCATCTTCATTCATTACCTCGCATATTACTGAACTAGGATTTAATTTTGCTAGTTTTGAAATATCTACAGAGGCTTCAGTATGCCCAGCTCTTTCTAAAACTCCTCCATTTCTAGCAACTAAAGGAAAGACATGACCTGGAGAGACAATTTCGCTTTTTTTAACATTAGGATTAATAGCAGTCTTAATTGTTCTAGCTCTATCTTGTGCTGAAATACCTGTTGTAATCCCTTTTTTTGCTTCGATAGAAATTGTAAATGCTGTTTGCATTCTAGATTTATTTACTGGAGACATAAGAGGTAATTGTAAATTGTCTATTTGTTTTTTTGTTAGAGCCAAACAAATTAGACCTCTTCCATGTTTTGCCATAAAATTTATGCTTTTAGAATTACTTTTTGAACCTGGTATTACTAAATCTCCTTCATTCTCTCTATTTTTATCATCAACTAAAATAAACATCTTGCCTTTTTTAGCATCTTTTATAATCGCTGAAATTTTTGAAAATTTATTTTTGGGCATCTAAATTAAAAATTTGTACATGTACTTACCAAATATATCTAACTCGACATTGACAACGTTATTTACTTTCAAGTTTTTTAAATTAGTAAGTTTTAATGAATGTGGTATCACATTTACCTCGAATGATTTATTAGAAGTTTTTGATATAGTGAGAGATACTCCATTAATCGATATTGAAGCTTTTTCTATTAAAAATTTGCTTAGTTTTTTATCTAAGATCTCAAATTTAATTATCCAGGATTTATCTAAAAAAAGAATTTTTCTTATTTTTGCGACAGTATCCACATGACCTTGGGTAAAATGGCCTGATATTTTTCTTCCATAAATAATTGATTTTTCAAGATTTACAATTTGATTTAATTTTAAAAATCTAAAATTTGATCTTTTAAGTGTTTCATTAGAAATATAAAAATATATTATTTTTCTTTCAATCTTTACTACGGTTAAACAAACACCATCACAACATATAGAAGAGCCTATATCTTTTTTATTTAATTTTAGATTAGAGTGTATACCAACAAAAATACTCTTATTTGATTTACGTATACTGTGGATTTTTCCAGTGTTATATATAATTCCATTAAACATTCTTAAAATTCCTTCTTGTAAAGTTTATCATTATTTAGATTTATTGATATTAACTTAGAGGTCATTTTTTTTAAATATTTTGGGGTATCATTATTTTTGCCTTTTTTTCCTAAAATATTGTCGCTTTTGAAAATATAAAAATCATGAATTAGCCTTTTTTTCAAAAGAGTATTAATGAATGTTAAGCCTGCCTCAACAATAATTCTAGAATATCCCATTTTATATAGTTTTTTAAATAATAAATTAAAATCAGCTTTAGTATCTAAAGAATTGATGAAAATAATCTTATACCCTTTTTTTTTATAAGTTTGGGCTTTTTTGAAATTTTTTTTATAGGTAATTAAGAAAGTTTTTCTTTTTTTAAGAATTTTATTTAATAAAAGATTTTTTTTAAGTTTTAAATTTAAATCTACAATTAATAAATTTGGTTTATAATTATTAAGTCCGTTTATTCTACAATTAAGTATGGAATTATCTTCATTAATGGTATCGGCTGTTGATATAATTGCATTATGTTTAAATCTAAGTAAATGGGTGATTTTTTCAGAAAATTTATTTGTTATTCTTTTATTTTTTTTATTGATCGAGAAATAATCTTTAGAAATAGCGATTTTTGCCGATATAAATGCGGTATTATCTTTTTTATTTATAAAGTAACTTTTATAAAATTCTTTATATTTTTGTAATTTAATTAATTTTGTTCTTATTTTTTTTTTATTTAAAATTTTCTTAGCTTTTTTGTAAGTTCTTTTATCTGGATCATCAAATGCATAATAAACTTCTTTAATTTTTTTTTTTAAAATTATGTTTGTACAAGGTGGTGTTTTACCGTAGTGTGAACAAGGTTCTAATGTGGTGTATAAAATTAACCCGTTTGATTTTTTTAGTTTATTTAAAGCATTAAATTCAGAATGAGGTCTACCATTCAATGACGTAGAAGCCGATGAAATAATTGAGTTATCTTTAACTACAACTGACCCTACAGATGGATTTAAACCTGTATGACCTAAATTCTTTTCTGCTTGTTGGAAAGCTAAATGTAAGAAATATTTATGATTTTTTGTCATCTAAATTGCCCACAAACTGTTCAAAATCTTTCGCTTCTTTAAAATTCTTGTAAACCGAAGCAAAGCGAACATAAGCAACTTTATCTAATGAAGACAAACCTTCCATAATAAATTTACCAATAGTTGGTGTCGGTATTTCACTTTCACCAAGACCCTCTAGATTTCTAACAATTTTAGATATAAACTTTTCAATTGTTTCTGAATCTATTGGTCTTTTTCTCGTAGCTATTCTTATTGATTTTGAAATTTTATCCCTGTCAAATGGCTCTCTTTTTCCGTTACCTTTAATTACAGTAAGTTCTTGAAACTGTACACGTTCGAAGGTTGTAAATCTTTCTTTTCTATCGCAGCCACATAATCTTCTCCTTCTTATAGCGGTTCCATCTTCTGTAGGACGTGAGTCCACTACCGAGGTATCTTTTTCTCTACAAAAAGGGCAAAGCATAATTTATCTAACTCGTGTATATAGGATAAGAAGTACAAAGATCAATTATATCCTTTTTAACTTCTTTTTCTATTTTTGAGTTATCTGATTTGTTTTCGCTTAATCCTTGAATTACTTTATGTATTAATTTTGCAATAAGTTTGAATTCTTCTTCTTTAAAACCCCTTGTAGTGCAAGCAGGTGTCCCCAATCTTATTCCCGATGTAATCATTGGACTTTCTTTATCAAATGGTATTCCATTTTTATTACATGTAATATTTGCTCTTCCTAGTGAAGCCTGAGCATCTTTTCCTGTTACGTTAAATGATCTTAAATCTAAAAGCATAAGATGAGTATCTGTACCACCCGAAAATATCTTAAAACCTTTTTCACTAAGACTTTCAGATAAAACTTTAGCATTTTTGATAACTTGTTTTGTATAAACTTTAAAATCATTGGATAAAGCCTCTTTAAAACAAACTGCTTTAGCAGCTATAACATGCATTAATGGTCCACCTTGTAAGCCAGGGAAGATTGCACTATTGAATTTTTTAATTAACTCTTCATTGTTAGTTAAGATAATCCCACCTCTTGGGCCTCTTAAAACTTTATGTGTTGTAGAAGTTACAACATCAGCATATTTAGTAGGGTTAGGATAGGCACCACCAGCTACTAAGCCTGAGAAATGAGCCATGTCTACCAAAAGATATGCACCAACTTTATCGCTTATTTCTCTGAATTTTCTAAAATCAATTATTCTTGAATAAGCACTTCCACCTGCAATTATAAGTTTTGGTTTATTTTCCAAAGCAATTTTTTCTACTGCATCATAATCAATTAGACCCGTTTCCTTATCCACTTCATAGTGAAGTGCATTAAACCATTTACCTGATTGGGCTGGCTTAGCTCCATGAGTTAAATGTCCACCAGAATTTAAGCTCATTGCTAGAGTAGTATCACCTGGTTTTAAAAGTGCTAAGTAAACCGCGCCATTAGCTTGAGCACCAGAGTGAGGTTGGACATTTGCAAATTTACAATCGAATAATTTTTTTGCTCTTTCAATAGCTAAATTTTCTGAAACATCTACATGTTCACATCCACCGTAATATCTTTTGCCAGGATAACCTTCGGCATACTTGTTAGTTAAAACTGAACCTTGAGCTTCTAGCACTGCTTTTGAAACAATATTTTCTGAGGCAATTAATTCAATATGATTTTGTTGTCTTGTAAATTCATCATTAATTGAGTCGTAAAGCTCTTTATCAGCATCTTGTAATTTTAATTTAAAGAAGCTATTTAAGTATTTATCTAATTTAATTACAGACATTATATTTTTTTCACTCTTTTTAAATGTCTACCGCCTTCAAATTTTGTTTTTAAAAATAACTCTACTAATTTCAACGATAAACTTTTTTTTGTTAATCTTGCTCCTAAAGTAATTATATTAGCATTATTGTGTTGTCTAGACAATCTAGTAGACTTTAAATTATAGCAGACAGCAGCTCTTATATCTTTGATTTTATTGGCACTTATAGCCATTCCTGTTCCAGATCCACATACCAGAATCCCTGCGTCACTTTTCTTGGATTTTATTCGTCTTGCGAGTCTTTTTGCAAAATCTGGATAATCTACAGATTTTTTTTTATACGGTCCTAAATCAAAAATTGAAATATGCTTATTTATAAGATGGTCTTTAATTGACTCTTTTAAATTAAAACCAGCATGATCAGAGGCAATACAAATTTTTTTAAATAAAATATTCAATTAATTAAATTTATAATCTAAAACACATGCAACAAGATGAACTCTATTTTCTTCACCTCCATTAAATGCATTATGATATTTTGTATTGTTAGTTATCCAAACCGACCCATCGGCTGGCATATGTTTTGCAACATTGTCTATTACCATTAAACATCCTGGATTCGTTATTATTGGTATATGTAATCTTGGTTCTGGATCTCTGTGCCAGCTTAACGTTGATCTAGGCTCTTTTAATAAAATTCTTACTCTACCTAATTTGTATTTCGATGATATAACATCAAAAACTTCTTTGAAATAAGTGCTCTCATAATCTGGTATGAACTCTGAATATTCTGCCTCATCAATATTAACATCTCTAGAAACTTCTTTTCCCGATTTATCTGGTTTTGTCCAATATAGACCTCTAGCTTTACTACCCTTAACAGACTCAGGGTCACCTGGTTTTCTTGTTAAACATATTGCACCAAAATGAGATATTCCGCCACCATCTTCAAATTTTTTAGTTTGTATTATTTGTGAGTAGGCTTCTTGAAGTTTTACTATATCAAATTTTAGATTTTGCTTTTGAAAATCAGAAAAATTTAAAATTTTTTCCTCTTTTTTTAAATCTAAATTGACTATGTTTTTTGAGTCTAATGTCATGAGTTATTGTTATTTATCTCTTTGTATTATATATTTGTACAATACATTTGTCGCATAATAAAATAAATAAAGCATGATTACTGGTAAATATCCTAGTTTGAGACTACGAAGAAGCAGAAAATACAATTGGTCAAGAAAATTAGTAAGAGAAAATAACTTATCCAGCAGTGATTTGATTTATCCTATATTTTTGATTGAGGGAAAAAATAGAAATCAACCAATTAAAACGATGCCAGGTGTTTATAGACACTCTATAGATCAATTAGGAAAAATTGTTAATAATGTCATAAAATCTGGTATCCCCATGGTAGCTCTTTTTCCCTCTACACCAAAAAATAAAAAAGATAACTATGGAAGTGAAGCCTTAAATGAAAATAATTTAGTGTGTAGGGCTATAAGATATATTAAAAAAAGATTTAAAAACAATATTGGAATAATGTGTGATGTAGCATTAGACCCCTATACAAATCATGGTCACGACGGTTTATTAAAAAATAATTATGTTGCTAACGATGAAACAATTAGTGTTTTAGTGAAACAATCAATTTTACAAGCACAAATGGGCTGCGATGTGATAGCTCCGTCAGATATGATGGATGGAAGAATAGGAAGTATTAGAAAGTCTCTTGATAAAAATAAATTTCAAGACGTTCAAATTCTTTCATATGCTGTTAAATTTGCATCAAATTTTTATGGTCCTTTTAGAGATGCCATAGGTTCAAAAAAATCCTTAAAAAGTAATAAGAAAAATTATCAAATGGATTTTTCTAATAGCAACGAGTCATTAAGAGAAGTTGCTTTAGATATAAAAGAAGGTGCAGATATGGTTATGGTAAAACCAGGTTTACCATATTTGGATATTATCCAAAAAGTAAAAACAAATTTTAAAATACCAGTTTTAGCTTACCAAGTTTCTGGTGAATATAGCCTCATTAAAAATGGAATAAGAAACAAATATGTAAATGAAGACACAATTATTGAAAGTTTATTGTGTTTTAAAAGAGCTGGCGCATCAGCTATTGTATCATATTTTGCTTTAGATATAGCTAAAAAGCTATGATTTTAATTAAAATAGTTCTCTAAAATTATACGTGACTTTGGAAAAAGGATGTTGTTTGGAATAAAAAATTTATTTTGCATCATTTGTCTTGTAAAATAAAGAGACTTTCTGACTAAGCTATTTGAAATATTATGAGGTACTTTCTTTTGGATTAAATATTTTGGAATTTCATAAATATGTCCGTCAATATTAATCTTAATTAATTCATTTTGCTTGTTATTTGTGATTGAACGTTCTGTTAAATTTGAATCATAACCTAGTTCTTTGATAAGATTTATTTCAAAATAAATATATAAAAAAATCCAATTTACTAAATTAAATGAATTAACTAAATTTTCAAACGAGTCATAAATTTTTTTATTTGGTTGTGAGTCTGGTAATAAAATATTTAGCAAAGAACAAATAGAAATTAAAGCCGTAGTTCTCTCTTTATCGTTAAAATATAAAGGTGAAATAGGTTTAATTAATTCTGTTTTAAAATAACCTATGCGATTTTCACTTTTAGAAATATGTGAAACAAATAATTTATTTGATATTTGTAAAAAATTTCTTACTTTTCTTGAGGTTCCGCCATAGACTATGCCGTCTATCTTACCTTTTTTTTGAGTAAAGATATTAATTATATTAGCATTTTCTCTGAATTTTCTTTTTGACAACAGGTAACATTCATCTTCCCAAATCATACATTTAAAATCTTTAAAAGTTTAGAAGCAGCGTTTTGTTGGGCTTTTTTTTTGGATGATCCTACACCAATAATTTTTTTTGAGTTGGGTATCTGTACTTCAGTTTTAAATAGAGGCCTATGTTGAGGTCCTGTTTTTTTAAAAAAGATATATTTAGGTAATTCTTTAAATTTTTTTAAACTAAATTCTTGTAATTTCGTTTTTGAATCAATCAATGTTACGGAAGATTTTAATAAATATTCAGCCCAAAAGGTAAAAATAAATTTTTCTACAGATTTAAGTCCACCGTCTAAATATATAGCCCCAACAATAGCTTCTAAACAATCACTGCTTATTTTATCAGCTGATCTCTCAAGTTTTTTGTGAGAAGACCCCAAAAAAATAAATTTCTTTAAATTGATTCTCTTTGCAATTTGCAGACATGTTTTTTTATTTACTAAATTTGCAAATTTTTTATCAATTATTCCCTCTTTTTCATCAGGATACTTTTCTAATAAATTTTCAGAGATGACTAGCCCTAAAACTCTGTCACCTAGAAATTCTAATTTTTCATTGTTAATAACATTATTTAAACTTTTATGCGTTAAAGCTCTTTCTAACAAAGAAATTCTTTTAAAACTATATCTTAAAATTTTTTCTAATTCTTTAATTTTTTTTTCCATTACAATTTTTTAAATATCCTCTCTAAACGGAACGATTTATCTAAATTCCAAAATTTAAATAAACTACTTTTATTAGTGTCATTAGAAAAAAAAATTATTTTCGCCTCCCCCACTAAATTTAAATTGTTTACATATCCCACGCTGTCAAGATACCTGCTATCTTTTGAGCAATCTCTATTATCTCCAAGCAAAAAATAATGATCTTTGGGCACTTTAAAAATTTTAGTGTTTTGTAAAGAACCTTTCTTTTTATACACTACTGAATGCTTTACTCCATTAGGTAAAGTTTCAATAAACGAATTAGTATCTAGCAAAAAATTTCCGCATCTTATGTTTTCTTTATTCTCAGTTTTCTCTCTCATAATTTTTTTTTGATTTATAAGCAAATTACCGTCAACAAACTGGATAGTGTCCCCAGGCAATCCTATTAATCTTTTGATATAATCTGTTCTATTATCTGCAGGAGTTTTAAAAACAACTAGATCGCCTCTTTTTGGTATCTTTGAAAAAAAACGTTCGTTTGAAATATCTGGACTAAATGGAAAAGAATGTTTGCTATAGCCATAAGTGTATTTTGATACAAATATACGATCCCCAACCAGTAAAGTTGGTTCCATAGAAGATGATGGAATATAAAAAGGTTGAAAAAATAAAGATCTAATTAAAATGGCTATTATCAATGCTCCTATTAAAGTCTTCAAATTGTCATATATTAATATTGTTAATTTTTTTATTTTCATAGTGAAATTGTAACAAAAGCTACAGCGTATTTTTTTTCGTCAGAAAGTGATAATGAAATTTTTGATTTTTTTCCTTTTAATTTTTTATTTAATATTTTCTTGGTTTTGCCGGTTATATTAATATAAGGTTTTCCAGATTTTTTATTAAGTACTATAATTTCATTAAAGTTTATACCTTTAGATATGCCTGTCCCCAGTGCTTTTGAGAATGCTTCTTTAGCAGCAAATCGTTTAGCAAAACAATTAGAGCTAATATTGATTTTTTTACATTTTAAGATTTCCTTTTCATTAAAAATTCTATGGAGAAACCTTTTATTTCTTAAGGATTTTTTAATTCTATCTACACTAACTATGTCTGTTCCAATGCCAAAAATATTCATTATTTTAAAATTCTTTTAAATTTTTTAATTGTTAATGGCATTCCCTCAAATATTGACTCACCAATTAAAAAGTGACCAATATTAAATTCTTTTATATCTTTTAATTTAGAAAGAATCTTAGCAGAGGTGTAAGTAAGTCCATGTCCAGCGTGAATTTCTAAACCAAGTTTATGACCATGGAGTACTGCTTTTCGAATTCTATTTAATTCATTTTGAAAATTTTTTTTCTGATTTATCAAATTACAAAGTTTGCCTGTATGTATTTCTACACAATCAGCATTAAATTTTTTAGCTTTATCTAAGTCTTTTATATTCGGTTCAATAAAAAGACTTACGCGAGAGTTATTATTCTTAAGTCTTTTAATTAATAATCTTAAAAAGTTTATATTATATTTTAAATTTAATCCTCCTTCCGTAGTAATTTCTTGTCTTTTTTCAGGCACTATACATATGAAAGGAGGTTTGCTCCTTAAAGCTATTTTTAACATCTCTTTGGTTGCAGCAATTTCAAGATTGAGTGGAATCTTTAACTTTTTTATAATTTTTTTAAGATCTGTTTCATTTATATGTCTTCTGTCTTCTCTTAAATGAATAGTAACTGAGTCTGCACCATTTTTTTCAGCTAACAAAGCAGCTCTTAATGGACTAGGATAATCTTCACCCCTAGCATTTCTGACTGTAGCTACGTGGTCTATATTTACACCAAGTCTAATTCTTTTCATTAAAGATCTCTGCTTCCAGGTTTAACAGCTTTTATTGATAATAGTTCTTTGGGTAAATTATTTTCATTATATGTTGGAATATTTAAATCAACTTGTGAAACAATTTTTTCTCTAATTTTAGATTTACCATTAGACCTATTTATAATACACGCATAACCTATTATGTTAGCTTTGTTAGCTAAAACCAATTTAGAACATTCTAGACTAGATTTTCCCGTTGTGATTACATCTTCAACAATTAATACTTTGCTTCCTTTTCTAATTTGAAAATCTCTTCTTAATTTAAATTCACCATTAACTCTTTCAGAAAAAATTGTTTCTTTATTCAAAATTCTACCTAATTCATATCCAACAATTATGCCCCCCATCGCAGGTGATAAAATTAAATCAAAATCACTAAATTCTTGCTTAATTTTACTTGCTAGAGAGCTACATATTTTTACTGCCTGATCTGGTCTGCTCATTAATCGAGCGCATTGAACATATTTTGGGCTATGTAATCCTGAAGAAAGAATGAAATGTCCCTCAATTAAAGCGTTAGTTTCTTTTAAAATTTTCAAAGATTCTTTTAATGAAAGCATTTTTTTTCTGTTTATGTCGAATTATTTTAAACTTTAAATTACTTTGCTTTATTTGACTTATCAAGTTTGTAAAATTTTTCAAATCTTTAATTTGAAGATCGAATGAAAATGTTAAATGTTCCTTTGTTCTTTTTATGATTTCTAAATTTACAATATTTCCTTTATTAAGACCTATTAAAGATGTTATATGACCCAAAACTCCAGGCTTATGTGGTAAATCTACTTCTATGGTACTTGAATAGTTTTTTTTGGTGATTTTAAGGTTTTCTGTTGATTTATCTTGCCAATACCTTCGAATTGCAGAACGGGCCTTGCCTGTAGCTGATGATGAAAGCCAGTGTAATGATGGAGAGGCATTTTTTGAAGTTTCTATTTTAATAAGATCACCATTTTTTAAAATAGTTTGTAAAGTAGCTTGGCGACCATTAATTGTACACCCTATAGCGCTATTACCTACCTTAGTATGTACTGCATAAGCAAAATCTATAGGTGTAGCTTTTTGAGGCAATTTAATTACTGCGCCCTTAGGTGTAAAACAAAAAACATTTTCTTGAAACATTTGTAATTTAGTAAACTCATAATAATGTTCAGGGCTGGTTCCTGCTTCTATTATTTCCACTAAGTCTCTAAGCCAATCATATTCTTTCCAAGATAATTCTGAAAATTTTTCTGATGATTTATATTTCCAATGAGAGGCGATACCTCTTTGAGCGAACTCATGCATATCATGAGTTCTGATTTGAATTTCAATTCTGTTTTTTTTTGGCCCAATTACTGCTGTATGTATTGATTTGTAATTATTTATTTTTGGTGTTGAAATATAATCTTTAAATCTTCCGGGTATTGTAGAAAATCTACTATGAAAAATTCCAAGAGTTTTATAACAGTCTTCGATATTTCCAACAATGACTCTGAAACCAATTATGTCAGTGAGTTGCTCTAATGAAACTTTTTTATTCTGAATTTTACGCCATATTGAGAATGGAGTTTTTTCACGACCAGTAATTGTTGCTGTAATGCCATTATTCTTTAAAATTTCAATTAATTCCTGAGATATATTTTTAAATGTATCTTCAGTATTATTTTTTATAAAATTTAATCTTTCTAATATCAGGTCTCTTGCAGGTTTATTCAAAACAGAAAAAGATAAATCCTCCAATTCATCTCGTATTCTGTTCATGCCCATTCTATCAGCCAATGGAGCATATATTTCCATTGTTTCTTTGGCTTTTCTTATTATCTTATCTTTATTTTTTACAAACTGTATCGTGCGCATATTATGTAATCTATCTGCCAGTTTAACAAGCAAAACTCTAATATCTTTTGAAGTAGCGAGAATTAATTTTCTAAAGTTTTCAGCTTTAGAGTCTTCAGATGCTTTGTCTTCTAAAGCTGAAATTTTTGTGACACCTTCTACTAAATTTGCTACTTCCTCGCCAAATTCTTTTTTTACATTTTCGTAAGTAACATTAGTATCTTCAATTGTATCATGAAGTAATCCAGTTGTTATGGTCGCACTATCTAACTTTAATTCTGTTAAAATTTTTGCAACTGCAACAGGATGAATTATGTATGGAACTCCTTCATCTCTTTTTTGATTTTGGTGAGCTTCTAAAGCAAAATTATAAGCTTTATTTAAAGAATCAGAATTTAAAAATCTATTATAAGACTTAATTTGATCAATTAGTTCATTATTATTAATCATGGATTAATATTAACATTTTTCTGCAATCTTGTAATCTCAATCCTGTATTTTTGACTTAATTTATTTATTAAGAAACCTGCTCTTTTCTTCAAAATTGGATGAGACCAATTAGGATCTATTTGTAAAATTGGAAATAAAACAAAATTTCTTAAATGACATTTTGGATGGGGTAAAGTTAATTTGTCATTCTTTTCGATTACACTGTTAAAATCAATTATATCTATATCTATTATTCTAGGATCGTTCTTTTTAGTTTTTATTCTGCCTAATTTTTTCTCAATCATTCTAATTTTATTCATAAGATCGAGGTGATCGTTCTTATAATTGATTGTGAGCCCTACGTTTATAAATTTTGGAAAACTATTGTTTGGATACGATGGTGTTTCATAAAAATTTGAAATTTTTATGATTGATACTTTTGCTTCAATTAAAAGATTTATAGCAATTGAAATATTATCTATTCTTGAACCATATTTTGATTGTAAATTTGATCCTATATTTAAATGTATCATTTGTTATTTTTGCTTAATAACCTAGCTCTCTCTCTATTCCAATCTCGTGTTTTTTTTACTTGTCTCTTATCGTAAAGTTTTTTTCCTTTTGCTAATGCTATCTCAACTTTAACTTTGCCTTTTAAAAAATATAATTTTGTTGGTATTAAAGTTAAACCGTCTTGGTTAATTTTTCCAATAAGTTTATTAATTTCTTTTCTATTCAATAAAAGTTTCCTATCACCTTTTGGATCATGATTATTATATGACGATTGCCGGTATAAAGGTATGTGTGAATTTATTAAATATAATTCACCATTATTGTCAACAGCGAAAGAATCTGAAATGCTACCTTTTCCATCTCTTAATGATTTTACTTCGGATCCTTTTAAAACTATTCCTGCTTCTAATAATTCAAAAAAAAAGTAATTAAAACTTGCTTTTCGATTTAGACAAATAATTTTTTGACCAGTTACTAATTTTTTTTTCATTAAAGTAACTTAGCTACTTTAAGAGCATCTGATACCTTTTTTTTTGTCTCTTCTCTTATTTCAACAAGAGGCAATCTTACTGTTGGTTTACACATGCCCAAGAGTGACGCGGCATATTTTACTGGTGATGGATTGCTTTCAATAAATAATGATGTATGCAAAGGTTGTAGTAGTTTATCTAATTTGTAAGCTTCATTTATATCTTCTTTACATGCTTTTTGAAAATCAGATGAGAGTTTTGCAGCAATGTTCGCTGTTACTCCAATTGCTCCTACTCCACCACGTTTATTGAATTCAAAAGCATTATCATCATTTCCAGTAAGTTGTATAAATTCTTTTCCCATTGATTTTAACTGCTGGTCAACTCTATTTAGATCACCTGTTGCATCCTTAACACCTTTAATATTTTTTAATTCATAAAGTCTAGACATTGTATCTACGCTCATATCAATTACTGATCTTGAAGGAATATTGTAAATAATAATTGGTATTCCAACACTATCATTTATTTTTTTATAGTGTTGATAGAGACCTTCTTGTGTTGGTTTGTTGTAATATGGTGTTACTACAAGTAAGGCGTCGGACCCGGCTTCTTCTGCAAACTTAGATAATTCTATAGCTTCATCTGTAGAGTTAGATCCTGTCCCCGCTATAACTGGAATTTTTCCTTTACATTCTTTTACAGCTATTTCGATTATTTTTTTATGCTCATTATGAGATAATGTTGGAGACTCACCGGTAGTTCCACCAGGCACAACTCCATTAGTTCCATTTTCTAGATGATAATTTATCAATTTGATGTAAGTATCCTCATGAAGGGTCTTACCTTCAAAAGGGGTAATTAAAGCTACAATTGATCCTTTAAGCATAAAACAAAATAAGATAATAAGTCTTAACTTATGATCAATAAATTAATTAGTCTAGTAATAATAACGTTTATTTTATCGATTGGTCATAGTTATTCGGACGAGCAATTCCTGCTACCAAAAGAAAAACCTTCAATATTTAAAAAAATTAACAAAGATTCAGATACAAGGCTTTCAAGTAATTTGCCTCAAAAAAAACCTTTAATTAGTGAAAATGCTGATCAAAAAAATGAAGTTAGCAAAAAAAAGGAAGAAATAGTTAAACCAAAAAAAGAGGTTAAAAAGGTTGAGGCAATAAAAAGAAAAAGTGATTTTGTATTTCCACAAAAAAAACCGTCAATTTATAAGTCAAAAACTGAAACAGCACAAAAGTCATCAATTTTAGGAAAAAAAGATTTTGAAAGAGCCAAAGAAACCATTCAATTCATTAAAGATAAGAAGTGGAATAGTGCTTTAAAGAGTTCTGCGAAAGTTAAAGATAAAGAATTTAGAAATCTGATTACTTGGATGCATCTTAAGACAACAAGAAATGGTGCTTCATTTGCTGAATATAAAAAGTTTATTGAACAAAATGAAGACTATCCAAGAATTAATAGAATAAGGTATTTAGCTGAAGAAAAAATTTATTTACGAAATAATTCTCCTACTTCTGTGATTAATTGGTTTGAAAAATATCCTCCACTTGGTGGATTAGGAAAAATAAAGTTAGCAGAGGCTTATCTTGAACAAGGTAAAACTGAAAAAGTAAAAGAATTAATAAAAGAAGGTTGGATTACAGCTTCTATAAGAAAAAATGATTTAGGTTATTACAGAGCAAAATTTAAAAAATATATTGACTCTGATGATCATATCAAAAGAGCTGATTATTTGGCATGGGAGAGAAAATATTGGGACCTCAAGCGAATGTTAAAATATTTACCCAATGATCAAAGAGCTCTTTATAATGCTAGACAAATATTGATGAGTAATTCTTACGGTGTTGATAATGCTATTTCTAAAGTACCGCAATATTTAAAAGAAGATCCAGGTTTAGAATTTGATAGGCTTCGATGGAGAAATCGAAGGGGGAGATTAGATGGATCATTAGAAATTTTATACCGAAACTCATTAAAAACCGAGAGTCAAATGGTCCGGCCAGATAAATGGTGGGATCAAAGAGAAAGTGTAGTCAGAAGTTTAATCTATAAAAAAAGATATAAAACTGCATATAAAATTTCAAGTGAGCATGCATTATCTGCAGGTCCCTCTTTTGCTGAAGCAGAATGGTTATCTGGATGGATAGCTTTAACATTTTTAAATTCACCTGAATATGCGATTAACCATTTTCAAAATTTTTATAATAATGTTGGTTATCCAATTAGTTTAGCTAGGGGGGCTTACTGGTTAGGTGCTTCATATGAATTACTTAATGAAACAGAGTTATCAAATCAATTTTATATTGAAGCATCTAAATTTCCAATGACGTATTATGGTCAGCTTGCATTTAATAAAATTAATCCCGGCGGAAATTTCGAGCTTAAAGACCAAAGTTTTTTTGATAAAGAATATGAAAAAGAATTTAAAAAAAATAAATTAATTAGGCATTTAATTTTATTGAAAGAACTAAATGCTACACAATTAGGAAAAGATATTTTTAAGCATTTAGCTGATTTAAATATTGATAAGGGAAGCGAAGTTTTAGCAGCTGATTTAGCTACTAGTTTAGAAAGATATGATTTCGCTATACAAATTTCAAAAAAAGCATCCTATGAAAAAAGATTTTATAATAAATATAACTACCCGATTATTGCTACACCTAAAGTGATAAATAATAAAACTATGCCTAAATCAGAAGTTATTTTAGCTATCATAAGACAGGAAAGTGAATTTGATAAAAGTGCTAATAGTTGGGCTGGAGCAAGAGGAATGATGCAGTTAATGAAATACACAGCTAAGATTGTAGCTAAGCAAGCAAAACTTCCATATAGTATAAGTGGTTTAACACGTGATCCTGAGTACAATATTAAATTAGGCTCATATTATTTTAATTCTTTGATTGAAGATTATAATGGTATTTATCCATTTGCTATTGCAGCATACAATGCGGGTCCCAATAGAGTTAAAACATGGAGAAGAGTTAATGGAGATCCATCAAAAGGACAACTTTCCTATATTAACTGGATTGAGCAGATTAGATTTGAAGAAACAAGAAATTACGTACAAAGAGTTTTAGAAAATATTAATGTTTACAAATATATTCTGAGTAAAGAACCAGTAAAAATAGACAGTTACTTTAATTAACTTTTGTGGCGGAAGAGGAGAGATTCGAACTCTCGGTACGATGTTACTCGTACGGTTAGTTAGCAACCAACTGGTTTAAACCGCTCACCCACTCTTCCTTTACTAAGCTAATTTAGTTCTAATTATTAATTAATTACCTTATAAATCAATCAAAAAAATGGTCAAATGAAGAAAAATATATTTAAAGGAATTTCTTTCACAGTAGGAGCCTCTCTTTGGTGGGGCATAATTGGTGTCGTTTACTTTAAATTTGTCTCTTACGCGTCTCCTTTAGAATTAACTATTCACAGAACAATTTGGACTGCATTATTGTTAGTTATTACTACGTCCTATTACACAAAATGGAGCGAATTTAAAAAAATAATAAAATATAAAATAAACATTTTCCTCTTATTTTTTACAGGTCTACTTGTTTCAGTAAATTGGTTTACATGGCTTTATGCAGTAAGCACAAATAATCTCCTAGACTCGGCTCTCGGATATTACATTTTTCCAATCTTAAGTGTATTTCTTGGGATAATTTTTTTAAAAGAAAAGTATAATCGAAATAAAATTATTTCGGTCATTTTAGTTATAATAGCATTAATTTATTTTCTCATAAAACTTGGTGAGGTCCCATGGATTGGAATTACAGTAGCTCTTACATTTAGTTTATATGGGTTAATTAGAAAGAAAGTAAAAGTTTCTTCAGATATTGGTTTGCTTATAGAAACGTTATTATTAACGCCTATTGCAATTGCTCTTTTTATTATTCTAATAAATAATGATTTAAATATTTTTTCTACAAATGAACCATTACTTTCATTTTATCTATTTTGGGCTGGTTTAATGACTCTGATACCTCTTTTTTGGTACACAAAGGGATTTGAATTAATAGGTATTGGACCAGCAAGTATGATATTTTTTCTAACACCAACTGCACAATTTTTTTTAGGATTATATTATTTTAATGAACCTTTAATTGTCGATGAATTAATAGCATTTATTTTTATTTGGTTAGCTGTAATAATTTATTTAAACGAACTTCGTAAAGAATAAAATATTATACAAAAAATTTGAGTTATTATTGCTATTCCAAAAGAAATAAAAAGTAAATTTGTTGTAATAACTGAACTAAATAATTCTATTGGTAATAAATTTCCTACTAATATACTTGATCTAAAATCTATGCTTGGAAAAAATAATATTCCTAAAATTAACGCACTTAAAATAGATAAATATGACAATCGAGAATTAATTTTCTTATTAAAAAAACCATAAAAAATTGTAACTACAGCTGCACAACAAAACAAGTCTGCTAATAAAAATAAATATAAAATGCTAAATCCCTTTGATGCTAAAATAAAAACTAAAATACATATAATCAAAATCATATAATTTGTTTTATTTTTTAAGGAACTCCCAAAAATTGATTTACTAATTTGATTGCCATTTACGATAAGAATACTTGATATAGCGTTTATTAAAGTATCTATTGTACTTAATGTTAAAGCCAAGGCTAAAATTAAAATTGATACAATTAATAAATAGTTGTTAGATAATATTAACTCAAAAAAAGCTAAATCTGGCATTACTTTTGAATTCAAAGAAAAAGAAATAAGACCTGTGTATCCCATCCATAAAACTATCAAGAATGTTATTAATGATGAATAAATTAAACTTTTCTTTAATATTAAATCATTTTTAGCAGCAAATACTCTTTGCCAGTTTCCTTGATGAAATAAATTTGTTGCAGCTACTGCTATAAAAAAAGTTAGACCGGCTGTATAATTAGGTAAATATTTGCCATTTATAAGATTTGGTGAATTTTCTTGGATTAATTTGAAGCTATTTATTTCTAATTTTCCAAGAATTAAAATCACAGAAGCAAATATCAGAACTGCTATTATCATGAATTGATACTTGTCAGTTATTATTGAAAGCTTGAACCCCCCTCTTAGAATATAAAGTAAACATATTATTAAGGTTATTCCTGCTGTAATCCATAATGGAGTTTTAGATATAAAGTTTAATAGAAAAGCTATTGCGGTAACTTCAGCTATCAAAAAAATAACTAAATAAAACAATATTAAAAATAAGCTTAATTTTAGTATTCCTGTGCCAAACCGTTTTTTAATAAATTCTGTTAAGGATAAACCTCTTGGAAACTCTTTTCTAATTTTTGGTCCAAAATTGTATAATAACAGCATTGGTGTTGCGGCTCCTAATGCATATCCGATCACTGCTCCAAAACCTCCCCATGTAGCAGCTGAGGCTGGACCAAATAATATCCATGCTCCCAAAGCAGATGCGGCTAAACTTGTTGTTAGTGAAAATGTATTTTCGTCTCTATTTCCAATTATGTAATTTCTATTATTGACAGTTTTTTTTGAATTTAAATACCCTAGTCCAATAAAAAAAAGGCCAACTATAATAGTTACTGTTAATGATGATTGTATTGATAAATATATTGTTTCCATATTTCCCTCACTGAATTACCGGTCAGGTTCGTCGGGTTTAATCTCAGTCTTCTAGACACCCCGTGCTTACTTTATATACTTATCTTAGGTAGTGAGTCAAATGATGCTGTATCTATTTTTGATGAATGTTCTCTACGCATTTTCCAATCATTATTTATTCCTGCTTGAGCTATACTGATTGCATTACGTCCATATTTTGCATTAGTAAAATCTATTGCTTTCATTAATGTTTTTGATTTATTTTCTAAAATGGGTGCCAGCAAGTTTAATTCTTTTTCTGATGAATTTTTTAATTTTGATAAAATAATTCCAGCCTTTTGATAAAAATATCCATATTTATAAATTTTATTCAATCCATTTATAGCAGTTTTTACTAGCTCTAAGCTATTATTAGTATCTACTGGTAGCTCGATTGTTATGGAGTTTGAATAATACTTTCTGTTTTTATCAAAAGGACTTGTTCTAATAAATACTGTCACCGCTCTTGTGGTTTGTTTATCTGTTCTAATTTTTTCAGCCGCATTCAAGCAATGCGTTGTTATAGACTCTTTTAGTTTGTCTAGGCTTTCAACTTTTTTTCCAAAAGATCTTGATACGCAACAACTTTTTCTTTTTGTTTCCTCTGTTTCTAAATGGATGCAAGGTATTCCTCTCAACTCCATTACTGTTTTAGCGCCTAATACATTTGTACTTTTTTTTACCCAGGTGTTTGATATATTTTTTAATTTATATGCATTATCTATTCCATTTTTAATGTATAGTTTTGATAGTTGTCGACCTACTCCCCATACATCTGAAATTTTAAATTTTTTTAATATTTCATCGATATCTTTTTTTAAAAATATTACGCCAGCTTTATTTTTTTTAGCTACATGATTTGCAACTTTGCTTAAAGTTTTTGTACACGAAATACCAACACTTGTTGGAATTCCAGTCCATTTAAGAACTCTTTCTCTAATTTTTTTTCCATATTCTTCTGTCATTTCATCTTTTATGTGTGATAAATCTATAAATGCTTCATCTATTGAATAAATTTCTATTTTATCTGAAAATCCTTTTAATACTCTCATTACCCTCCTAGATAGATCACCGTATAATGAATAGTTAGAAGAAAATATTTGAACATTGTTTTTTTTAACTAATTCTTTAACTTTAAAATATGGTTCTCCCATCTTAATTCCTAATGCTTTGGCTTCTGTTGATCTTGATATTACACAGCCATCATTATTTGATAGTACAACAACGGGCACGTTTCTTATTTTCGGATTAAATAATCTTTCGCATGAAACGTAGAAAGAATTGCAATCAACAAGAGCAATTTTTTTCTTACTATTGTTTATGAATGACATATGTCACTACTCCCCAAATTATAATTTCTGGATTATCTGTTAAATTAATTCTATCTGATGTATTTTTAGACCCAGATGTCAGATAATTAGTTTCTTTGCTCTTGATTAAAGTTTTTACTACAAGTTCTTCATTAACATTTGCTATTACCGTGGAAAAATTTTTTGGGTTTAAGCTTTTATCTACTATTAATAAATCTCCATCGTATATACCAACGTTGGTCATAGATTTTCCTTGGACTCTTATAATAAAAGTGGCCGGTGCATTTGTTATTAAGTGTGAATTTAAATCTATATCATCTTCGATGTAATCTGTGGCTGGTGAAGGAAAACCGGCTCCTACTTTATGCAAATAAAATGGTATTGTTAGCTTCATAAATGTTCTTGTTTTGTTCTTTATAGCTGATAAACTATCCTCCAGTCAACCCTTTTGATTTAAATTGATAAAGTGGGTCAAATTGCAAATCGATAAAAAGAGAGAGATTAGCTATTAACAGTATGTGATAAAAAAAATATTTTCAGTATTATTAGTACTACTTATAACAACAGGTGTTCAAGCTGCATCTAAATTAGACTCAATCAAAAAAAGCGGTGAATTAAGAGTTGGTACAACAGGAGACTGGGATCCAATGTCAATGAAAGATCCAAAAACGAACAAATACAAAGGATTTGATATTGATGTGATGAATGAACTAGCAAAAGATTTGGGAGTAAAAGTGAAATTTGTGCCTGCTGAGTGGAAAACCATTGTTGCAGGGATAACAGCTGATAGATACGATATATCAACTAGTGTAACAAAAACACCAAAAAGAGCTGAGGTAGCTGGTTTTACAGCAACCTATTACAAGTATGCAACTGTTCCACTTGTTTTAAAGAAGAATTTAAAAAAGTTCTCAACTTGGGAGTCTCTAAATAATAGTAGTGTAACAATAGCTACAACGTTAGGTACATCTCAAGAAGAAAAAGCTAAGGAATTTTTTCCAAAATCAAAACTTCAGTCAGTTGAAGCTCCTGCAAGAGACTTTCAAGAAGTTTTAGCGGGAAGAGCTGATGGAAATATTACAAGCTCAACAGAAGCGAATAAATTAGTTATTAAATATCCTCAATTAGCCATAGTTCCTGATGGAGGAAAAAACCCAGCATTTTTAGCCATGATGGTTCCAAAGGGTGACAAGGTATGGAATGATTACGTCAGCAATTGGATTAAGAAAAAACAATCATCTGGATTTTTTAAAACTTTACTAGCAAAATACGATCTTAAAAGCCTATAATTTAAGTTTCAATACATCTCATTTATAAATATAGTCAATTAGTGAAATTTTTAAAAATAATTTCTATTCTATTTTTACTTCAAGGATGTAGCTCAAACTATGAATGGGGTTGGTATATATTAAGTCCAGATAATATAGATGGTTTAACAAATCTAAAATTTTTAATTAGCGGAATTACAACTACTATTTATATTTCAGTAGTATCAATACTACTTGCAATGATTATCGGTTTAGTAGTCGCACTACCCTCGTTATCTAAAAATAAACTCTTAAGTTATTTTAATATAACATACGTAGAAATTGTTAGAGCAATCCCTTTATTAGTTTTAATTCTTTGGATTTATTATGGTCTTCCGATTATGATTGGGGTTAGCTTCTCGCCATTTGTTTCGGGAATAATTGCTTTAACTATAAGTGAAAGTGCATTTCAAGCAGAAATATTTAGAGCAGGAATTAATTCAATTTCAAAAGGACAGCATGAAGTATCAGAATCACTTGGAATGGATTTTTGGAGAAAAATGAGATTAGTAATTCTTCCACAAGCGATTAAAGTTGTGTTGCCGGCTATGGGAAATCAATTTGTATATGTTTTAAAAATGTCTTCTCTAGTATCAATTATAGGTATAGGAGATTTAACAAGAAAAGCTAATGAGCTAGTCACCACTACCTATAGGCCTTTAGAAATTTATACTTTTTTAATTCTAGAATACCTAGTGCTTATCCTTGTTGTGTCTTATTTTGTAAGAAAATTGGAGAATAAACTAGAATACAAATAATTTTTTAAAAGAAATCCTAAATACTCTCTTTAAAAAGAATGGTACAAAAGTTAATACAACTAATCCCATCATCCAATTTGTAACTAAAATTGTATAGAAAATATCTTGATATTCACCATTTCTAATATTTATTACATACCATAAAGACATAAATGGTATTAAAGTTAATCTAAGTATTGTCATATACAAACTGTAAATAGGTCTTTTAAGTGCCTGGAATAAAGCAGAGGTAATAAAGAAAACGGGATACACGGGCCCAATTAAAGCTGCAACCTGTAAGTAAAGTGCTCCTCTTCGGATAACTTCTAAATCATTAGTGAAAAAAGAAATTATAATTTCTGAAGTTAGATAAACAAATATACCTGCTAACACCATAAATCCTGAACCAAATATTAAAGCTTTTCCATATACTTCTTTTACTCTGAAATACATTTTTGCCCCAAAATTTTGACCTGCAATTGACAAAACTGCGGTATTTAAACCTATAACTGGTAACAATAAAACTTGTTCTATTCTTACGGCGGTACCATAACCCGCTGTAGCTAATTCTCCAAACTGACCAACAAAATAGAAAATATTAAATACTCCAAACATTATCATCAACATAGTAAACATTATTGGTACTGATTGTTTAAAAAGCGAGCTTAAGTAATCAATTTTTGGTTTAAAGCATTCTAGATAAAGGAATTTTTTTAATTTACAGCAATAAACTTTATTAGCTAAATATATTAAGCCGATACACTGAGAAACTATTGTAGCAATAGCTAAACCTGCAATTCCAAATGCTGGTATAAATCCATAACCAAATATGAATAATGGATTTAAAAAAATATTTAAGAAAAAAGTAAAAATTAAAACATTTCTATAACTTTTTGTATCACCTTGAGCATTTAATGTTCCATTCAAAGATAATTGAACTAATACAATGACAGCTCCAAAAAAAATAATATCTAAGTATTCACGTGTTAAAATTATACTTTCTTCAGTGGAACCCATAATTCTTAAAAGTTCATCAGAAAAATTTAAACCAAATAAAGTTACGAAAATTGAAACTACAATTGCTAATATTATTGACTGAGCAACGTAAATTGATGCTTTTCTGTCCTCTTTGGCTCCAATTGAATTACTAATTAAAGCTGTAGTTCCGGCTCCAATTCCAACCGCAACAGCTATTGCTATAAAATAAATTGGCCAGGATTTTGCAATTGCTGCTAGCGCCTCTGGTGAAATTCTTCCAGCAAAATAAGTATCGACTAGATTGTAAAAAGTTTGAAAGAGAGACCCTGTACTTGCAGGTATGGTTACTTTTCTAAGAAGCAGCCAAATCGAACCTTTAGTCAAATCCATAATTAAAATTCCTTTTGAAACTTATGCTTTCTTCCAGCTTTTTTAGCAAGGTTAATTTGATTTTGCCTCATACGAAATCTAGTTTTTTGTGAATTTGAGAGTGTGTCATAACACCTAGGACATGAAACACCCTCCTCATATTTGTTAGATTTTTTGTCTTTTAGTGAAAAAGGTTTTCTACAACCACTACACACGGAGTAGGTTCCTTGTTTTAATTTGTGTTTAAGAGATACTCTATTATCAAAAACAAAACACTCACCTTTCCATAGACTGTCTTTCTTTTCGATTTTATTTAAATAATTAAGTATCCCGCCTTTTAACTGGAAAACATTCTTAAAACCTTTTCTTTTTAAAAATATTGAAGCTTTTTCACACCTAATACCCCCGGTGCAAAACATCGCTACAGGTTTTGCTTTATCAATTTTTTTAAGATATTTTGGAAAATCTCTAAAATTTTGAATATTTGGATTTATAGAATTTTTAAAAGTACCTACATCGTATTCAAATGGCTTTCTAGCATCTACAACTAAAGTTTCTTTATTTGAAATAAGTTTGTTCCATAATTTCCCAGAAATATATCTATTTAGTTTTTTATTATTTGAATTTATTTTTAAACCAAGTGGAACAACTTCATTTTTTATTTTGATTTTACCTTTGTGGAATGGTTGAAAATGACTTTGAGACATATTCTTACTGTCAAAATCTTTAAAATTAAATACTTTTTTTAAAGATTTAATTATCTGGCTTATATTTCTCCTCTTTCCAGCAATGGTTCCATTAATTCCTTCTTGGGAAAGTATAATTGTACCTCTTATGTTATTTTTTAAAATTTCTCTTTGCAGAAACTCTTTATTTTTCTTCAAAAAATTAATTTTCTTAAACTTATAAAATCCAAAAACAGTGAACATTATTTTTTAATACAAATTGTTAATCCATCACCAATGGGAATGATATTTTTTATCACTCTATTATCGTCTTTTATATATTTGTTAAATTCTCTAATGATATTGGTGAATTTATCATTTTTTGAATTATCGGCTACCTCACCATGCCATAAGACATTATCAATTATAATTAGTCCATTTTTACCAATTAATACGATACTTTTTTCATAATAATTTATATAATTTTCTTTATCTGCATCAATAAAAACTAGATCAAATTTTTGTTTAGCATTTTCTAGTTCTTTCAAACTCTCAAGTGCTGGCTTGATAATTTGAGTTATCTTGTTTTCATTAGCCTTATCATAAAAAGATTTTGCTTTTTTACTAAATTCAACGTTTTTATCTAAGCTAATTAAAGATCCATCATCAGGTAATGATAAAGCCATTGATAAAGCGCTAAAACCTGTAAAACTTCCAATTTCTAAAACTTTTTTTGTATTAGATGTTTTAATTAATGTTTGAAGAAATTGCGCTTGTGAAATAGAAATTTGCAATTTCTTTTGATCACCAAGACTAAGATTATAATTTAAGATCTCTTTTTGAACGTCAGTAAGATCATCAGAATGGTTAATAATATACTTTTCAAGATTATCTGTTAAATCTAATTTTTTAGGCATAATTAGCCTTTTAAAAGTTTTTTTAGAATCTCATTTGTTAATTGAGGATTTGCTTTTCCACCAGATAATTTCATAACCTGTCCAACAAAAAAACCAAATAATTTTTCTTTTCCAGCTTTGTATTGATCAACCTTATCTTTATTTTTTGATAATATTTCATTAATCATCTTCTCTAATTCTTTAGGATCACTTTGCTGCTTCATTCCTTTTGACTCTATAATTTTTTTTGGATTATCTCCGCTTTCAACCATAATTTCGAAAACTTCTTTTGCTATTCTTCCTGAAATTTCTCCGGATTTAATTGCTTGAACTAACTCTGCGAAATGTTTTGCTGATATAGGAGATTTTGATATATCAAGCCCCCTATCATTTAACATTGCAAATAAATCCCCCATCATCCAAGTAGCTGCAAGTTTTTTATCAGATAGTTTTGCAACTTCTTCGTAATAGTCGGATATTTCTTTTTCTGAGACTAAAACATTTGCTTCATATGTATTTAGTCCATATTCTTTTACAAATCTTTCCTTTTTTTTATCAGGGAGCTCTGGAAGAGATTTTTTTAAGTCATCGATTAATTTTTGTTCTAACTTTAATGGAAGAAGATCTGGATCAGGAAAATATCTATAATCATGTGCATCTTCTTTGGATCTCATTGATCTTGTTTCATTTTTTTTTGTGTCGAAAAGTCTTGTTTCTTGATCTATTTTTTTACCATTTTCTATTAGTTCAACTTGTCTTGCAGCTTCATATTCTATTGCCATCTGCATAAATTTTATAGAATTTACATTTTTGATTTCACAACGTGTTCCAAAATTTGTATCACCTTCTTTTCTTACAGATACGTTTACATCTGCTCTAAGTGATCCCTCTTGCATATTTCCATCACAGGTTCCTAAATATCTCATGATTGATCTTAATTTTTTTATGTAAGCATTAACTTCATCTGGTGACCTAAGATCTGGTTTGCTAACAATTTCCATTAAAGCTATTCCTGAACGATTTAAATCTACGTAAGTGTTAGATGGATCCATATCATGAATACTTTTACCCGCATCTTGCTCGAGATGAAGTCTCTCTATGCCAATTTCTTTTGGCCCGTAAGGCATATCTAATAAAACTTTGCCTTCTCCTACGATGGGATTCTTATACTGAGATATTTGATAACCTTGAGGCAAATCTGCATAGAAATAATTTTTCCTATCAAAAACTGAGTAATTATTTATTTTAGCATTTAAGCCAAGGCCAGTTCTTACTGCTTGCTTAACACATTCTTCATTGATGACCGGTAGCATTCCTGGAAAAGCAGAGTCTATCAAACTCACCTGGTTATTAGGATTAGCACCAAATTTAGTTGATGACCCAGAAAAAAGTTTGGATTTAGATAAAACTTGAGCATGAACTTCAAGCCCTATCACAACTTCATATTTCCCTTTTTCTCCCTTAATAAAATAATCAAATTTTTCTTTGCTCATGACCACCACTTTTTAATTTCATTTTTAAAACCACAGTTTTTTTCAAATGCATAACCAATATTAAGAATTTTTTGCTCGTCTAATGCTTTACCAATAAGCTGTAAACCTAAAGGTTGACCTTTGTTATCAACACCTGCAGGCATTGATAAAGCTGGTAGACCAGCTAAATTTACAGGTACAGTAAAAATATCATTCAAATACATAGAAACAGGATCATTTTTTTTTTCTCCTATTTTGAATGCAGAACTTGGTGTTGATGGTGTTAGAATTGCATCAATATTTTTAAAACTATCATCAAAATCTTTTTTAATTAGTTGTCTAACTTTTTGTGCTTTAAGATAATAAGCATCATAATAACCTGATGAAAGAACATAAGTTCCAATTAATATTCTACGTTTAACCTCATCTCCAAAACCTTCAGACCGAGTTTTTTCATACATCTCAATTAAATCTTTTCCTTGTTTTGATCTATAACCATATCTAACTCCATCATACCTGGCTAAATTGGACGAAGCTTCAGCTGGAGCGACTATATAATAAGTAGGTAAAGCATATTTTGTATGAGGCAATGAAATATCAATTAATTGTGCGCCAAGATCTTTTAATATCTTTTTTCCCTTTTCCCAGAGTACATCAACTTCTTTAGGCATATTGTCAACACGATATTCTTTTGGAATTCCAATTTTTAAACCTTTAATATTATCTTTTAAATTTTTTGAATATTGTTCTTTCTTTTTATTTATTGAAGTAGAATCTTTTTCATCAAACCCAGACATAGCCTCCAACATAATTGCACAGTCTTTAATAGTTTTTGTCATTGGACCAGCTTGATCTAAAGAAGATGCGAAAGCTACGATGCCCCATCTAGAACATAAACCATAAGT
The DNA here is from genome assembly GCA_902609855.1 of uncultured Pelagibacteraceae bacterium. Classification (GTDB taxonomy): domain Bacteria; phylum Pseudomonadota; class Alphaproteobacteria; order Pelagibacterales; family Pelagibacteraceae; genus Pelagilacustribacter. The sequence continues at coordinate 327,626 of CACLTL010000001.1, forward strand.
TGGTTTTAAACCTACTGTGCCAGTGAAAGAAGCTGGTTGTCTTATTGATCCACCTGTATCTGTTCCAATTGTGGCTGGAGTTAAGTCAGCAGCTAAAGCAGAAGAGGATCCTCCAGACGAGCCTCCAGGTACTAATTGATCCCCTACTGGATTAATTACATTTCCATAATAACTTGTTTCATTTGAAGAACCCATTGCAAACTCATCACAATTTAATTTTCCTAAAAGAAAAGATCCATTGTCCCATAAATTTTTTGTAACTGTTGACTCATAAGAAGGAATAAAATTATTTAAAATATTACTTCCAGCAGTTGTTTTTGTATTTTCTGTACAAAATAAATCTTTTACAGCTAAAGGTATCCCAGGAAGTAATTGATCAAAATTTGGTTTGTTATCAAATTTTTTTGACTTATCTAAAGCGAGATCAAATGTTGTAGTAACAAACGCATTTAACTTTTTTGCACCTTCAATATTTTTTATATATGCTTTAGTTAATTCTGAAGATGAGACTTTTTTCGTTTTTACGTTTTCTATAATTTCGTTTAGACTTTGATTTGTAATATCAGCCATTACTCCACCACCTTAGGAACTACAAAAAATTCTTCGTTTTCTTTAGGAGAATTTTTTAGAATTTTCTCTCTTATCTTGCCATCGCTAATATCATCTTTTCTAGATCTTAATGACTGATTAAGTATAGAAGTTAATGGTTCTACTTTATCTGTATTAAGTTCATTTAATTGCTCTATAAACTTAAAAATAGAGTTTAAATCTTTTGTAAGACTCTCAACTTTGGCCTCATCAACTGAAATTCGAGCTAATTTTGCGACATGTTTAATTTTTTCTTTATCTAGGGACATTTGTGAAATAAGTTAATTTAAATGTGTTTTATCACAAATTAGGTAAATTTCATGCTTGATATTGAAGAATTTAAGAAAAAACTCGATAAAAAGTCTAGGTTAATGGGGATTGACCCAGGTAGAAAACGTGTTGGTATAGCCATTTCTGATGAAAATAAAATTATTGCAACTCCATATACAACTTTAATAAAAAATAAATATTCTGAATTTCTCAAAGAAATAATAAAGATTTTTAATGAAAATCAAATTAAAGGTATAGTTGTTGGCAATCCAATCAATATGGACGGGTCATCTAGTCAATCGTCGCAATCAGCTAAGGATTTAGCTATTAATCTATCAAAAGATGTTACTGAAAATGTCACTTTATGGGATGAGAGATTATCAAGTCAGGGAGCATTCAATTTATCCAATGATTTGGCATCAAACACATCAAAAAAAATAAGCAAATTAGATGAGAATTCTGCACAATTTATACTTCAAGGAGCCTTGGACTACCTAACTAAAGAAAATACTTGATCTGATACTATAAAACGCCTATAGGGTTGATTTTAATGGCAGTTAAGAAAAACAATACAGCTATTAAAAACTCTCCCAAACATCTTCTTGGTATTCAAAATCTTTCAATATTAGAAGCTAAAGCAATATTAGATGAAGCAAAAAAATTTATTGAGTTAAACAGAAGTAGCTCAAAAAAATTAGATGTTCTAAGAGGAAAAACTCAAATTAATTTATTTTTTGAACCATCTACAAGAACTCAAAGTTCGTTTGATCTGGCAGGTAAAAGATTAGGTGCAGATGTAATGTCTATGAACATGGACAACTCAGCACTTAAAAAAGGTGAAACTTTAATTGATACTGCAATGACTTTAAACGCGATGCACCCTGACTTAATTGTAATTAGACATCAAGACTCTGGTGCACCAAATTTATTATCTCAAAAAGTAAATTGTGCAGTTATTAATGCTGGTGATGGAAGAAGAGAACACCCTACTCAAGCTTTACTTGATGCTTTAACAATAATTAACAGAAAAGGTAAAATTGAAGGACTGAAGATAGCAATTTGTGGGGACATACTTCACTCAAGAGTAGCTAGATCAAATATTTATTTAATGAATATGTTAGGTGCTGAAGTAAATGTAATAGCTCCTAAAACATTGATGCCAAGATCAATTGATAGAATGGGAGTAAAGTCTTTTACTGATATGAAGAAAGGTCTTAATGGTTGTGACATTGTAATGATGTTAAGATTGCAAAATGAAAGAATGCAAGGTTCGTTTTTGCCTTCAAAAAGAGAATATTATGAATTTTATGGTTTAACTCCAGATAAATTAAAATTTGCAAAAAAAGATGCACTGATTATGCATCCCGGTCCAATGAATAGAGGAGTAGAAATAGATACAAAACTTGCAGATGATATAAATGTTAGCTTGGTTAAAGAGCAAGTTGAATTAGGTGTTGCAGTAAGAATGGCTTGTTTAAAAAAGTATTGTAAATAAATGAAAGAAAAAATTTTTATTAATGCAAGAATAATAGATCCATCACAAAATATGGATGAGAAAGCGTCTTTAATATTAAATGAAAAAGGTAAGGTAAAAGCTATAGGAAAAAATGTAAAAAAAACTGACGCTAATAAAGATGCTGAAATAATTGATTTAAAAGGCAACGTTTTAATTCCAGGGTTAGTAGATATGAAAGCTTTTGTAGGTGAACCGGGATATGAGTATAAGGAAAACTTTAGAACTCTTAGCCAAGCTGCTTTAGCTGGAGGGGTCACATCTATAGTAACCATGCCTAACACTAAACCCATTATTGATAACGTTTCAATGGTTGATTTCATTATTAGAAGAGGAAGAGACAAAGCCAATGTTAACCTTTTTCCATGTGCTTCAATAACCAAACAATGCGAAGGTAAATTGATGACCGAGTTTGGTTTGCTCTCTGGAAGGGGAATCATTGGATTTAGCGATGTAAATAAAACTATTCAAAATACCGAGCTGATGTCTAGGATAATGGATTATGCTTCTGATATTGGGGTTTTGATAATGCAACATGCAGAAGACTATGAGCTATCAAAAAACGCTTGTATCAACGATGGAGAGATAGCTACAAGACTGGGGCTGCAAGGTGTATCAGCTCTAGCTGAAAAAATAATAATTGAAAGAGACTTAAGTTTGCTTAGTGAATATCCTTGTAGATATCACATAAATCAAATTTCATCTAAACAATCATTAGATGTTATTAGAAAAAATAAAAATAATGGAAAAAAATTTAGCGTAGGTGTTTCAATAAATAATTTATCCTTAAATGAAAATGATATTGGTGAATTTAAAACCTTTTTAAAATTATCTCCTCCTCTTAGACTTGAAGACGATAGATTATCGCTTGTTCAAGGTATCAAGGAGGGGTTAATAGATGTAATTGTTTCAGATCATTTGCCAGAAGATGAGGAGAGCAAAAGATTGCCATTTGCACAAGCAGCTACAGGTGCTATTGGTGTAGAGACCCTTCTGCCTCTTTCTTTAGAAATGTATCACAATGAGTCTCTTCCACTAAATAAAATAGTAGAAACCTTAACCATTAACCCTGCTAAAATATTAAACATAAAAAAAGGAACTTTGGCAATAGGTTCAGATGGAGACATTTGTATATTTGATTTAGAGGCTCCATGGAAAGTAGATGCAGACAAACTAAAATCTAAATCAAAAAATACAGCTATAGAAAATAGAAATCTTCAAGGAAAGGTTTTAATGACTTATCTTAACGGCGAACTAGTCTACTCAAACTAATGGATATAAATTTAATAATAGTTGCAGTGTATTCTTATTTATTAGGATCAATTCCTTTTGGATTAGTTTTAACAAAATTTTTTTTAAAAAAAGATATTAGAAAAATAGGATCAGGAAATATTGGAACCACAAACGTTTTAAGAACTGGAAAAAAATCTCTAGCAATTGCTACTCTTATGCTTGACTTATTAAAAGGGTATTTTTCTATAGTCATAACATTAATTTATTTTGAAAATCTAATTTCATATTCTGCTTTGATTTGTTTTATAGGTCATATTTTTCCCGTTTGGTTAAAATTTAAAGGAGGTAAAGGAGTTGCAACTTATCTAGGCGTTATATTAGCTCTTTCATATAAATTTTTTTTAATTTTTGGAATTACTTGGCTTATTTTTTCTTTTTTATTTAGATATGCATCCTTATCTTCGATCATTTCATCTTTAATTGTTTTTGTTTATTCATATTTTTTTGTTAATAATTTTTCCTTAATACTTTTTATTAATTTCATAATTATTATTTACACACATCGGGAAAATATAGTTCGATTAAAAAATTCTGAAGAAGATAAAATTAAGTTATAAGTGTTGTCTTTTCTAGTTTTTAAATAATAAATTTGACAAATTCGTTTAATTTTGAAAATAAACGAATAATGAATTTAGTAATTGTTGAAAGTCCAGCAAAAGCAAAAACAATAAATAAGTATTTAGGTAAAGATTATTTAGTTTTAGCTAGTTATGGGCACATAAGAGACCTTCCTTCAAAAAATGGATCTGTAGATCCTGAAAATAAATTTCAAATGGAATGGGAAATAGACTCTTTTTCAAAAAAATATTTAAAAGAAATTACAAATGCTGCCGAAGAGTCTGATAAAATTATTTTAGCTACAGACCCTGATCGTGAAGGTGAAGCTATTGCGTGGCATGTCAAAGAGGTTTTAGATAAAAAAAAATTATTAAAAGATAAACATCTAGAACGTGTTGTTTTTAATGAGATTACAAAAAAAGCTATCCTAGATGCTATTAAAAATCCAAGAGAAATTCATTTACCTTTAGTTGAAGCTTATTTAGCACGGAGAGCTTTGGACTATCTTGTAGGATTTAATATCTCGCCAATTCTTTGGACAAAATTACCTGGGTCAAAATCAGCAGGAAGAGTTCAGTCTGTAGCTTTAAAGCTTATAACTGAAAGAGAAAAAGAAATAGAGTTATTTAAGCCAGAAGAATATTGGACTCTTACTTCAGACTTTACTAACAAAGATAATAAAAATATTTTCTCAAAATTAAGTTTATTTAATGGAGACAAAATTGAAAAATTTTCTTTTAAAAGTAAAGAAGAAATACAAAAAGCATTAGATGTAATCAATAAAACAAAATTTAAAGTTGCTGATGTAAATACTAAAGTATTTAGACGAAACCCCCTAGCCCCATTTACAACTTCAACCTTACAACAAACTGCTTCTGGAAGATTTGGTTTTGGAGCTTCTAGAACAATGCAAATTGCACAACGACTTTATCAAGGAATAGATATCGAAGGTGAAACCACTGGATTAATTACTTATATGCGAACAGATGGAACTAATATTTCAAAAGAAGCAATTGATGATTTTAGAAAATTCATTATTGATGATTATGGTGATAAATATTTACCAGAAGCTCCAAATAGTTATACGGGGAAGAAAGCAAAGAATGCTCAGGAAGCTCATGAAGCCATTAGACCAACTAATATAAAGAGAAAGCCTACTGATATAAAAAAATATGTAAATGCAGATCAATTTAAACTATATGAATTAATTTGGAGTAGAGCCTTATCATCTCAAATGACTCCAGCAGAGTTTGATAGAAATACCATAATTATTTCTTCAAACGATAATAAGATTAACTTTAGAGCTAGCGGCTCAGTCGTAAAATTTGATGGATTTCTTAAAGTTTATCAAGTTCAAGAAACTGACGAAGATGCAAAGAATATTTTGCCTGAGGTCAAAGTTGGAGAAGAAATTAATATACTTAAGCTAAATGATGAACAACACTTCACAGATCCACCACCACGATACTCTGAGGCTAGTTTAGTGAAAAAGATGGAGGAATTAGGCATAGGCAGACCCTCTACTTATGCTAGCATTATCTCAGTATTATCAACGAGAAATTATGTCGAATTAATTAATAAAAGGTTTAATCCGACTGACAGAGGTAAGCTAATTTCAGCTTTTTTAGAAAAATTATTCTCTAAATACGTTGATTATAATTTCACTGCAGACCTAGAAAATCAGCTAGATGAAATCACTAGTGGTAAAATTGAATGGGTTCAAGTTTTAGATAATTTCTGGAAAGACTTTTACGAAAATGTTGGAAAAGTTAAAGAAAAGAGAACTAGAGAAGTATTAGACTTATTAAATGAAAGTTTAGGAGCTTTAATTTTTGAAAGAGATGATAAAGACGCTATAGATCGAAAATGTAAGTTATGTTCCAATGGAGAGCTTAGCCTTAAGAATAGTTTTAGAGGTGGAGCTTTTATAGGTTGTTCAAATTATCCGGAGTGTAAATTTACTAGACCTTTATCTAAAGCTAAAGCTGCAGCTCAATATAACTTAGCGGAGCCTAAATTACTGGGTCAAAACGATAAAGGTAAAGATATATATTTAAAGAATGGAAGATTTGGCCCCTACTTGCAATATGAAAAAGAAAAAGAAGAATTAGAAACAAAAAAGAAAAAAGGTAGAAAGAAAAAAAATGAAAATGAACATCTCAAAAATGTTTCTATTCCAAAAGGTATTGATGTTGACAGTGTTGATTTAAACAAAGCAAAATATTTATGCTCTCTCCCTAGAGTGTTAGGACAACATCCAGAAAATAAACAAGATATAACTTTAAATTCTGGAAGATTTGGTCCGTATTTAAAATGTGAAAACAAATCTGCAAGATTAGAAAATGTTGAAGATCTTTTTTCTATAGGAATTAATCGAGCAATTACATTAATTGCTGAAGCCAAACCAGGAAGAATTTCTTCTTTACTTATCAAAGATCTTGGAGAGCATCCTGAGGATAAAAAACCAGTTAGAATTATGAAAGGTCAATATGGACCTTATATTAAGTACAAGTCTTTAAATGCAACTATTCCTGAAGAAAAAGATCCAAACGAACTTACTATGGAAGAAGCACTTATATTAATTGAAAAAAGAAAAGAATACGATAAAAATAAAAAAAAAGGTAAAAGGAAATGAGCGAAATAGAAAACAAAATAAAGAGCTTAAATATTAAATTACCTGAGCCAAAAGCTCCAGTAGGAGCTTATGTTGCCACTAAGATTGTTGGAAAACTATTATATATTTCTGGTCAAATATCTATTGACGAAAATGCAAAACTTATAACTGGTAAGATTGGAAAAGATTTAAATTTAGAGAAAGGTTATCAAGCTGCCGAGAGATGTGGTTTAAGTATTGTTGCGCATGTTAAAAATGCTTGTGGCGGAGATTTGGATAAAGTTAAATCTTGTGTCAAATTAACAGGATATGTTAATTCAACGGATGATTTTAAAGATCAGCCAAAAATTATAAACGGAGCTTCAGATATTATAGCAAAGATTTTTGATAAAAAAGGTGAACATACACGTGCAGCTGTGAGTGTGAACAGTTTACCATTGGGTGTTGCGGTTGAAGTCGATGCTATCTTTGAACTTAATTAATGTTAGGTCTACCAACGGAATAGTATTTAATTTTATTTTTTTTCATATCTTCGGCAGAATAAAGATTTCTTAAATCATAAACTTTAAATTTATTATTTTTTACAATCTTTTTGAAATCTATCGATTTGAATTCATCCCATTCAGTGAGTAGAACTACTAAATCTGCACCATTACAATTAGACATTATATTGTCTCTGTAATTGCAATTTTTGATTTTTCTAAATTCTTTTTTTTCTCCAGATGGATCGTAATAATTAACTTTAGCACCTTTTTTACATAGATAGGGTATCATTTTAAGGCTAGTGGAATCCCTCATATCATCAGTGTTTGGTTTAAATGTAACACCTAAGAAAGAAATTTTTTTATTTCTTATATTTGAACCTAAAATTTTATGAATTCTTTGGGTGAGTAAACCCACTCTCTCTTGGTTTGATTTAATTACTGATTTAACAACTGATAGATTTATTTTATATTTATCTGCAGCAGATACTAGACCTTTGGTATCTTTTGGAAAACACGATCCCCCATAAGCTGGACCGGCACGTAAAAATCTACCGCCTATTCTACTATCAGAGCCCATACCTAATGAAATATCTTCAATATTTACTCCAGACTTTTCACATAAGTTAGCAAGTTCATTAATAAAAGTAATTTTGGTAGCAAGAAAAGCATTCGATGCATACTTTATTAATTCTGCTCCTCTTCTTGTAGTAGTAAAAAATTTTGAGCCCTTGTTAGTTAATGGTACATAAAGTTTTTTCATAATATTAAAGGCTTTTTTTTCGTTAGATCCTATTACAATTCTATCTGGGTATCTAAAATCTCGTATTGCTTCACCTTCTCGTAAAAATTCAGGATTAGAGATTACTGTAAAAAGTTTTTTCTTTCTTTTTAAAATTTTTTCAATCTCATCGCCTGTTCCCACTGGCACAGTAGACTTTGTTACAATAATTTTTTTTCTTTTTGAATATTTTAATATTTCTTTTGTACATTTATAAACAAAAGATAAATCAACTTTAATTGACCCTTTTTTTGTAGGAGTTCCTACACATATAAAAATTATGTCTGATATGCTAATAGCTTTTTCAATATTTGTAGTGAATGAAAGACGTTTAGCTACAAAATTTTTTTTTATTAATTCATCTAATCCTGGTTCATAGATTGGAGAAAGTCCAGAGTTGAGTTTGTCTATTTTGTTTTTATCTTTATCAACGCAAACAACCTGATTACCTATGTCAGCAAAGCAGACCCCACTGACTAATCCAACATAACCAGTTCCTATCATGCATAATTTCATTTATTTACCTTTAGATATTTGAATTCCTGAATTAATATATCCACTTAAAGTTCCACAATCTAAATATTTACCCTTAAAAATATTTCCGTAAAATTTATTTTCTTTTTTAATTAAGCTCCTAATTGCGTCAGTAATATGTATTTCTCCTCCTTGACCAGGTTTTAATTTTTTAATTTCTCCGAAAATTTTCGTTGGTAATATATATCTACCGATAATTGCAAAATTTGATGGCGCTTTTTTGATGCTAGGTTTCTCTACGACGTCTTTAATTTGAAAGTATCCTTTTTTTTTATTTTTAATCGATAAAATTCCCCATCTTGATACTGTTTTTCTTTCTACTCTTTTTGTGGCAATTATAGATCCGTTAGTTTTTTTATGTAATCGCATCATTTCTTTAGAACAATTATTTCTTATGATTAAGTCATCAGGCAAAAGCATTAAAAAGTATTTATTTTTTATATATTTCTGACATCTTAAAACTGCATCGCCTGTACCTTTTGGTTTATTCTGATAAACAAATTTTATCATTTTTTGATATCTTTTTATTTTTTTGAACTCTTCAATAAGTCTTTTATCTTTTTTCTTTTTTATTATTTTTTTATAAAAATTATCGTTAAAAAAATATTTTTTTATTGATAGCTTTTTTTTTGAAATTATAAATACAAATTCTTTTACACCTGCTTCAATACACTCATCTAATATATATTGTAAATTAGGTTTACCATTAATGGGCATTAGCTCTTTTGGCATTACACTTGTCAGAGGAAGCATTCTGGTCCCTAATCCTGCTAATGGAATAATGGCTTGTTTTATCATATGATTCTTATATTAGTTATTACCATTGCTTTATAGAAATGAAAATATTTAAAGACAAACATACACTACAGAAAGAGATTTTAAAAACGAAAGGGATATCATTTGTACCTACTATGGGTGGGTTACATGAGGGGCATATTTCATTGATCAAACAATCTAAAAAAACTAAGTTAAAAACCTTAGTCTCAATTTTTGTAAATCCTAAACAATTTAATAAAAAAAGTGATTTTAAATCTTATCCGAGAAACACAAAAAAAGACATAAAACAGCTGAAAAAACTAAAAATTAATTACTTATATATTCCAACATTTAAAGATATATACGGATTTAAACCTAAGAAAAAAGTTTTTTTAGATAAATTTTCAAAAAAATTATGCGGTAAATTTAGAAAAGGTCATTTTGAAGGTGTTTTGAATGTAGTAAACAGGTTTATAGAAATAATAAAACCTAGATATATCTTTTTAGGAAAAAAAGATTATCAGCAACTATATTTAATTAAAAAACACATCGAAAAAAGAAAGATTAAATCCAAAATAGTTGAATGCAAAACCATAAGAGAAAATAATGGTATAGCTTGCTCATCAAGAAATTCAAATCTTAATAAAAATCAAATAAAAATTGCATCTAATATTTTTTATTATTTAAGAAATTTGAAAAAAAAAATAAAAAAGAATAATAATTTATTTAAAGTAAATAAAATTAAAGAAGACTTACGAAATTTAGGTGCTACTAAGATTGACTATTTAGAAAATTATAATACTAAAAGTTTTAAAAAAATTAAAAAACTAAATAAAAAATTTAATTTATTTTTTGCTTACTATATTAAAAACACAAGATTAATTGATAATATTTAATTTAAAAAATAAAAAGATCCTAAGCCTAGGAAGGATAGAAACCCAATGACATCTGTAATGGTTGTCACAAAAACACTTGAGGCTAAAGCAGGATCAATATTTAATTTTTTTAAAGAAACTGGAACCAATATTCCAAATAAGCCTGCGACAATCATATTTAAGATCATTGAAATACCGATCAATAGTGAAAGATTTAATTCTTTAAACCATAATTGAACTATTATTGCAGTTATTATTGCGAAAATTATTCCATTTAAAATGCCTATTAGAAATTCTTTACCAACTACTCGATTGAAATTACTTTTTGATAATTCTTTAGTAGCTATAGCTCGTATAGTAACTGCTAAAGTTTGCATTCCAGCATTGCCTCCCATTGAAGCAACTATTGGCATAAGAAAAGCTAAAGCTACCATCTGCTCAATTGAGGCTCCAAAAAAACTGATAACCCAAGTGGCTAGTAAGGCTGTAAAAAGATTTAATAGCAGCCAATTAAACCTTCTTTTTGTTTTTAGCATAACGCTATCAGTAATTTCTTCATCACCAACTCCTGCTAAACGTAATGCATCTTCTTCTGCTTCCTCTTGAACAACCGTTACAACATCGTCTGCTGTAATCATACCAACTAATTTATTTTCTTTATTTACTACGCCCGCAGAAACTAAGTTGTAATTTTCAAAAGTTAGTCCAACTTCTTCTTTGTCCATATTAACTGAAATTAAAACTGGCATTTCTCTCATTATTGAGTTCATCTTTAAATCTCTGGATGTTCTTAGAACTCTTGATGATGGAACGGTGCCAATTGGTTTGAACTCATCATCTACGATAAATATCTCTAAGAATTCTTCAGGTAAATCTTTGTCCTCTCTTAAATAATCTATAGTTTGTCCCACAGTCCAATTGCTTGGCACAGCAGTAAACTCTCGTTGCATTATTCTAGCTGCAGAGTCCTCGGGATAACTTAAACCTTCTTGTAATAGAAATTTATCCTTGGGTGGTAATTTTTCTAATACTTTTTCTTTTACTTCTTTTGATAAGTTTTCAAGAATTTTAATAGCATTGTCAGACTCTAATCTCTTTATTATTTTAATAAGGGAGTCTATAGAAAGTAATTGTAAAACTTCACTTTGAATTGACTCATTTAATTCAATAAAGATTTCTGGATCGATATTAAATGACTCAATTTCAATTAGTTTTGTTCTTGTTTCAGGATTTAAATTTTCAATTAAATTAGCAACATCTGCTTCGTGCAGATCTTTTAACGTTTGATTAATAAATTCGATGTTTCTGTTTTCAATATTTTGAGTAAAAGTATTGATAAATTCTTTATTAAAATCTAAATTGACTTTTTTTGTATCTGTTGATTTTGGTAAAGTCATAAATACCTCTATAAGTTTTTTTGAGACTATTAGTCTATATAATGATAAAATTCAAATTAAATGAGTATAGAAATTAAAATTAGCAAAAAACGTATACCCTATAAAGCGGCAATGCTTTACCTCAATAAAAGAGTTGAGGAAGTTAAAAATGGTACAAATAGAGAATTATTATGGATCCTAGAGCATCCAACTACTTATACGGGCGGTGTAAGTTTCAACAAAAAAGAAATATTAGATAAAAAAATAAAAATAGTTAAATCAAATAGAGGTGGTAAAATTACACTGCATAACCCAGGACAAAAAATCGTCTACTTTGTCATCGATTTAAACGAAAGAAAAAAAGACATTAGAAAATTAATAAACTCAATAGAAAAAAGCATTATACAATTTTTAGAAAATTATAAAATTAAAGCCAAAAATGATAAAAAAAACATAGGCATTTGGGTTAAGGATAAGAAAATTGCAGCAATTGGTATTAGAGTATCTAGATGGATAGCCTATCATGGTTGTTCAATTAACATTTCAAATAATTTAAATCAGTATTTAAAAATTATTCCCTGTGGCTTAGATAATAAAAAAATAACTTCGATTTTAGAAATAAAAAATATAAAACCTAAGAATTTTGAAAGTATTTTGGCAAATATTTTTATTAAAAATATTAAAAAAATTTAAATATTTTTTTTAAGAAAATCTTCAAACATATTATTATATTTTGCTTTAAAATTATATTGAATGTTGTTTATCATAAATTTAATCTTATAAGCATGTAACATAAGATTTTTTATTTTTTTTTTATTACTTAGAAAATATTTATCGTCACCAACTATTGGATTTCCAATATTTAAAAGTTGTTTTCTTAATTGATGTTTTCTTCCAGTTATTGGATTTAATTCTAAGAACGAGTAACTCTCATTTGATTTGATTACTTTTAAATTTGAAACAGCTTTTTGAACAATTTTTTTTTTATTTTCATAATATATAAGATCATCTTTCATAATTTTAATTGATTTAGTCACTTTACCATGTACTAAAGCTAAATAAGTTTTGTGAATTTTTCTTATTCTAAATAATGATGTAAATAGTTGGGCAAATTTTCTATTTTTTGCAATTATTAAAACTCCAGATGTATCTTTATCTAGTCTATGGACAATAAAAGGTTTTGAATTTTCAAAATATTTTGTATTTTTAAGTATATCTATAATATTTTTAAATGATTTTGTTCCAGATTGAACCGGCACACCTATTGGTTTATTAATCACAATAAAATTTTCATTATCTTCTAAAACATAATCATCATATGAATTAATTTCTTTTTTTTTGGGTATATATTTAATTATTTTTTCATTATCTGTTGGCTTAAACTTTAAAATATCATAAATCTCAACTAAATCTCCAGTTTGTAATCTATACGATGATTTAGTTTTTTTTTTATTAACTTTAATTTTGTTTTGTCTTATGATTTTTTCTATTAAAGAATGTGGTAAGTTTATTACTTTAAGTTTAAACCATTTGTCGAGACGTGAGTCATTAAAGTCATCGTCTACAGTAAAGGTTTTGGGCATGTAAGCTTAATTTATTTGCCTGCAACTTTTGGTTCTGCTGGCGTTTCTTTTGTTTTATCTTTTGTTTGAGTTTTTTTTGGTTTATCTACCTTTTTAGCTTCAGGATTTCTATCAACTAGTTCGATTACAGCCATGGGTGCATCATCACCAGTTCTAAATCCAGCTTTCAAAACTCTAGAATAGCCACCTTTTCGAGAACTGTATCTTTTAGATAGTTCATCAAATACTTTTGTCACTGATTTTTTGTCTTGTAATTTTGAAAATAGTCTTTTTTTATTACTTAAAATATTTTTTTTACCAATTGTGATAACTTTATCTATTTGAGGTTTAAGTTCTTTTGCTTTTGGTAAAGTAGTAATTATTTGTTCATATTTAATTAAAGAATTAAGCATATTTTTAAATAAAGCTTTACGATGTTCGCTTGTTTTATTTAATTTTCTGTAGCCTATTCCGTGTCTCATTAGTAGTTATTTTCTTCTAATTTTTTAGATAACTCAGCAATATTATCAGGAGGCCAATTAGGTATTTCCATACCTAAATATAAGGACATAGTATTTAATACCTCTTTAATTTCATTTAGAGACTTTCTTCCGAAATTTGGTGTTCTTAACATTTCTGGCTCAGTTTTTTGAACTAAATCTCCAATGTAAATTATATTGTCGTTCTTTAAACAATTCATTGATCTGACAGATAACTCCAGTTCTTCAACTCTTTTTAGTAAATTTCTATTAAATTCAGGTTCTGAAGATTTTACCTCTTTAACTACTTCCTGGGGATCTTCAAAATTCACAAACATTGATAACTGATCTTGAAATATCCTTGCTGAATAAGCAATTGCATCTTCTGCATCAACAGTTCCGTTTGTTTCTACTGTCATAACTAACTTATCATAGTCTAAAGCGCTTCCAGCTCTGGTATTTTCTACTGAAAAAGAAACTTTTTTTACTGGACTAAATAGTGAGTCAATTGAAATTAGACCCAACGGGCTATCCTCAGATTTATTTTTTGGAGCTGGTACATATCCTTTACCATTGCTTACCATTAGTTCCATATGAAAATGAGTTTTTTCGTCAAGATTACAAATTACTTGTTCTGGGTTTAAAATCTCGATTTCAGGAACAAGCGTAATGTCTTTGGCTTTTACTTCTTTAGGACCTTTTATATCTAAAATAATTTTTTTTGGGCTAGATGATGAAGATTTTATAGCTAAATTTTTAACATTTAAAACAATATCTGTTACATCTTCACTTACACCCTTAATTGATGAAAATTCATGCAGTACACCATCAATTTGAATAGAAGTTACTGCTGCTCCTTGTATGGAAGATAATAATATTCTTCTTAAAGAGTTTCCTATTGTTTGTCCAAAACCTTTTTCTAAAGGTTCAGCTGTAACTTTAGCAATTGTTTTGTCCTCATTGCTTGAAATATCAAGTTTGTTCGGTTTAATTAAAGCTTTCCAATTTTTATCTATTACATTTGTAGTAGTCTGCATTATACTCTCCTTCTTTTTGGTGGTCTTGCACCATTATGTGGCATAGGTGTAGTGTCTTTTATTGACAAAATTTTAAATCCTCTTGATTGTAATGATCTTAAGGCAGTTTCTCTTCCAGAACCTGGTCCTTTAACTTGAACAGTTAATGTTCGTAAACCTTGTTCAAAAGCCTTCGCGCCAGCATCATCAGCAGCAACTTGTGCAGCATATGGCGTAGATTTTCTCGAACCTTTAAAACCTTTAGCGCCAGCAGATGACCATGATACTACATTTCCGCTCTCATCAGCTATTGAAATAATCGTATTATTAAAAGTGGAGTATACATATGCAATGCCAGAAGTTATATTTTTTTTAATTTTTTTCTTTTTTTTAAACGTGCTTACTTTTTTTGTATCAAGCTTCTTTACTTCAACTTTCTTTTCAACTTTTTCATTTTTTTTGTTCATTTATATTTTATTTTTTCAATGGAGTTAATTTTTTACCAGCAATTGCAATGGCTTTCCCTTTCCTAGTTCTTGCATTACATTGTGTTCTTTGACCTCTGACTGGTAACTTTTTTTTATGTCTAGAACCTCTATAACACGCAAGATCTACTAGTCTTTTTATATTTACTGAGACTTCTCTTCTCAAATCTCCTTCTACTTTATGATTAGCGTCTATAAATTCTCTAATTTTTAGAACTTGTTCTTCTGATAATTCGTTTACTCTTTTTGAAGATGGGATATCCAATTTTTTACAAATTTTCTTTGATGAGTGTAAACCTATTCCATGGATATAAGTCAGTGCTATACTAACAACTTTATTTTGTGGAATATTTATTCCTGCAATACGAGCCATAAATTAATTAATGAATTTCTATTTCCTGCGTATTTATATTGTCTAATCTCTTAAAGTCAACCCTTGATACGCTCTATTAAACCGCTTATTTCATCGCTAATTTCAGTAATTGACATCTCTCCATTGACTACTTTCAGTAAATTAGATTTTTTGTAGAAATCTATTACCGGTTTAATATTTTTTTCATAAGTTTCAAATCTTTTTATGGCTATATCATCTTTATCATCTTGCCTTTTTTCTAAAGTTTTTCTTTCAGAAATTCTTTTTTTTATAGTAATTAAATTAACGGACAATTTTAAAACTAGATCTATTTTTTGATTATATTTATTTAACAAAAAATCAAGATTTTTTGCTTGAGTCAAATTTCTTGGATAACCATCAAATATTAATCTATTTTTAAAAATATCATTAGATATATATTTTTCAATTAAATCACCAACTACTTTATCCGAAACTAAATTACCAGAGTTGATTACTGAAGAAATTTCTTGTCCTAATTTAGTTTTATTTATTATTTCGTTCCTTAATAGTTCGCCTGTAGAAAGTTGATGTAATTGAAATTTTTTAACTATTAGATTTGATTGAGTTCCTTTACCAGCGCCAGGTGGACCAAAAATAACTATATTCATTTATTAGTTACTTACCAAATTTTGTTTTTTTAATTAAAGACTCGTATTGTGAACTCATTAATCTTGTTTGAACTTGAGTTACCGTGTCCATGGCAACAACTACTACTATCAATATTGATGTTCCACCCAAATAAAATGGGATTGGATATTTTGCGATCAAAAATTCTGGCATTAAACAAACAAAAGTTAAATATAATGCCCCAACTGTTGTTAATCTTATTAAAATTGTATCAATGTATTCGGCAGTTCTTTCTCCTGGCCTTATACCTGGTATATAACCACCATATTTTCTTAAATTTTCAGCTGTCTCTTTCGGATTAAAAACAATTGAAGTATAAAAAAAAGAAAAAAATATTATTCCTGAAGCGTAAAGCATCATATATAAAGGTTGACCTTGAGTGAACATAGAGGATATTTTTAAAAAAGTATCTGACTCTGCAAAACCAAAATTAGAAATCGTTATTGGCAAAAGTAATAAAGCTGAGGCAAATATAGCAGGTATCACGCCTGCTGTATTAATTTTAAGGGGAAGATGAGATGACTCTCCACCATACATTTTATTACCAACTTGTCTTTTAGGATAATTAATTAAAATTTTTCTCATCGCTCTCTCAAAGAAAACAATAAATAAAACAGTTAAAATTACTAAAACAAATATACCTACTATCATTACAGCAGATAAAGCACCTGTTCTACCTAACTCAAAAGTTGATGCTAAAGCTCTTGGTATTTCTGCTACTATACCAGAAAAAATAATTAATGATATTCCATTACCAACACCTCTTAAAGTTATTTGCTCTCCCAACCACATTAAAAAAGTAGTTCCAGCAACAAGTGAAATTGTTGTAATAATCCTAAAAGACATTCCAGGCTCAATAACTAAGTTGCCTGCATTTTCTAAACCAACTGAAACTCCATACCCTTGTAGACATGCTATTAATACAGTCCCGTATCTAGTTATCTGTGTAATTTTTTTTCTTCCCAGTTCGCCTTGATCTTTAAGATTTTTAAAATAATCAGATACACCTGTAAGCAATTGAACAATTATCGAAGAAGAAATATATGGCATGATACCTAAAGCGAATATTGCCATTCTTGTGACAGCACCACCTGAAAACATATTAAACATTCCCAGTAAACCTTTTTGACTTGATGCCATGATTTCTTTTAAAGCTAAAGGATCGATACCTGCTAGAGGAACATAGGTGCCTAAACGATAAATTATTAAAATTAAAATTGTAAAGAAAATTCTATTTTTTAAATCTTTTGCCTGACTAAAGGCACCAGCTGTATTAATTGTTTCACTTGACATTTAAATTTACTTTTTAATTATACTTAATTTTCCACCTGCTTTTTCAATCTTAGATAAAGCTTGTTTTGATGCGAAATGTGCGGATATTTCTACATTGTTTTTAATTTCTCCAGTACCTAGAATTTTTAATTTATCAAATTTTTTATTTATTAATTTTTTATCCTTTAAAATTTTTAAATCTAATGAATTCTTTATATTGTTTTTTGGTTTATCTAAAATACTTTGAATTTTAGATAAATTTAATATAGCAACATTATTTTTATTTAAAGATTTAAAACCTCTTTTAGGTAATCTTCTATATAAAGGCATTTGACCACCTTCAAAACTTTTAATAGCTACCCCAGATCTTGATTTTTGTCCTTTATGACCTCTCGAAGATGTTTTACCCCTTCCTGAACCTATACCTCTACCAACTCTAATTTTTTTTTTGTTGTTTTTAACTAAGCTATTTAATTGCATTATTTGGCCTCTCTTTTTAAAACAATATCCGAGATTTTTTTTCCTCTTATAGCTGATATGATTTTTGGTGTGTTTTGTGATTTTAATCCGTTAACACAAGCTTTTAATACATTATGAGGGTTTGCTGAACCAAGTGATTTTGCTACCACGTCTTGGATTCCTAAAACTTCACATACGGAACGTATTGCACCACCTGCAATTATACCTGTACCTGCTGGAGCTGATCTTAAAAAAACTTTTCCAGAACCATTTTTTCCCTGCACATCATGGTGAAGAGTTCTTCCATCTTTAAGAGGTATTTTTATCAAATTTCTTTTGGCGTCATCTGTGGCTTTTTTTATTGCATCTGGTACTTGTTTTGACTTACCTTGACCAATACCTACAGATCCTTTTTGATTACCAACAACAACTAAAGCGGCAAAACCAAATCTTCTACCGCCTTTTACTACTTTTGTAATTCTATTTATTGCTACTAATTTTTCTTTTATTTCAGGCTCTATTTTTTTATTTTCAGTCATATTAAAATTTTAATCCATTTTTTCTTAATGTTTCAGCAAACGTTTTAACTCTACCATGAAATTTATAACCACCTCTATCAAAATAAACTTTATCAATATTTTGTTCTTTAGCTCTTTTTGCTAATATCTCACCTATCAAGACTGACTTTTCCATTTTTTTTACTTTTTTTAATTTTATTTCTTTTTCAATTGATGAAGCTGAAACTAAAGTTTTTTTTTGTTTATCATCGATAATTTGAGCAGATAAGTTTTTTAATGATTTGGATACAGATATTCTATATCTATTAACATTAACACTTTTAGTTTTTTTTCTATTTCTTAACTTTCTTTTTATTTTATTATTAATTCTTTTCATTATTTCTTTTTACCTTCTTTTCTTAAAATAAACTGTCCTCTTTCTTTGATACCTTTTCCTTTATATGGTTCTATAGGTTTTAAGTTTTTAATATCAGCTGCAATTTTTGTAACTAATTCTTTATCAACGCCACTTATTTTTATTACTGTTTGTTTTTCAACAGTTATTTTAATTTCTTTTGGTATCTTAAAATTTACATCATGGCTAAATCCAATTTGTAAATTTAAGTTTTCTCCTTTTAAATTAGCTCTAAAGCCAACACCATTTAGTTCTAATATTTTTTCATGTCCTGATGTAACACCGGTTACAGCATTATTAATCAAGCTTCTGTATGTACCCCACATAATTGATATCTTTTTATCTATTTTCTTTTCTAAAGGTTCTAGCTGAAATTCGCTATCAATTAATTTAGAAGAGAAAATTTTGTCATTTATGGTTAACTTTTTTGTTCCTTTTGGACCTGAAATAGTTAAATCAGCTCCATCAATTTTTATTGAAGAGTCTTTTGGGATAATGATATTTTTTTTTCCTATTTTAGACATTAAAATACCCTGCAAATTATTTCTCCGCCAACATTATTTTTTCTTGCTTCGGCATCACTCATTACTCCTTTAGGTGTAGATAAAATAGCTAAACCTAATCCGTTCATTACTTTTGGGATACTCGTTGCTCTAGAGTATACTCTTCTTCCTGGTTTCGAAATTCTTTTAATCTCTTTTATTACTGGATCTCCTTCATAATATTTTAGTGAAATTTTTAAACTAGTTTTATTATTTTCTGTTTTTTCAATAAAATAATCTTTTATGTAACCCTCATTTTTTAATATTTCTAATATATTTTTTCTAAAATTAGATGATGGAATTATAACTGAGTTTAGTGACCTCATCTGGCCATTTCTAATTCTTGAAAACATATCTCCTATCGGATCTGTAAATGTCATTTTCCTCCTACCAACTTGATTTAGTTATTCCAGGAATCTTACCAGCTGACGCCATGTCCCTTAGTGCAATCCTTGATATTTTTAATTTTCTATAAACCCCATGAGGTCTTCCAGAAACTTCACATCTATTTCTAATTCTAATCTTAGCTGAGTTTTTTGGAAGTTTATTAAGTTTAAGTTGTGCCTCAAATCTTTCAGATAATTCTAATTTTCTATTATTGATAATCTTTTTTAAAGCTGCTCTTTTTTTTGCATACTTTTTTACTAATTTTATTCGCCTTAAATTTTTTTGTATTGCGCTTGTTTTAGCCATATATATCCTTAGTTCCTTTTAATATTTAGTGGAAAATTAAACTCTCTCAATAGTTCTAATGTCCCTTCTTTACTTTTACTTGATGTGACCAGAGTTATATCTAGTCCTCTAATTTTATCTACTTTGTCAAAATTAACTTCTGGAAAGACAATGTGTTCTTTAATTCCGAAAGAATAATTATTAGATTTATCTATTCCTTTTGATGACAAGCCCCTGAAGTCTTTAATTCTAGGTAAAGCTATATTCACTAATCTATCAATAAATTCATACATTTTTTGCGATCTTAAAGTAACTTTAACACCAGCGTTGGATCCTTTTCTAGTTTTGAAGTTGGAAATTGACTTTTTGAACTTCGTGATTATCGGTTTTTGTCCAGCTATTAAGGCCATATCATCCGCGCACGCCTTAAGTTTTTTTCCGTCAGACGCATCCTCACCTAAACCCATATTTAATATAATTTTATTTATTTTTGGCACGTCATGTTTATTTTTTAAAGATAACTTGCTCATAAGTTTAGCAATAATCTCTTTCTCGTATATAGTTTTTAATCTGGGCATTATTTTTTACCTACCTGTTTTTTTTCTGTCTTTTTAATATCTATGTTTTTAACATTTGATTGATGAATAAAGCTTTCTTTTGTAATAATACCGCCTTTATTTTCTTTAGTAGGTTTTGTGTGTCTCTTAATCATATTCACTGCTTTTATTTTAATCTTATTTAGCTTTCTATTTATTTCAAGAATTTCTCCAGTTTTACCCTTATCTTTACCTGAAATAACTTTTACTTGTGATCCTTTTTTTAATAACATTTTAAAGTACCTCCGGAGCTAATGAGATTATTTTAGTATGACCTCTAGTTCTTAATTCCCTAGTTACAGGACCAAAAATTCTTGTACCAATAGGCTCACCTTTATCATCAGTTAATACCACGGCATTTTTATCAAACTGAACCTTGGAACCGTCTTCTCTGTAAATTTCTTTTTTTGTTCTAACCACTACAGCTTTATGTACTGCACCTTTTTTTACTTTACCTTTTGGTATAGCATCTTTTACACTAATTACTATTATGTCGCCAACCGAAGCATATCTTCGCTTTGAACCACCTAATACTTTTATACACTCAACTCTCTTGGCACCTGTGTTATCTGCGACTGTGAGTTCAGTTTGAATTTGTATCATTATTCAATTACCTGCCATGTTTTCTTTTTTGATATAGGTTTACATTCAATTATTGAAACTTTTTCACCCTCTTTAAATTTATTTTTTTCGTCGTGCGCATGATATTTTTTTGATCTTTTTATCACTTTTTCATAAAAAGGATGTTTAAATTTTCTAGTAACTTCGACTACAATGGTTTTGTTATTTTTTGAACTCTTAACTATTCCTTTTAAAATTTTTTTTGTCATTTTGTATTTTTTAATGTTGTGTATAGTCTAGCTATACTTTTTTTGATCTGACTATATTGCGCAGAATTATTGATCTGGTTATTCACTTTTTTAAACCTGATATTAAATAAATCTTTTTTCAAGGTTAAAATTTTTTTCTCTGCTTGATCTTTTGTTAATTTTTTATCTTCTTTTTTTTTTACCATTATCTTTTCACAAATTTTGTTTTTATAGGTAATTTAGCCGATGCTTTATATAGAGCTACTCTAGCTATATCCTCAGTGACACCATCTACTTCAAAAATAATTCTTCCGGGTTTAACTCTACAAGCATAATATTCGGGAGATCCTTTTCCTTTTCCCATCCTAACTTCAGTAGGTTTTTTTGATACGGGTATATTTGGAAATATTCTTGTCCAAACTTTTCCTGTTCGCTTCATATATCTTGTTAAGGCAACTCTGGCTGCCTCTATTTGTTTTCCGATTACTCTGTCTGGCTCAATAGCTTTTAAACCAAATTGACCATAATTAAGTTTAACAGCTCTAGTAGCTTTACCATGAATTCTACCTTTAAATGCTTTTCTATACTTAGTTCTTACTGGCTGTAGCATTTTTTACCCTTTCTTTTTTTTCTTTTTCAACATCTTTAGCCATTAATTCACCTTTATAAATCCAAACTTTAACACCAATAATTCCATAAGTAGTTAAAGCTTCTGCAAAACCATAATCTATTTCAGCTCTAAGTGTATGAGATGGTATGCTTCCTTCTCGCAACCACTCAGTTCTTGCTATTTCGTTACCTGCTAATCTGCCACTAAGCATAACCTTAATTCCTTTTGCATTTAACCTCATTGCTGATTGCATTGCTCTTTTCATAGCTCTTCTATATGCAATTCTTTTCACTAGTTGCTGTGCTATATTTTCGGCAACTAAATTCGAGTTTAATTCTGGTTTTTTTATTTCTTTAATATTTACGTTTACGTCACTATCAGTGATTTTCATTATATTTTTTTTTATTTTCTCAATATCAGCACCCTTTTTTCCAATAACGAAACCAGGTCTTGAAGTGTGTATTGAAACGGTACATTTTTTTGATGAACGCTCTATAATTATCTCAGAGACACCTGAGTTTACAATGTTCTTCTTTATATAATTTCTAATCTTAAAGTCCTCTATTAGATATCTTCCGAAATCTTTCTTTTTAGCGAACCAAGTTGAGTCCCAGCCTCTGTTTATTCCTAGTCTCAAACTTATAGGATTTATCTTTTGTCCCATTATTTATTTTCCTTCTTTTCCTTTTTTGCTTTTAAAATATTTTCTTTTTTTTCTTTTAAAATATTTTCCTTTTTTTCTTTTAAAATATTTTCCTTTTTTTCTTTTAAAATAATTGTAATTCTACTAAAGGGTTTTTTTATAGGACTCGCTCTTCCTTTTGCCCTAGGTCTAAATCTTTTCATTACAAGTGACTTACCCACATATGCTTCCTCTACAAATAAATTATCAATATCTAACTGATTATTGTTCTCTGCATTAGATATTGCAGATTTTACAGTTTTGCTTACATCTCTTGCTATTCTCTTTCTTGAAAACTCTAAGTCTCTAAGAGCAACATCAACTTTTTTACCCTTAATGAAATTACAAACTAATGCTAGTTTTCTAGGACTAGTTCTTACATTTTTATTCACGGCTTTTACTAATGAAGTATTTTTACTCATTATTTTTTCTCTCCCTCAGTTTTTGCTGCAGGGGCAGCGGCGGCGGCTTTTTTATCAGCAGGAGTGTGACCTTTAAATGTCCTCGTGGGTGCAAATTCACCTAATTTATGACCAACCATTTCCTCTGAAATAGTAATTGGAATAAATGATTTTCCATTATGAATCATAAAACTATGTCCAACAAAATCGGGTATGATTGTTGAATTTCTTGACCAAGTCTTGATTGGTTTTTTGTTTGGAGCATCTTTAAGTTTGTCGATTTTCTTTAACAAACTAGGATGAACAAATGGGCCTTTCCAAACAGATCTTGTCATTATTTTTTCCTTTTCTTTCTTCTGGTAATAATTAATTTATCACTTCTTTTTGGTCTTCTAGTTTTTAACCCTTTAGCAGATTGTCCCCATGGTGAAACAGGGCTTCTTCCACCTGAAGTTTTACCCTCACCTCCGCCATGAGGGTGATCCACTGGATTCATTGCGACACCTCTAGTTTGAGGTCTTTTTCCTCGCCATCTATTTCTTCCAGCTTTACCAATTTTAATATTTTTTTGATCTGGATTTGAAACAGTACCTATTGTACCTACGCATGCGCTATTTACTTTTCTTGTTTCTCCAGATGATAATTTTAATATAGCGTAATCGCCATCGTAACCAGATAATGTTACTGATGCTCCAGCTGATCTAGCAAGTTTACCTCCATTTCCAGGTATCAATTCTACATTGTGAATTGAGGTTCCTGGTGGAATATCTTTTAATTCTAAAGAATTTCCAATTTTAATTTCAGCATTTTTTCCCGATTCAATAGTATCACCAATATTTAATCCTTGAGGTGAAATTATATAAGATTTTTCTTTATCCTCATATGTTATTAAAGCTATGTAAGCTGTCCTGTTTGGATCGTATTCAATTCTTTCAACTTTAGCTTTCATATCTCTTTTTTTTCTAAAAAAATCAATAATTCTAAATTTATGTTTCGAGCCTCCACCCATATGTCTAGAAGTAATCCGTCCAGCGTTATTTCTTCCGCCAGTAACTGTCTGTCCTTTAGTCAAAGGTTTATATGGTGAGCCTTTCCATAAACTACTTTTATCAACTACCACTGTTCCTCTAGTAGATTTTGTATAAGGTTTAAATGATTTTAATGCCATAATTTAAACTCCTGTAGTCAGATCAATACTCTGACCTTTTTTAAGTGTTATTATTGCTTTTTTATATCCACTTTTTATTGATTTTCTACCTTGTTTCATTTTAAGTTTTGATTTTTGATTTATAATATTTACTTTAATTACGCTAACTTTGAATAATTTTTCAATATTTTTCTTAATAGTTTTTTTAGTTGCTTTTTCATGGACTTTAAAAACAGTCTTGTTTTGCTCTGATAAAATTGTAGCTTTCTCAGTAATTATTGGGTTTCTAATTGAATCTATATAATTAATTTTTCTCATTTAAAATCCTGTCTTGTATTTTCTTTGCAGATGAAGATGTAATTATTACATTTTTGTATTTAAACAAGTCATAAATATTAGTCCCTTCTTCTCTTATTAATTTTACATTTTTAATATTACGCGCTGACTTATTAATATTTTTCATTGAGTCTGTATCAGAAATAATTAAAACGTTAGCTAATTTATTTTTTTCAAGAAATTGATTAAATTCTTTTGTTTTTTTAATTTCTTTTTTTACATCAGCAAGAATGAAAAGACTCTTATCAGAATTTTTTTTCGATAAAGTTTGAGCTAAAGCTAGTTTTCTAACTTTCTTATTAATCTTTTTATTTTTATAATTAGCTCCTTTTGGGCCGTGAGCTATCCCGCCGCCAACAAACAGAGGAGCTTTTTTACTTGCGTGTCTCGCCCCTCCACCGCCTTTTTGAGGGACGATTTTCTTTGTTGAACCCTTTATTTCGTTCCTTTGTTTCGTTTTAGCTGTTCTTGGCTTAGCATGATTTAATTGCCAATCAATAACAAATTTTATTAATTTATGATTAACTTTTAACTTAACCAATTTATCAGAAATTTCTATTGAGTCTGTTTTAGTGCCATCAATATTTAACAAAGGAAGTTTCATTTATTTTTTTCCTTTCTTGGCAGCAGCAACTTTAATTTTAGCTTCATGTTTTTCTTTAATAGTTTTTCGAGTAACATTTTTAACGGACTCTCTTAATAAAATAGTAGAATTTTTAGCTCCTGGAATTGAACCTTTTAAATATAATAAATTATTTTCTAAATCTGATCTTACAACTTCAAGATTTAAAATTGTTCTTAATTTATCTCCCATATGACCTGCCATTTTTTTTCCTTTAAAAACTTTTCCTGGATCTTGTCTTTGACCAGTTGATCCATGAGATCTGTGCGAAACTGAAACACCATGGGAGGCCCTTAGCCCACCAAAATTCCATCTTTTCATAACGCCAGCAAAACCCTTTCCAATAGTTTTAGATCTTACATCTAAAAACTTTTTGTCTTTAAATATTTCTAAACCCAACTCGTTACCTTCTTTATATTGACCATTATCTTCTACTCTGAACTCTTTAAGAATTTTTTTTGGCTCTGTATTTTTCTTTGCAAAATAACCTTTCATTTGTTTAGTTAGTTTTGAATTTTTAAGTTTAAAAAAACCAACTTTTACAGCTGAATATCCTCGTTTTTCTTTTGTTATTACGTCTAGTACTCTCCCTTTTTCAACCTTTATAACTGTTACAGGTACAGACTGACCACTTTCCATGAATTCTCTGGTCATTCCTATTTTTGTTCCTATTAATCCAATGCTCATAACTTAAATTTTTATTTCAATATCAACGCCTGAAGCTAAATCTAATTTCATTAAAGCCTCTACTGTTTGAGGTGTTGGTTCAATAATATCTATTAATCTTTTATGTGTTCTTGACTCAAATTGTTCTCTACTTTTTTTATCAATATGAGGAGATCTTAAAACTGTATATCTTTCGATTCTTGTAGGTAAAGGTATCGGACCTTTAACTTGAGCTCCGGTTCTTTTAGCAGTGTTAACTATTTCCTCGGTTGATAAATCAAGAATTTTGTTATCATAAGCCTTAAGATGTATTCTAATATTTTGGTTTTCCATAATTAAGCTAGTTTTTTTGTTACCTCATCTTGTACATTTTGTGGAACTTTATCATAATGACTAAATTGCATTGTATACTGAGCTCTACCTTGTGTTGAAGAACGCAAATTATTTATGTAACCAAACATATTAGCTAAAGGAACAGTTGCATTTATCGCTGTGGCATTTCCTCTAGCTTCTGTTGATGCTACTTGTCCCCTTCTACTATTTAAATCGCCTATTACATCTCCCATAAATTCTTCAGGAGTTACGACCTCTACTTTCATCATTGGCTCGAGTAATTTTAAAGTTGCCTTTGTACAGGCCTCTCTGAAACACATTCTTGAAGCAATCTCGAATGCAAGAACGCTTGAGTCAACATCGTGATGTAAGCCATCTAAGATTGTTACTTTGTAATCAATGACTGGAAAACCTGCTAATATTCCACTATCTGCTACACTTAAAACTCCTTTTTCAACTCCTGGAATAAATTCTTTTGGTATAGCGCCTCCTTTAATTTTATTATCAACTTCTCTTCCTTTGCCGGGTTCTAAAGGCTCTACACTTAAGGTTACTTTCGCAAATTGTCCTGAACCACCGCTTTGTTTTTTGTGGATATAAGTTACTTCAGATGAACCAAGAATTGTTTCTCTATAGGCAACTTGCGGAGCACCAACATTTGCCTCAACTTTAAACTCTCTTTTCATTCTATCTACAATAATATCTAGATGAAGCTCTCCCATTCCTTTAATAATTGTTTGCCCTGATTCTTCATCTGAACTAACTCTAAATGAGGGATCTTCTTTCGCTAATCTATTTAAAGCTTCACCCATTTTTTCTTGATCACCTTTTGTTTTGGGTTCAACTGCAATTTCAATTACCGGATCTGGAAATTCCATAGGTTCTAATAATACAGGTTTATTTTGATCACAAAGTGTGTGACCAGTAATCGTATTTTTTAAACCAGCTAGTGCAACAATGTCTCCAGTGTTCGCCTCTTTAATATCCTCTCTAGAATTTGCATGCATTAGCAACATTCTACCAACTCTTTCTGTTTTTTCTGTTGACGAATTATAGACAGCTGTTCCGGCTTGTAATTTACCTGAATAAATTCGAATGAAAGTTAAAGATCCAACAAAAGGGTCGTTAGCAACCTTAAAAGCAAGCGCAGAAAAAGGTTCATTATCCTCAAATTTCATCTGCAGCTTATCTTCAGAATTTAGTTTTGTAGCTTCTATCGACCCTATATCTTTCGGGCTAGGTAGATAGTCAATAACAGCATCTAATAATGGTTGGACACCTTTGTTTTTAAAAGCTGAGCCAGTTAAAATTGGTACAAAATTAAAATTTAAAGTTCCTTTTCTAACACATTTTATTAAGTCCTCTTCTGAGGGTTCTTTTCCTTCTAAATATGTTTCCATTAATTTTTCATCTTCTTCTACCGCAGTTTCTACGAGATTTTGTCTATATTCTTTTGCTTTATCTTTTAGATCATCAGGTATATCAACATATTCAAATTTCGCTCCTAGATCTTCATTTTGCCAAACAACACCTTTCATTTTAACTAAATCGATTACACCTTTTAAATCTGCTTCAGTTCCTATGGGTAATTGTAAGGGTAATGGTTTGCACCCTAAACGTTCTTTAATCATGTCAACACATCGGTAAAAATCTGCGCCAGTTCTGTCTAATTTATTTACAAAACAAATTCTTGGTACTTTATATTTATCAGCTTGTCTCCAAACAGTTTCAGATTGTGGTTCTACTCCAGCGACACCATCAAAAACTGCTACTGCGCCATCTAAAACTTTTAACGATCTCTCAACTTCAATTGTAAAATCTACGTGACCTGGTGTATCAATAATATTAATTCTGTGATCTCTCCAAAAGCAAGTCGTTGCAGCGGAGGTTATAGTAATACCTCTTTCTTGCTCTTGTTCCATCCAATCCATTGTTGCTGCACCGTCATGTACTTCTCCAATTTTATGGCTCTTTCCGGTATAGTATAAAATTCTTTCAGTAGTAGTTGTCTTACCGGCATCAATGTGAGCCATAATACCGATATTTCTATATTTATCTAAATTATATTTAGTCATATTTTTTTACCATCTAAAGTGAGCAAATGCTTTATTTGACTCTGCCATTTTATGTGTGTCTTCTCTTTTTTTAATAGCTGACCCCTTATTTTGTGAAGCGTCTAATATTTCAGCATATAATTTTTCTGCCATAGTTTTGTTTTTTCTTTTTCTAGTCGCATCCATTATCCATCTTAATGCTAAAGCTTGAGCTCTTTTTGATTTAACCTCTACCGGAACTTGGTAGGTAGCTCCACCAACTCTTCTTGATCTACATTCAATGTTTGGTTTTACATTACTTATAGCTGAATTAAAAATTTTGAGAGGATCCTCATTGTTTTTAGTTTTAATTTTTTCTAATGCATCATAAAGAATTTTTTCTGCTGTTGATCTTTTTCCATCATACATTATGGAATTAATAAATTTAGAAACTACTTCTGAATGGAATTTTGGATCAGGATAAACTTTTCTAATAGGTGCTTTTCTTTTTCTAGACATAGATTATTTTGGTTTTTTTGTTCCGTATAGGGATCGTCTTTTTTTTCGATTGGCTACACCCTGCGTATCTAAATTTCCTCGTAAAATATGATATCTCACACCTGGTAAATCTTTAACACGTCCGCCTCGTAGTAAAACAACGGAGTGTTCTTGCAAATTATGGCCTTCACCTGGAATATATGCTGTCACTTCAAAACCATTTGATAATCTAACTCTAGCAACTTTTCTCAATGCTGAATTTGGTTTCTTGGGAGTTGTTGTGTAAACTTTTACACAAACACCTCTTTTTAAAGGTTGTTTTTCCAATGCCGGAACTTTATTTCTAGCAATTGGTTTAACTCTACTTTTTTTAATCAACTGATTAATTGTCGGCATAAATATATTTTGAAGTTAAAAATTAGGAAAACCTATTAGTATAATTGTTAGTGTTTAAGGCTATAATCTACCTTACTTCTAACATTCAAAATGTGCCGTAAACTAGCATCGAATTAATAAAAGTCAATGTTTTATGGTGTTTTTTAAATAGACTTTATGCTGATTGTTCAGGCGCTTCTGGAGCAGATTCTAGAGCTTGTTTTTTCAAGTCTTCCATTCTGGCTTTATCTTGCTCTCTAGCTTGCTTGTCCCATTCAATTTTAGTTAAACCAGTGCCTGCTGGTACTAATCTTCCAACTATTACGTTTTCTTTCAGGCCTTCAAGAGTATCAACTTTTCCTCTTATTGAAGCATCAGTAAGAACTCTTGTCGTTTCTTGAAATGACGCAGCTGAAATAAATGAATTTGTTTGCAAAGAAGCTTTTGTAATACCAAGTAATATCCTCTCATAATCTGCGGGCTTCTTCTTATTCTCTCTAAGCTTGTCATTTATTTTATTAATGTCTAGTAAATCAATAACCTCACCAGCTAAAAGTTCTGAGTCTCCAGGATCTTTGACCTCAACTCTTTTTAGCATTTGTCTTACAATTGTTTCAATATGTTTATCATTTATAACAACACCTTGCAGTCTATAAACTTCTTGAACCTCAGTTATGAAGTATTCAGTTAGTTTTTCAACTCCTAAAATTCTTAATATGTCATGAGGTAATGGAGCTCCATCTAATAAATACTCTCCTTTTTTAATTTTTTCACCTTGATTAAAATTAACATGTTTACCTTTAGGTATTAAATAATTTGATGTTTCTCCATTTGAAGAAATTATCGATATTTTTTGTTTACCTCTAACTTCTTTACCAAATTCAATTACTCCATCATTTTCAGCGATAATTGCACTATCTTTTGGTTTTCTTGCCTCGAATAATTCTGCAACTCTTGGTAAGCCTCCTGTTATATCTTTTGTTTTGGAAGTTTCCTTAGGTAATCTTGCTAATACGTCACCAGCTGATATCTTTTGACCATCTTTAACGGATAGAATTGTGTCTGGAACTAAATAATATCTTGCTTCGTTACCATCTGCTTTTTTAATAATTTCTCCTTTATCATTTCTCAAGGTAATTCTAGGCTTTAACTCTGAATTTTTTGATGAAGATTTCCAATCTGTTACAGATTTTGACGATAAACCAGTTGCATCATCTAAAGTCTCTGTCAAAGAACTTCCTTCTGTTAGGTCCATATAATTCACAATACCACTTGTTTCAGCGATCACAGGTAGCGTGTAAGGATCCCACTCTGCAACTTTTTTTCCTTTTTTTACAATGTCTCCATCTTTAAAAAATAATTTTGATCCATAATTAACTTTATAAATTGCTAATTGCCTTCCGTTATCATCTTCAATACTAAGTTGGGTATTTCTTCCCATAACTATGATGTTTTTCTTTGAGTCTTCTATTAAATTTTTATTTATTATATTTAATTTTCCATCTGACTGAGAAATAATTTGGGACTCTTCTTTAATCTGCGCGGTACCACCAACGTGAAATGTTCTCATAGTCAATTGCGTTCCAGGTTCACCAATCGATTGAGCTGCGATCATTCCGACTGCTTCACCAACGCTTACAAGTTTACCTCTCGCTAAATCCCTGCCGTAACATATTTGGCAAACACCCTTTGTCGAAGCACATGTTATAACCGAATAAACATTAACTGACTTTACTCCTGCGGCATCAATTTTTTCGCAATCAAATTCGTCAATCAATTTACCTTTTTTAATAATAACTTCACCTGTAACTGGATTTTTGATATTCTCAGCTATCACTCTTCCTAATACTCTCTCAGAAAGACTAACTAAAATATTTCCACCCTCTATTATTTCAGAAATAGTTACTGATGATCTCTTTTTTGGATCACATTCCTTTTTAGTTATTTGAACATCTTGAGCTACATCACATAACCTTCTTGTTAGGTATCCGGAGTTAGCTGTTTTTAAGGCAGTATCAGCAAGGCCTTTTCTAGCACCGTGTGTTGAGTTGAAATATTCTAATACTGATAATCCCTCTTTAAAATTTGCAATAATTGGAGTTTCAATGATCTCGCCAGAAGGTTTTGCAATTAACCCTCTCATACCTGCCAATTGTTTCATTTGAGCTTGTGATCCTCTAGCACCAGAGTCTGCCATCATATAAACTGAATTTGTCTCTATTCTATCGTCTTCACAAATCCTTTCAGCTGACGAAATTTCTTTCATCATTTCATTGGCTACTGTATCAGTGCATTTTGACCAAATATCAACTACTTTATTATATTTTTCACCTCTAGTGATCAAACCATCGGAGTACTGTTTCTCATATTCCTCAATTTGTTTTTTTGTACTACTAATTAAATTCTCTTTTGTTTTCGGTATAATTAAGTCATCTTTACCAAAAGAAATTCCGGCTTTAAAAGCATGTTTGAAACCAAGAGTTTTAATTCTATCACAGAAAATTACAGTTTCTTTTTGTCCACAATATCTAAAAATTGTATCTATTACTTCTGATACATTTTTCTTGGTTAATAATTTATTTACTAGTGAAAATTTAATATTATGATTTTTTGGTAATACATTCGCCAACAAGAACCTACCAGCAGTACTTGTATATTTTTCTGTAATAGCATTGCCGTCTTTGTTAACAGTTTTAAAAATTGAAACTATTTTTGAATGTAAGCTTATAGATTTACTTTCTAATCCTTGTTCAATTTCTTCAATACTAGAAAAAATTCCTTTTGGTTTTTTTTCACTATTTTCCGCTTGTGATAAATAATAAATACCCAAAACAATATCCTGACTTGGTACTATAATTGGTTTTCCATTTGATGGACTTAAAATATTATTAGTTGACATCATTAAAACCCTAGCTTCTAATTGTGCCTCTAAACTTAAAGGTATATGCACTGCCATTTGATCACCATCAAAATCGGCATTAAATGCAGCGCAAACTAAAGGGTGAAGTTCTATCGCATTACCCTCAATTAATTTTGCTTCAAAGGCTTGCACTCCCAATCTATGCAATGTTGGAGCACGATTTAAGAGAATTGGATGTTCCCGTATAATATGTTCAAGAGAGTCCCAAACTTCACTTTTTTCTTTTTCAACTAATCTTTTGGCTTGTTTAATTGTCGTTGCTAAACCTAATTTATCTAATCTTGCATATAAAAATGGTTTAAATAATTCTAGTGCCATTTTTTTAGGTAAACCGCATTGATGTAATTTTAATTCAGGCCCAACAACGATTACGGATCGTCCTGAATAATCTACTCTTTTACCTAATAAATTTTGTCTAAATCTACCTTGTTTGCCTTTTAACATTTCAGCCAAAGATTTTAGTGGTCTTTTACCGGTTCCAGTTATCACTCTACCTCTTCTGCCGTTATCAAAAAGAGCATCCACTGACTCTTGAAGCATTCTCTTTTCGTTCCTTACAATAATATCCGGTGCTTTAAGATCTAAAAGTCTTTTAAGACGATTGTTTCTGTTTATTACTCTTCTGTATAAGTCGTTTAAATCAGATGTAGCAAATCTTCCTCCATCAAGAGGAACTAATGGTCTTAACTCTGGAGGTATAACTGGTATTGAAGTTAAAATCATCCACTCAGGTTTATTTCCCGAATTGATAAAAGACTCTATTAGTTTTAGTCTTTTAATTGTTCTTTCTTCAGTAACTTTTGATTTTATATCTTTTAAAGACTCTCTTAATTTTTGCTGTTCCTTTTTGAGATCCAAATTCACTAAAATTTCTCTTACTGCTTCAGCACCAATTCCTGCCGTGAAAGCATCTTCTCCAAATTCCTCTTGAGCTTTTAATAATGCTTGTTCAGAAATAATTTGACCTTTTTTAAGTGTTGTTAGACCTGGTTCGACTACAATAAAGCTCTCAAAATATAATACTTTTTCTACTTCCTTCAACTTCATATCTATAGCTAAAGAAATTCTACTTGGTAAAGATTTTAAAAACCAAATATGCGCAACTGGGCAAGCAAGATCTATATGGCCCATTCTCTCTCTTCTCACATTGGATTTAGTAACTTCAACACCACATTTTTCACAAATAATTCCCCTGAATTTCATTCTTTTATATTTTCCACATAAACACTCATAATCTTTTACTGGTCCAAATATTCTTGAACAAAATAATCCATCTTTTTCAGGTCTAAAAGTTCGATAGTTTATAGTTTCAGGTTTTTTAATTTCACCGTAAGACCAAGATTTAATTTTTTCGGGACTTGCTAAAGTTATTTTAATACTATCAAAATTATTTTCTTGCGTAATATTTTGATTTTCAAAATTTTTGGTTAAGTTTTTTTCCATAATTAATTAAGTTCTATATTTAAACCAAGTGCTCTTATTTCTTTTACTAATACATTAAAAGACTCAGGTACTCCTGACTCAAAGTTATTATTACCTTTTACAATAGTCTCGTAAACTTTTGTTCTTCCCGCAACATCATCAGATTTTACTGTAAGAATTTCTTGTAGTGTATAAGATGCTCCATAAGCTTCTAAAGCCCATACTTCCATTTCACCAAATCTTTGACCACCAAGTTGTGCTTTTCCACCAAGTGGTTGTTGAGTTACTAAGCTGTAAGGCCCTGTAGATCTAGCATGAATTTTGTCCTCTACTAAATGGTTCAATTTTAACATATAAATTATTCCTACTGTAACTGGTCTATCAAATCTTTCTCCGGTTTGACCATTCCATAAATGAGTTTGACCAGAACTTGGTAATTTAGCTAAATCTAACATTTTTGTAATATCGTCTGTGCTAGCTCCATCAAAAACTGGAGTAGCTATTGGCACACCTTTAGATAAATTTTGGACTAATTCTGCAATTTCTTTATTTGATAATTTAGAAATAACCTCACTATAGTAAGTTTTTCCATAAATTATTTCTAATTTTTCTTTGATCTTATTAATTTCTTTTTCAAAATTCTTTAAATGCTCTTTAATTTGATCACCAAGTTCTAAGCATGACCATCCAAGGTGAGTTTCTAAAATTTGGCCAACATTCATACGACTTGGAACTCCTAAAGGATTAAGAACTATATCCACTGGTTTTCCATTTTCCATATAAGGCATGTCCTCTACAGGTACAATTTTACTAACAACTCCTTTATTTCCGTGTCTACCGGCCATTTTATCGCCTGGCATCAATCTTCTTTTTACCGCAACAAATACTTTTACTACTTTCATTACTGTTGGTAGTAAATCATCACCTTGTTGAATTTTTGTAACTTTATCTTCGAACCTCAATCTTATATCTTCTGATGCATTATCAAATTGATTCTTAAGTTTTTCAAGATCAGAATTTAATTCATCTTTTTGTAAAGGAATTTTCCAAAGATCTTTTAAAGTTAAATTCTCAAAGTCATTTTGGTTTAAAGTAGTTCCTGGTTTTAAATCTTTAAATTGTTTGTTTATACTTTGTCCGTTTAACAAGTCTATAGCCCTAAGCTTTATATTTCTATTAAGTATCTCCTCTTCGACTTTTTTGTCTTCTTGAACAGACTCAATTTCAGCTCTTTCTATGGCTATTGACCTCTCATCTTTTTCTATACCATGTCTATTAAAAACTCTAACATCGATTACAACACCTGTGCTACCTGAAGGTAATTTTAAGGAAGAGTCTCTTACATCTGTGGCTTTTTCACCAAAAATTGATCTTAATAATTTCTCTTCTGGACTTGATGACGTTTCACTCTTTGGGGTAACTTTACCTACCAGAATATCACCTGGTTTAACTTCTGCTCCTACATATACAATTCCAGACTCATCTAGATTTCTTAAGCTTTCCTCGCTAACATTAGGTATGTCTCTTGTAATTTCTTCCGCACCAAGTTTTGTATCTCTAGCCATGGACTCGTATTCTTCAATATGAACTGATGTAAAAACATCATCAGTTACACATCTTTCTGAAATCAAAATTGAGTCCTCAAAATTGTAACCTTGCCAAGGCATAAAAGCGACTGTTACATTTTTGCCTAAAGCTAACTCACCAAGTTTTGTTGCTGGTCCATCAGCAATGATGTCACCTTTTTTAATTTTATCACCGACTTTAACTAAAGGTTTTTGATTAATACAAGTATTTTGGTTTGATCTTTGAAATTTTGATAAATTATAAATATCTACTGCGGACTGAGACAAATCAGTTACATCAGTTGCCTTTACAACTATTCTTTTCCCATCAATTTTATCAACAATTCCATTTCTTTTAGCAACAATAGTTACTCCAGAGTCAAGTGCTACATCAGACTCTATACCCGTTCCAACTAAAGGAGACTCAGGTTTTAATAATGGTACCGCTTGTCTCATCATATTAGAACCCATTAGCGCTCTGTTGGCATCATCATTTTCTAAAAAAGGGATTAATGCAGCTGCAACAGAAACTAACTGTTTTGGTGAAACATCTATGTATTCAATATTTTCTCTTGTTGAGAGTTCAAAATTCAAATTTTTTCTGCAAGCTACTAATTCTTCTACAAATGATCCATCCTTGTTTAAAGCTGAATTAGCTTGGGCGATAGTATATTTTTCTTCTTCTATTGCAGAAAGATATTTTATTTCTGAAGTAACTTTTCCTTTTATTACTTTCTTATAAGGACTCTCAATGTAACCAAATTTATTTACTCTACAATAAGTAGCCAAACTATTAATTAATCCTATATTGGGTCCTTCAGGAGTCTCAATTGGGCAAATTCTACCATAATGAGTTGGATGAACATCTCTTACTTCAAAACCAGCTCTTTCTCTTGTTAGTCCTCCAGGTCCCAATGCAGACACTCTCCTTTTGTGAGTGATTTCAGACAAAGGGTTAGTTTGATCCATGAATTGAGAGAGTTGTGATGTTGCAAAAAAATCTTTTAAAGAAGTAGTAATTGGTTTAGCATTAATTAAATCTTGAGGCATAGCTGACTCGATCTCTAGGAAAGTTGACATTTTCTCTTTTACGGTTCTCTCCATTCTTAAGAGACCAATTCTGAATTGATTTTCAACTAATTCTCCAACTGATCTTACTCTCCTATTACCTAAATGATCAATATCGTCTACATCTCCTTTACCATCTCTTAAATCCAACATAAATTTAATTATCGCGACTACATCAGACGTTTCTAAGATAGTTTTTTTTGGGCTAGTATTTAAATTTAATTTTGAGTTAAGTTTTACTCGTCCAACCTCTGATAAATCATATCTTTCTTTCTTAAAATATAAATTATTAAATATTTCAGCAGCTACTTCGACTGAAGGAGCTTCACCTGGTCTCAAGACTTTATAAATATCATTTAACGCATCAGTTTTATTTGAATTTTTGTCAATTTTTAAACTTTCTAGAATATAAGGACCTTTATTAATCGGATCTATATTAACAATATTTAGTTCATTTTTATCTTCAGTGATAATTTTATTTAATTGATCTTCAGTAATGTCAAAACCAGCTCCGACTACTAACTCTCCATTTTTGTCTTTTATTTCTTTGCTGATATATTTTCCAATTATCTGTTCGTTAGGAATAGCAATATAATTTAGACCATTTTCTTTTAGTTTTTTTGCTATAACAATGTTTAATTTTTCTCCTTTTTTTAAAATAATTTTATTGTTTTTTGCATCAATCAAATCATAAGATAGTTTAATTGGTCTTTTGTAATTATCTAAATCAAAATCTGTAACCCAATTTTTATTTTCTTTTTTATATGAATATTTGTTTGTAGAATAAAATGTTTCAATTATTTTTTCTTTTGAAAAACCCAAAGCATATAAAAAAGTTGTTATCGGGAGTTTTTTCTTTCTATCTATTCTAAAATATAAGATATCCTTTGGATCAAATTCAAAATCTAACCATGAACCTCTGCCTGGAATTATTCGACAATTAAATAATAATTTTCCGCTTGCATGAGTTTTGCCTTTATCATGGTCAAAAAATACACCTGGACTTCTGTGCATTTGATTGACCACTACTCTTTCAACACCATTAGTAATAAAAGTTGCGCTAGGTGTCATTAACGGTAGATCACCTATAAAAACTTCTTGTTCTTTTGCTGAAAGAATTTGTTTAGTATTATTTTCTGTATCTATTTCATAAACAACTAATCGTAAATTTGCTTTGAGTGCAGCGGAGTAAGATAAGCTTCTTTGTTTGCATTCAATTACATCAAATTTCGGTTTCTCTAATTTGTATGAGATATATTCTAAAGTAGACTTATCATTTCCATCTTCAATAGGAAAAATGCTTTTAAAAACTTTGTCAATGCCCTTTGATAAATCACTTAATTGTTCGTTTAATGTTTTTGATTTTAAAAATTCGTTATAAGAATTTTTTTGGACTTCTATTAAATTAGGAATCGATAACCCTTCAACTAATTTACCAAAGTTTTTTCTAATATGTTTCTTTTGCGTAAAAGATAATTGCATTAAATATAAAAAAATTTCACTGCAAATTTTAACTTACAGTAAAATTTAGTCTTTAATTTTGTTTACTTTAATTCTACTTTAGCTCCAGCTGCTTCAAGTTTTTTCTTAAATTCTTCAGCTTCTTTCTTAGCTACACCGCCTTTAACTTCTTTTGGTGCAGCCTCAACTAAATCCTTAGCTTCTTTTAAACCCAAACCAGTTATTGCTCTAACTTCTTTTATTACATTAATTTTTTTATCGCCAGCTGAGGCTAAAAAAATTGAAAATTCTGATTTTTCTTCTCCTGCTGGTGCTGCTGCCCCACCTGCTGGTGCTGCTGCTACTGGTGCTGCTGCTGTAACGCCCCATTTTTCTTCAAGCTGTTTTGATAACTCTGCTGCCTCAACAACTGTTAAAGTAGAAAGTTCATCTATAATTTTATTTAAGTCTGCCATTTTTGATCCTGTGATTTAATTTTTTAAACTCTTCGCGCGCGTTAAATTAGCAATTTTTGAGCCAGGTGCAAGTAAAATACTCACCAATTTTTGTGCTGGTGTGGCCAATATTCCCACTATTTTCGCCCTTGCTTCCTCTAATGAAGGTAGTGTGGCAATTACGGACACCTCTTTTTCATCCAAAACCTTGCCATCCATAAAACCAGCGATAATTTTAAGCTTATCATTTGATTTAGAAAATTTTGTTAAAATTTTTGCCGAAGATATTGGATCAGATGAAATTGCTGCAGCGGTCGGTCCTGTAAAGTATTTTTCAAGATCTTTTTTAGAAGTTTCTTTCAAAGCTAATTTTGTAATTCTGTTTTTTGTAATTTTAAACAAAATACCTTTTTCTCTTAGTTGTTTTCTTAATTCATCTAACTCATTAACATTAAGACCTTGATATTGAGCAATCATGACTGACTCATTATCAGTAAAATTTTTTTTCATCTCTTCAACATAATTTTTCTTAGCTTGTTTAGACATCATAAATTTACTTTCCTCCTACTTTATAAGAAATACCCATTGTAGAAGTTAAATAGGTGTTTTTAATAAACTCACCTTTAATAGTGTCAGGCTTTTCTTTTTTTACACTCTCAATAAAATGGTTATAATTTTCCAGTAACTTTTCTGTGGAAAAACTTTTTCTCCCTATAGTAGAAGCTAAATTTCCGTCTTTGTCATTTCGAATTTCAACTAATCCAGTTTTTAGATCCTTTACGGCTTTTGTTAAATCAGATGCTACAGTTCCCAATTTAGGATTTGGCATTAAGCCTTTTGGTCCTAAAACCTTACCATGCTTACCAATTTTACTCATCATAGATGGTGTGCAAATAAGTTTTGTAAAATTGAATTTTCCTGCTGCAATTTTTTCTATTAAATCATCAGAACCGACTACGTCTGCTCCAGCCTTTTTGGCCTCATCAGTTTTGTCAGGTTCACATAAAACTGCAACGTTATTTTTTTTTCCAGAACCGTTCGGTAAATTTACAACAGTTCTCAAACTAAAATCTCCACCTTTAGACTGTTTTAAATTTATTTTTAAAGAAACATCTATTGACTCATCAAATTTTGTTTTTGAATTCTTTTTAACTAAATCTATAGCATCTTTAACTGCAATTTTTTTATCTTTAACAGCATTTTTTAAAATTTCCTTATATCTCTTTGATTTTTTTTTCATTATTATTCTTTAACCTCAATACCCATTGACCTAGCAGATCCACAAATAATTTTTGTTGCTTCTTTAATATCAAATGCGTTTAGATCTTTCATTTTTTCTTTTGCAATTGCTTCTGCTTGTTTCATTGTAATTGAACCAGCAACTACTCTTCCTGGTTCGCTTGATCCACTTTTTAATTTTGCAGCTTCTCTAATAAAATGTGATGCAGGGGGAGATTTAATAATAAAATCAAATTTTTTATCTTTATAGACAGTGATTACAACAGGTACAGGTTTTCCCATAAAATTTTTTGTTTTTTCATTAAAAGCTTTGCAGAACTCCATAATATTTATTCCTCTTTGACCTAAAGCGGGTCCTACTGGTGGCGCGGGATTAGCTTGACCACCTTTAATTTGTAATTTTACGTAACCTGTTATCTCTTTAGCCATTTAATTTTTCTCCACCTGGTTAAATTCTAAATCTACAGGCGTAGGTCTACCAAATATAGAAACAGAGACTTTAAGTCTAGATTTTTCTTCATCAATTTCTTCTATTAATCCATTAAATGAAGCAAAAGGACCATCACAAACTTTGACTTTTTCTCCAATTTCAAAACTAATACCAGTTTTTTGAATATTTGCGCTTTCTGATACTTGTCCTAGTATTCTCTGTATTTCAGTGTCTGATATAGGTGTCGGTTTATCTCCTGTGCCCAAAAATCCGCTCACTTTAGGAAGGTTTTTTATTAAGTGATAAATTTGTTTTGTAAGTTCAATTTTAAGTAAAACATAACCAGGGAAATACTTACTTTCCTTTTTAGTTCTTTTGCCTTTTTTTACTTGAGTTATTTGGTGTGTTGGAACTAAAATTTCGCCAATATTGTCCTCTAGTTTATGTTTTTTTAGCTCATCTTTAATAGACTCAACTACTTTTTTTTCAAAACTAGAATATGCCTGTACAATATACCAATTCATTATTAAAAATTAATTGTTAAAACCAAATTTAAAAAAAATCTCAAGATTTGATCCAAAATTAAAAAGAAGATAGCCGCAATTGAAGCTAAAGCAAAAACCATTACAGCGCCCATCATAGTTTCTTTTTTTGTAGGCCAAGTTATTCTAAAGGTTTCTTGTTTAACCTCTTGTATAAATTTCAAAGGATTTTTCATAACTCTTTCAAAGTTTGGCAGGAGCGGAGGGACTCGAACCCACAACCTCCGGTTTTGGAGACCGGCGCTCTACCAATTGAACTACGCTCCTAAGCGTTACTTAATTATTTTAGTCACTACACCAGCTCCAACTGTTTTACCGCCTTCTCTAATCGCAAAGTTTAAGTTTTCATTCATAGCTATTGGTGTAATTAATTTAACAGTAAATTTTCCATCGTCACCTGGCATAACCATCTCTGTGCCTGATGGTAAAGTAACTTCTCCTGTTACATCTGTAGTTCTAAAATAAAACTGAGGTCTATATTTTGTAAAGAAAGGAGTATGTCTTCCTCCCTCCTCTTTTTTTAAAATATATGCCTGGCATTCAAACTCAGTGTGAGGAGTTATCGAACCTGGTTTACAGAGTACTTGACCTCTCTCAACATCAGTTCTTTCCACACCCCTTAAGAGTGCTCCAATATTATCTCCAGCCTCACCGCTATCTAATAACTTCCTGAACATTTCTACACCAGTACAAACAGATTTTTTAGTGTCCCTGATACCAACTATTTCTATTTCTTCACCAACTTTAATAACACCCGACTCTACTCTACCAGTAACAACTGTACCTCTACCTGAAATAGAGAATACGTCTTCAACTGGCATTAAGAAAGGTTTATCTTTTGGTCTGTCAGGTTGAGGAATAGTTTCATCTACTGCTTTCATTAATTCCATGATAGCATTTTTACCAGTAGCTTCATCTTTACCTTCTACGGCGTTTAGAGCTGATCCTTTAATTATAGGAATTTTGTCGCCAGGAAATTTATATGAAGTTAAAAGCTCTCTTATTTCTTCTTCAACTAAATCAATAAGCTCTTTATCTTTTACAGTATCAATTTTATTTAAAAAGACAACAATTGCTGGAACTCCAACTTGTCTTGCTAAAAGAATATGCTCTCTTGTTTGAGGCATAGGACCATCCGCAGCATTAATAACCAGAATAGCGCCATCCATTTGTGCAGCTCCAGTTATCATATTCTTAACATAGTCTGCGTGACCAGGACAATCTACATGGGCGTAATGTCTCTTTTCTGTTTCATACTCAACGTGAGCAGTTGAAATTGTGATACCTCTCTCTTTTTCCTCAGGAGCTTTATCAATTTGATCGTAAGCAACAAAGTTCGCTGAACTAGAACCTCCTGCTTCAGATAATACTTTTGTAATTGCAGCAGTTAAAGTTGTCTTACCATGGTCTACGTGTCCGATTGTACCAATATTACAATGCGGTTTGTTTCGTTGAAACTTCTCTTTTGACATTTTATTTTTTCCTCACTTTATATTTTTATTTTTAACTTTAAATTTTGGAGCGGGTAAAGGGAATCGAACCCTTACATCCAGCTTGGAAGGCTAGCGTTCTACCATTGAACTACACCCGCAATATCCAAACTTATCGCGCTCTTTATTATTAAACGTTTCAAGTTTGGTGGAGGGGGAAAGATTCGAACTTTCGAAGACCGAAGTCAACGGGTTTACAGCCCGCCCCATTTGACCGCTTTGGTACCCCTCCTTAATCTAGGGGATACCCACTAACTTAAAAAGCATTTAACAACAAGCGTTTTATAAGCATTTGTATGATAAATGCAATAAATCATTTTACCTTAAAATATGCTAATAAATTGAGTTTAAAGCCTTGTAATTTATGAAAAAAACCACCTTTTTAATTGTAGGAAAACATGCTGTTCTAGAAGCTTTAAAGAACCCTTTCAGAAAAATTGAGAGGGTTTTCTTAACTGAAGATGCTCAAAAAAAACTTAATAGAGAAAATCAAAACCTTAATTTATTTAAAAAAATTAATGTATTTTATAAATCAAGAAAAGAATTAGATAATTTATGTGGTAGAGATGAGACTGCTCATCAAGGGCTTGTTGCAGAGGTTGAGCACTTAGAAGAAGTAACTTTGAAGGAATATATTATAGGAAACAAAGTAAAAAACTTAAATCTTATTGCCTTAGAGGATGTAACTGATCCCAGAAATATTGGGTCGATAATACGTAGTGCGGTGGCGTTTGATTTTGATGGTATAATAGTAAAATCTAGATCATATCCATCTAAAAGTAAACTTCTTTATAAAAGTGCTAGCGGAGGAATGGAATATATAAAAATATTTGAGGTTTCAAACATAAATACTACTTTAAAATTTTTAAAAACAAATGATTTTTGGGTAAGTTCATTTGACAATAATGCATCAAAAGATTTTACAGAGCACAATTGGGCTGGAAGAAATGTTTTATTATTTGGATCAGAGGGATTTGGGATAAAGA
Organism: uncultured Pelagibacteraceae bacterium; assembly: GCA_902609855.1. GTDB lineage: Bacteria > Pseudomonadota > Alphaproteobacteria > Pelagibacterales > Pelagibacteraceae > Pelagilacustribacter. Next base: position 370,351 of record CACLTL010000001.1, read on the forward strand.
AAAATACATCAAAAAAAACTGATTTTGTTTTTAAAATTAAGATAAACAAAAAAATTGATAGTTTAAATGTATCAAACTCTGTATCTGTGGTTTGTCATCATATCAATCACTTCTTAAAAAATATTAAGTAATTAATAATACTAACTTGTAGGATTTTTTCTTTTCTTAAGTCCTAATATTTCAAGACATTTTACAATAAAATTTTTATCAAGATACTTATGAATTTTTGATAATTTTAAATACCTACCAGTATTGTTTAGTGTCCCTAAAAAAAAAGTTTCTTTAAATCTTTGATAATAACTGGAGTTCGAAGTGAACCTTGCGTTAACAATTAATGTATCAAATCCAAAATTATAATCAAAGATGAAAGCTAAGGAATTACTATGTAAAGAAATTAAGTTTTCATTTTTACTTGTAAAATTTATTTCTTCTAAACCTGAAAAAATATTAAAATTATAATATTTTTTTTTATCCTGAACAAATATTTCAATATCTTTAAATAAACCAATTAATTTTAATAATCTGACAATAAAAAAATTATTTTTTTCTTTAAGTCTTTTAATATAATTTTTTGATTTAATTATTAATTCAGACTCAGTAATTTGTGAGGTATCTTTTAAGTAATTTAAATTATTAATATTTTCATAAATATTTTTCCAGTAATTAAGTGAAATATTATTATCTAATTCACTTGTACCATCCCATTCTTGGTTTGGACGCAAAATGATTGGTGCTGAATTACAATTTTTAATCATAAATTCATGTGCAGACATCACGGTATTAATACTATCGTTCATGTATCTATTTTCCTCATTCGAGTAATAAATAAAACTTGCAAAAGGAACGATAAATTTTGGTTTAATTAACTCATCTTGTTTTTTTAAAGTAAGGAACTGATTCTGTGCTGTTTTTAATCTTAATTGTTTAGTTGGTGCATAGCTTGCATATGAAAATTGAGTAAATAATATATCAATTTTATTTTTTAAAGTTTGATTTATTTCAGCTATTAAATTTGAATTTTCTAATACGCAATCATTAACATTAAGAATGTTTTTATTTTTTATACTGAAATTTATCCAAGAATCGTAAAAGGGTACTTTTCCACAAACAACATTTACATCTTTAGATAGATTTATTGGTAATTTATTTTTTAACTCTATAAAATTGTATCCAATTCCCTCACAAAATTTTTTAACACGCTTATCTAGAGTTTCTTGGTAAATGACAGTAATTTTGGATCTATCGTTTTCATTAACACTTTTTAAAAAAGGGACAGCGAAATGGTCTGGGTGTTCGTGAGAATAAAAAATATGTGTTAGATTTTTTAACTGTTTCTCATGGTTTTCTTCTTTCAATAAACTCCAACCATTGTTGAAAGCGCTGCCAAATAAATATGGATCGCAGCACAACTTAAAATTTTCTTCTTCTATTATAAAAGAGGCATGATTTAAAAATGTAATTTTCATATCTCGTAAATAAATAAGATAATTTTAATTTGTTGTATAGCGACATATTAGTATTATAAATAACAACTATATTAATAATTAATGAAATCTATGGAAAAAAATTTAAAAAATATATTATTTATTTCTTTTTCATTCTTTATCTATCTGTCGTTTTTTTTGGGTTTTTATTTAAATGAGAATTCAGCTGGTGCCGGTGGTTATAACGGTGACCTTACGTGGATGTGGGATAATTTTAAAATATATAAATCTAATGATTTATGGACCGCTATTCACCATCCTGATTTTTGGGGAAACAGAACTCCTTTAATTTATATTTTACATATTTTATTTAATCCATTTATTTATGATATAGACACTTATAGAATTTCTGTTTTTTGTTTTTCCTTTTTAGCCCCGCTTACTTTTTATATTTGTCTTTTACAAAGATTTAAAAGTGTAGATAAGATTACTTTATTTTTTATCTCTTCTTTTATTTTGTTAAGCCCATATTTTAGAACAAATTCATATTGGGGTGGTGAAGTAAATTATGGCGTGATTACAATGTTGACTAGTATTCTATTTTTAAACTATACACTTTCAGATACACCAAAAAGATTAAATACCTACTCTTCGATAACGCTCTTAACTTTTTTTAGCTCACTTTGTATATATTTTGATCAAAAACTTTTAATTATTCCTATCTTGGTTCTTTTTAAAATTATAAAATCTGAATTAGATCTTAAATATAAATTATACTGTTTTATAAATTATTTTTTCTTTTCAATACCATTTTTATATTTAATTTTTATTTGGAAAGGATTAATTCCACCAGCAACACAATTAGGGAGTCCAGATCAAGGTGGTAGTTTATCAACTATAGATTTGCATTTTTTTCACTTTGGTTATGCTTCAGCTATTATGGCATTTTATTTATTACCAGTAATTTTTCTTAAATCAGAGAACATACTTGAGAGCGCTAAAAGATTTATTGAGGATAAAATAAATTATTATCTAATAATATTTTTTATTTGTTATTTATTATTTTTAATCTTTTTTAACGATTTTGAAAATTTTACTACTACTAAACAATTCTCAACATCAGCATATGGTGTTTATGGTCTTGGAATACTACATAAAATTTCATTAGTTTTATTTGATAATTTGCTCTTAAGAGAAGTTTTTACTTACTTTTCATTCTTAATATCTTGGATAATTGTTTTATTTGCTATTGGAAAAGCAAATATCAATATTTTTGTGGTAAGTTTTTTTTACATTATCTCACTAATAATTTTCCCTCTAATGCAAGAATATTTTGATCCATATATTATTATTTTAGCTATATTGCTTTTTAAAAATAATTTTGATTTTATATTCAGGAAATTATCAATCAGTTTCTTATATTTAACAATTTTTTTGATAAGTACGAACTTGTATTATTATTTGAAATTTTCCTAAAATTTAGCTGAAAAATTTTATTACAATATCTTTATCAATATTTCTTGTGCTAACTAAGTGATCATAAGGTAATCTCAAATATCTATTTTTTGCAACACAAAAGTTAAAGTCAATTAGTAATTTTTTATAATTATCAATTTTTCTAATAAAGTTTCCCCGATCTAAAGCCATTAATAATTTAGTAATATTTTTTTGACCATCTATTTTAACTGCATCAATAGCAAAAACTTTAAATCTTTTAGTTTTATCTATGAATCTTTTTACTTGGATATCATCAATATGATGGAAAAGACCGACTAATACAATTATTGAATTATCTGGATTAAATCTTTCAAAATCAATATCGTCTACCCCTTTATTGTAAAAATTGAATTTTTTACTATCTTTATATTTTAAGTTTAATTTATTCGTGAAATAGGGATCTAATTCATATCCATGATAAGAATATTCATCGCCTATGTACTCTAAAAGTGGGCTATCTGCACTACCAATGTCAATTATATCTTGGACATTGTGTTGCTTTATAAGTTTTATTAAATCTTCATTAAAGGATCTTTTTAAAATTAAACTTTGAAATAATCTATAAAAGTAAGAGTACATAAATTCTAATTGGTAATTAAGTTTTATCTTTTACCAGGACAAAAAAAAACTTAAAAAATCTTATTTTCCTCCCAATAAGTTTAAAATTGAGTTTATTCACATAAAAATTAAGAGAGTTAATATTAGGCGCTTCGACTGAGATAAAATCAAACTTAAAATAATTTTGATAAATTTTTTCCAGAACTTTCTGTGAAAATAATTTTCCAATTCCTTGCGATTGATACTGTTTTTTTATTGCGAGGAGATTCAAATTTAGGGATTGTTTAATCAATTTTTTATTTTTCTTTTTTATGAACAATAAGTCTAATTTAAAGTAAGAAATTAGGATATTTAATAACAAAAAAAATTTTACTTTCTTGAAGAGCCTTAGTAAAATTTTAAATTTTAGATCAATAAACTCATCAATTAAGTATTCTGACCTTTTTGCTAGTAATGTATAACCTATTATTTGGTCCTCAATCTTACAAGAAAATAGGAAAATATTATCAGATTTTACAGCTATATTTAAATAATCTCTGATTAAATCTTTTCCAAGTTTGGAAAGTATTGAATCAGTATTCTCATACTTAATTAAAAAATGTATATCTTTGAATTCTTCATCCGATAATTCATTTTTGTGTAAGAATATATTTATATTATCTTTGTTATTTTTTGTCATAAAATAACTCAATTTCTTTTATTAATTTATCTATAAAAATTCGATCAATTTCTGAATTATTTGGTAAACATAATATTTCATTTTCAATACGTTGAGAGTTTGGAAATTCTTCTTTAAAATTAAATGTTTTAGCGCAATTAAAATAATGAACTTTTTTAGTATCAAACCCTTTTTTTAGGAGATGCTTGTAAAGATGATCTTTATTCTTAAATAAAACTGGAAAATCTAAATAATTTTGAAAGTTAAAATCTTTAATTTTAAATAATATCATATTTTTTGAATTTAATTTTTTTAATTTAACATAATAATATTTGTTATTTAGTTTTCTTTTTAAATGATTAAAAGCTCTCATTTTTAAATCTGTTAATTGAAAGAAAATCAACTTTTTTGAAAAATTAGATATTCTACTATAATAAAAATCTGGAATGTTCCTTTTTCTGAATTTTAAGCTTGGATAAATTACTCTTTGAATAAATTTTATATTTTTAATGCCTGAATATAAAAATAAATAAAAGAAAAAATATTTGTATAAAATTCTTAAAGAGAAAATCTTTAAAATCATAAAAATAATGATTTGTTTAAAATATAAAATTTTATTAAATTTAATTTTCTTTTTAAAATATTTTTCACAATGAACGTAAAAATTTTCATCATTATAAGCGATGCATCCTCCATATAAACCTGAGATATTTTTCATAATATTAAAACTTAATAATGTATAATCTCCAAATGACCCTGAAAAATGTCTCTTATCTTTTTGAATATAGTTATCAAAATAAATGGCATTATCTTCAATGATGGGAATTTTTTTATTATTACAAATTTTTTTAATCTTTTTACATGTCTCATAATCAGAAAAAATATTAGAAAGAACTACACACAAAGTTTTTTTATTAATTTTTCTTTTTAGTTGATTCATATCTATAGATCCTGTGTGGAGATTATTGTCGCAAAAAATCAATTTAAGTTTTAATCTTAATGGAATATTTACCATTTCTTTTAAATTGTATGACATCATTATAATTTCATTTTTTTCTTTAAATTTTTTTTTGAGATACAATAAAATTAATAAAAAACCAGTTCTTAATTGACTGGTATAAGTTATAAGATTTTTATTGGTTTGTTTTAATATTATTTTATCAATTTTAGTAAAATTTAGTTTTTTTTTAAATAATGCTTTAATAAAAACTTTGATTTCTAGATAAATTTTTATTCTAAAGATCTTCACTTTTTTTTAATTATTTTTGCTATTCTTTTAGCATTAGCCATTACCAAACCTAAAGGATAAAGATTTTTTTTAAAATTTATAACTGATCCATCTATAATATATATTGCTTTATTGTTATTTAGCTGACAATTTTTATTAACGGATAGTTTTGAATTTCCTGGAAGTATTGTGCCAAAGTAATGATAATCTCCCCCAATGCCAGGGAAAAAATTTTTATAAAATGGAAAGATAATTCCCTTTTTTTTCAAATACGATAAAATTAGTTTTTGTTTTTCTTTAAGAATTTTAAGTGTATTTTTCTGTTTAGAGTATATTTGAAAATTATTTTTTTCTTTTTTAATAAATAAATTACTATACTTTGAACTTAATAATGTATTTGAAAAGAAAATATAGTTTTTTAAAAACATCAAAATACCTTTAAAAGGTTTGAAAATTGAGTAAATTTTTAATGATATGTCTATGATCATTTCATTTGCAGGTCTTACATCACCCGAAAAATTTTCTTTTATATTTTTGATTTGAAGCAATCCTGGTGTCATCTTTAAATTACTTAAAATTTTATTTCTACCAAGATAAACGGACATCAATCTAGGATGATGTTTGATAGGAACTTCATATTTTATATTTAAATAGTTCATAATTAATTTTGTAGTTGATAATGTTCCTCCAGCTAAAACTAATTTTTTTGTTAGAAAAAATTTTGATTGGTTTTTATTTATACAAGACAATTTAAGTAAATTTTTTTTTTTTTCAATTTTTTCTAAAAAATAATTGTGAACTACTAATTTATTTTTTATTTTTTTAAATATAAGATTAGGCCTTAATTCATTTACTTTTTTTTTATTATTTAAATTATTAAGAGCTAGTATTGATTTGTTTATAATAAAATTTCTATCTTTTTTACTTAAAAGTTTTTCGTAAAATTTATCCATTTTAAAATCATTAGAATAATTTTTGTATGAACCTGATAAAGATTTTTCTTTAAGTATTTCAATAAAATTTTTGATAATTTGTTTTTTTATTTGATTACCGTATGAGTCTAAATCACTATCACTATCTTTATCCATTTGTAATCCCCAGTAATTTGATAAACCACCAAAACCCAACGATCCTAATAAATTACAATTGTTTTTATCAAAATTAAATTTATTAAAATTAAAATAATCTTGTATTTGATTAAAATTTTTTTTTAATTGAGGTGGTAAAGTTTTATAATCGACCTTAAGTTTTGAGACATTTATATTTTTATTATTAAATGAGGGAGAAATCATATGTAGTTTTGATTTTTTTTTTAAATATTCTTCAGCAAAAATTAAACTCGATAATCCACTACCTACAATTAAAATATCAAAAACTTTATCGGACATGTGTTTTTTTTATCATTGACTTATAATTTATCAACGCTTTCAATTAAATGATCTATAGATTTATTGCTTGAGCTATAACTTTGATTTTTATTATTTAGAAAAATAATTAAACTAAATAAAGAAATCAAAAATAGAACTATTAATATTATTGCTAAACTTAATAATATATTTGAGGTTAATCCTAATAACATTTGTGAATAATAAAACTTCATTAGGAATATTATTACAGCAGAAATTATACATAAAACTATACCTATTACAGAGATAAAGAAAAATTTAATTGCTATTAAATCCACGAAGACCGACAGTGACATTAAAGCATGAGCAAAATGTTTCCAAAAATTTAATTTTGAACTTCCTTCTATTCTAAATCCTTTCTCGCAATCGATCTTATTAAAAGGAATCTTTGATCTTAGAATCGATGCTGAGTAATGTGTTTGAAGATTATTTATGTTTACGATTTTATTTAAATTAGCCTTTGACAGACAGCTAAAATTCCCAAAATCTAATTCTTTTCCTATTAAAATTTTAAATATTTTCTTATAAATAAAATGCAGCGCTCTAAATATGATGCTTTCTTTTCTTTTTTTTCTTTTTGCGAAAATTATTTTATTCTCTTCTTTTTTACATTTATCTAATAATCTAGTTATATCTTGAGGCTTGTCTTCCCCGTCAGAGTCCATGATTAATAAATGCGTTAAATCATTGTCGTTTTTTTGAATATACTTTAGTCCAATTGATAAGGCACCTTGGGAACCAATATTATTAAACAGGTTAATAATTTTAGTTTTTTTTTTAATTTCCACTGGAATTTCAATAGTTGAAGCGTCATTCACTATATATACTTCATAATCTTTCCAAATAGTTGATTGTAAATTATTTTTTATTTCTCCCAACAAAACATCTAGACTTGACCAATCATTGTAAACCGCAATTAAAATTTTAAGTTTCATATTTTAAATTTTTGTGTATTTTTACATATTTAATTGATATTAAACCATATAAAAATTATAAATACATTAAGCCCTCATAGCTCAATTGGTAGAGCAATTGATTTGTAATCAATAGGTTCGCGGTTCGAGTCCGTGTGAGGGCACCGTTAAAATAATCTATATCCAAATACAGGATTTTGATCAGTAGATAAAAAATAATCAACTAATATGAACAAAGCTAAAATAATTATGAAGGTAATTAAAATTCTTTTTATAGACATTAATATTTCTTAAATTAATTTAGGTCTTTTATCAAGTATTGGTTTTTCAAATAAATAAAATATTAAAGTTGATGATATAAACAATAAAAAAATATAAATACAAAATTTATTTAAAACAGTTATGTCTAAATCATAAAGTAAATAAATAAAAATTATATGAAACAGATAAACAGAGTAAGTTTGTTTTGAAACTAAACTAAAAACATTTTTTAAAAATTTATTATTAAAAATATTTTCAATTTTTATAAAAAAGAGAAGTGCGAATAAACTTAAAATTTGAAGGTAAATAATAAAAAAATATTTAACAAAATAAACTTCAGTATTTAGAATAATAAATTCTGCAATAATTATATAGAAAAAAAATAATACAAAATAAAGTGATGAGCTTATTAAAAAAGATAAGTTCTTATAAAAATATCTTGCAATAAATCCAATAACTATTGCGTCGAATCTAATGAATGTGCCTTTTCTTAGAAAATCTAAATCAAAATAAAACGTAATTAAAATTTTGAAAAATAATATAATTGAGATTAGGTATATTAAAAATTTTAATAAATTTTTTCTATTTACAATTAAAATAATTATTGGAAATAACAAATAAAAAAACTCCTCTATAGACAAAGACCATACAATTGGAAAAAAATCATTTGTAAGGGAATTTGGTAATATATTTTGTATAAGAAATAAATACTTTACAAAGTCAAAACTTAATAAATTATTTGTAATAATCGCTACTATTAATAAAGATAAAAGATAAAGAGGTAGTGTTCTTAACCATCTTCTTTTATAAAAAATTAATATATTTTTTTTGCTATTATAAATTTTTAAAATTTGCGGAAATAAAACAAATCCACTTAATACAAAAAAAAATTCTACAAATAAGAATGAAATATACTCAGAAACTTCTGAGTTGTAAATAAAAGCAAAAAAATGGGATATGGCTACACCATATCCACTTACACCTCTCAATAAATCTAAACCTAAATAATGATCACCTCTATTTTTCATTTTGCAACTTTTAATATTTCGTTTGCTATAATAGCATTACCCAGCTTACTAAAATGTAAATCACTTTGAATGTAAAGTTCTTTATACCAAAGTTCATTTTCATTTTTATATTCAAAAAATTTTGGGAAAGTATTAATTAACATATTGCAATTGCTTTCACAAAATTTAGATACAAAATTTTCCCAGTTAAAATTGTCTTGACCATAAGCTAAAGTATCTGGCCATGGATAAATAAGAATATAAAAATCTGAATTAATTTTTTTTGATATTTTGGATATTTCTTGAAGTGTTTTTAACAAATCATTCGATCTTTGTTGCAGAGTTTTATCAGCAATTTTTTTCTTTAAATATTCACCATCATTTGAATATAGAAATCTACCAATTTCGGTTTTACCTACTTCTTTCTTAACATCTTTATGAAAAAATGTTTTGATAGAAAGCCTTAAATTTCTAAAAAATCCATTAATCGATTGAGCTAATATTCTAGTTGCTTTTAAATTTTTATCTTTAAAACTTTCTTTAATATCATTTTTTTCTAAATTATTTTTTAGTTGAGGTGGTGATTTATCGTCAAGAGGTTTAGACCATCTATCAACATCCTCGAATAAATCAGTAAAGTCTAATGCAAGAACTATTTTTTTAGGATAAATATTGTTTTCAACCATTTTATATAGTTGATATTTATAAACTAGTGGGCTGTAACCTTGCAGACCAAAATTTAAATGATTATAAGTATCTAATTTTTTTTCTAATATACCAACATAAGTTTTAGAATATTCAAGTCCTAAACCGTAAGTAAAAGAATCTCCAAAATAAAATATATTTTTTTTGTTTATATCAAATTTTTTTCCAGAAAAGCGTAGACCAAATTCACTTACAAAAACACTATATTGAGCAGTATTTCTTATATATTTTTGTTGAAAGGAGCAATCTTTTTCTAAAAAATAAAAACCCTCCTCCTGTAAAATACAATTACTTTTAATTTTAGATTTATTAATAAAATTACTGTAAAAAATATCTGTTATAAAAAATAATACAAAAAAAATAATCACATTTAAAAATATTTTATTTTGAAAAAATTTTTCAAACCTCATTATTTTTTTCTTAATTTTTCTTTTTGGATTCTTTTTTCTAAAGTTTTTTTCGGATCATGAAGAAGAGTTATATTGATATTTTTTTTTACTCTGATTTTTAAATTATTAATATTCCTTATTTCAACATTATCAGCTACTGCTGCGATTGGTCTTTTTTTAGGATACAAATTTTTTATTTTTATTGTTAAATTGTTTGAAATTATTCTACCCTTCCATCTTCTAGGTCTGAAAGGACTTATAGGAGTTATAGCTAGTTTACCTGAGTTAAGTGATAATATTGGCCCATCAACAGAAAGATTATAAGCTGTGCTACCTGCTGGGGTACTGATTAAAACGCCATCTCCAACAAGTTTTTTTATAATTGTTTTCTTTCCAGCTTTTATACTTACCACAGCAGTCTGCTTACTTTGACGAAATATAGAAACTTCATTTATCGCTATGAGTTCCTTTAATTTTTTTTTCAAACCAATAACTTCTAAGGGCTTGATAAAGGTTTTTTTTGCCATTTTAATTTTTTTATATAAATTTAAAGACGTATTTTCGTTCATTAAAAAACCATATGTTCCACAATTAATTCCATAAAAAGGTTTTCTAAATTTTATATATTTTTTTAAAGACGAAAGCATAAATCCATCTCCGCCTCCCACTATAATTACATCTGACATACTTGCTTTATGATTTTTATAAATTTTAAAAAACTTTTTTTTCAGGTTTTCAGATTTTAATGTTTTATCAAATACAAAGTGAAATTTTTTCATCTAATTTATGGTGCCCTCGGCCAGACTCGAACTGGCACTCCCAAAAGGGCAAGGATTTTAAGTCCTTTGTGTCTACCAATTTCACCACGAGGGCACGTCGTTATTTTTATTGTTATTGTTAGTATATTAATACACAAGACTTTTAAAGAAGTAAAAAAAAATATATTTGCTACCTCTATATATAATTTTCTTATTAGACTGATAGTCTTTAGATATTTTAGCAAATTTATGAAATATTTATCTTTACTGTTCAATATTTGAACGTTAAATTGCTTTTAAATGATTCTAGAATGAAATACATGCTTAAAAAGTCATACAATAGAAATAGAAAAATGAAATATCTTTTATTTTCAAATAAAAAAAAGGTAGAAAAAATTGTTTATAAAGAATTTTTAAAAAAAAATAAGATACACGATATAATTAAATTTCCTAGAAATGAGTTTAAATTCTTAGAAAAAAAAAAGAATTTTTTTACTCATTTTAATATCCATAAAACTGTTCATAAAAAAGGAAAAAAATATTTGATAATAAAAATATATAAAAAGGGATTTTTTGACAATAGAGAGTATGTTCATCCAGTTTTAGATTGTAAAAAGTTTATTTTAGTAAAATGTATGTTTTCTAAGAATCACATAAAATATAAAAATTTAAAGAAAAAAGATTTTAGATTTAGTTTAAAAACTATAAAAAATGTAAACGATTTAAAAAAAAAAATTTTATTAAGATATAAATTTACTATGGGTAAAATAAAAAAAAAAGATAAACTTAATCTTGGAGTTGCAATAACTAGGTTAAAAATTTTAAAAATAGTTACACCAAATTTATTAAATAGATATGTATAATTTTAAAAATGAATTCTGGGCTTTTATACCTGCTAGATCAGGTTCTAAAGGATTAAAAAACAAGAATATAAAATTACTTAATGGTAAACCATTATTTTACTATAGTTTAGCGATTGCGATGAAAACTAAAGGTATTAAAAAAACTATTTTTTCTTCAGATTCTTCAAAATATATCTCATTAGCTAAAAAATATGGTTGTAAAAATGTTCATCATAGATCAAAAAAATTTTCAACCGATAATGCAAGTGAATATTCAGTTTTTAAAAATTTTGTAGATATTCAAATTAAAGAAAAAAAAATGTTACCAAAATATTTTATTCATTTAAGAACAACTTCTCCTATAAGAAAAAAAAATACTTTAGAGAAAGCAATAAGATTTTTTAAAAAAAAGAGTAGTTTTTCCTCAATGAGAAGCGCTCATGTCATGGGTAATCCAGCCTATAGAGCAACCAGAATTGTTAATGGTAAATTATGCGGTATCGTTGGAAAAAATTTTAATATCGATAATTTTTGTAAACCTAGACAGTTTTATCAAGATACATATAGATGTGGCTTATTTGATATTTATAAAACAGAAAATATTTTAAAAGGATATCTTTGGGGAGATAAAGTTTTACCCTATATTGTTAATGATTTTTATAATGACATCGATACAATTGAAGATTTTGATATGGTTGAATATTATATGAAAAAATTTAAATATAAGATTTAGTTAAGTAAAAAATTTAAGATTATTAAATTACCGCGTGAAAAAGATATTAATTTATAATTCTGGTGGCGGATTAGGTGATTCTATACAGATCATTCCTTTAATTCTAAGTCTTAAAAATCATTACAGAAAATCGAAAATTTTTTACTTAGGTGCTCACATAAATCACTTTGAAAATAAATTAAAAGAATACAACATAAAAGTTGAAACATTTAATTTAAATTTAAAATACTTTGGTTTCAGGTGGTGGCATTTATTTATTGTTAAAAAAAATTTCAAAAATCAGAATGAGTCTAAGTTTGATTTAATTATCGATCTTCAATCAAAATTTAGAAATACTATGATTTTAAAAAGAATTCCTCATGAACATTTTTATTCAACTACTTTTAATAATTTTTTCTCTAGCAAAAAAATAAAATATAAATCAGATAATTACATAGAAAATTTAAACGTGTTTTTAGAAGAAAAAATAAAACCAATATCTTTTAATCATAACAAACTCCCCAAAAATTTAATTAGCACAGCAAAAAAATTATTACCGAAATCAAATTATATAGGGTTTTCCATAACACAGGGTAATGAATATAGAAAAAAAAGTTGGTCAATTTATAAATTTATTTCTTTAGCCAATAAATCATTAATTAAAAATAAAATTCCAGTTTTCTTCATTGAAAAAAATCAGGAACACATAATTGAAAAAATTAAAGACCAAGTTCCTGGTGCCCTATTCCCAGAAACTCAAACTGATTTGGCCTGCCCTGCACTGGTTACTGCTTTATCTTCAAGATTAGATCAGGCAGTTTCAATAGATAACGGTGTGATGCATATGATGGCACTAACAAATATTCCAATGATAGTTTTATTTGGACCAACTAATTCTGAAAAATTTGCACCTAAAAATAATTTTACAAAAATATTAGATAGCAAAAAACTCTATGGCACCAAAGATATAGAGTCCATCTCAGTAGATGAGGTTTACGATTTAATTTAGCGTGTAAAGATTTTAATTTTTTTTACTTTTGCTAATTTAGATATTTGAGAATTTACTTTTATCAATTTTTTTAAAGAAGTGGATCTCGTGACAATTGCTACACCTATTTTTCCAAGTCTGAAAAAAGGGTAACTACCGATATCAACAAACTTTTTACATTTTTTTTGAATTTGACCTAACTCTTTTGAAATATTACTTTCAACAGTAAAAAGATTGAGTGTTTTACTGTGTATCTTTAAACCTTTGATTAAATATTTTTTACAATTTTCAATCATCGAGTTTAAGATTGAGGGCACGCCTGGTAAAGACAAAACATTTTTTATTATAAATCCTGGTGCAGCACTCGATGGGTTTAAAATTAATTTTGAACCTCTTGGCATCATAGCCATTTTTTTTCTTCCGTCATTAAATTTTTTTTTACTATAATATTTTTCTAAAATTCTAAAAGCTTCTTTATGATATTCATATTTTACTTTAAAAGCTTTTGAGATTGATTGAGCAGTGATATCATCATGTGTCGGGCCGATACCGCCAGTTGTAAAGACGTAACTAAATTTTTTTGATAATGATATAACATTCTTAACTATAGTTTTTTCAATATCTGGAATTATTCTTACTTCTTCTACTATTATCCCGCAATTTGTATTCAACCATTTGGAGATAAAAGCTATATTTTTATCTTGAGTTCTACCTGAAAGTATCTCATTTCCAATTATCAGTATTGCAGCATTTACTTTTTTTCTCATAACGATAATAAATATATATGAATTTTAAAAATAAATTAATATCAGGACTATTTATAAAAAGATACAAACGTTTTTTTGTTGATGTAAAAATTAATAATCAAACAATAACGGCTCATTGTCCAAATACAGGTTCTATGTACGGCCTATTAAACAAAGGTAATAAAGTATGGATAAGCAAATCTGACAATCCTAATCGGAAATTAAAATATACCTTAGAAATTATTGAAGATAAAAAAATAAAGGTGGGCGTTAATACACATTCTAGCAATAAAATTGTACTACATGCCTTGAAAAATAATTTAATAAAAGAACTAAGTAATTTAATTGAAGTAAAACCAGAGATAAAATTTGGAGAAAATACTAGATTTGATTTTCTGGTTATAAATAAGAATTTTAAAGCGTTTGTTGAAGTAAAAAATGTCACTTTATCTAGAACAAATAAATTAGCTGAATTTCCTGATGCAGTCACATCAAGAGGTTTAAAACATCTAAATGAATTAATAAAAGCTAGTAAAAAAAATTATAAAATATTTATTCTTTATCTGGTTCAGAGAAATGATTGTAATTCTTTTGCTATCGCAAAAGATATAGATCCAAATTATGCTTACACTTTATCTAAAGCTGTTAAAAACAATCTAAATATCCTTTGCTATGATTGTAAATTTTCTGCAAAAGGAATAAAACTTAATAGAAAAATAAAAATCAAAATTAAATGAATAATAATTTTAAAGAAGCTTTTGAAAAAACTAGAATAGCAGGGAGTATTGCTGCTGGGGCCTTAGATGAAGTTGAAACAATAATTCAACCAGGAATATCAACTGATAAAATAGATAAAATTTGTTATGAGTATATTAATGACCATGACGCATATTCAGCTCCCTTGTTTTATAGAGGATTCCCAAAGTCTTGTTGCACATCTGCTAATCATGTTGTTTGTCACGGGATACCCTCTGATAAAATACTAAAGGAAGGAGATATCGTAAATGTAGATGTTACAGCATTTAAGAATGAATGGCACGGTGACACTAGTAGAACATTTAAAATCGGTGAAGTATCTGTTAAAGCAGATAAATTAGTTAATGCTACTTATGCAGCGATGATGAAAGCAATTAATTTAATAAAAGATGGAATACATCTAGGTGACATAGGTTCGACCATACAAACATATGTAGAAGCTAGAGGATTTTCGGTTGTGCAGGATTTTTGTGGTCATGGAATAGGACAATCATTTCATAAAGAGCCTAATATTTTACATTATGGTAAAAAAGGAACTGGTGAAAAAATTAAAACTGGTATGATTTTTACCATTGAACCAATGATAAATTTTGGAAATTATGAAACCAAGACACTAAATGACGGATGGACTGCAGTAACTAAAGACAAATCTTTATCGGCACAATTTGAACATACAATTGGTGTAACAAAGGACGGTTGTGAAATTTTTACTCAATCAAAAAAAAATATTCAAATAAAATGATTGAAAGATATTCAAGAAAAGAAATCAAAAGTATTTGGGAAGACTATAATAGATATTCAATTTGGTTAGATATTGAATTGGCTGCAGCGGAAGCTATGGAAAAATTAAAGATTATACCTAAAGGTGTTGTTAAAAAAGTAAAATCAAAATCTAAAATAAATCCTAAAAGAATTCAGCAAATAGAAAATAAAGTTAAGCACGATATAATTGCTTTTTTAACCTCAATTACTGAAAGAGCTGGAAAAGAAGCAAGGTATTTACACAAAGGAATGACATCTTCGGATGTTTTAGATACTTGTTTTAACCTTCAGTTGAAACATTCAGGAGAGATTTTATTAAATGATATAAACCAATTACTCCAATCCATAAAAAAGCAAGCAATCAAACATAAATATACTTTATGCATTGGTCGAAGTCATGGAATTCACGCTGAACCTATAACTTTTGGATTGAAAATGCTATCGTTCTATCAAGAATTTTTAAGAAATAAAAAAAGATTAAAAAATTCGATCGATGAAATATCAACTTGTGCTATATCAGGAGCAGTAGGTACTTTTGCAAATATAGATCCACGCATCGAAAAATATGTTGCAAAGAAACTAAAATTAAAAATTGAGCCAATTTCAACACAAGTAATACCGAGAGATAGGCATGCACAATTTTTCTCTACTTTAGGCATTATAGCAAGTTCAATAGAAAGATTTGCAGTTGAGATAAGACATCTTCAAAGAACAGAAGTTTTGGAAGTTGAAGAATTTTTTGGGAAAAAACAAAAAGGCTCGTCAGCTATGCCACATAAAAAGAATCCTATACTAAGTGAAAACTTAACTGGTTTAGCAAGGCTAATTAGGTCAAATGTTATTCCGGCTCTTGAGAATGTAGCTTTATGGCATGAGAGAGATATTTCACATTCAGCTGTTGAAAGAAATATTGGACCAGACTCTACAATTGCTCTTGATTTTGCTCTTCATAGATTAAGTGACGTAATTAAAAGTTTAAATGTTTATCCAAAGAAAATGAAAGAGAATTTAGACATAACTAACGGTATATTTTTTTCTCAAAGAGTGCTTCTAGAGCTAACTATAGCAGGTTTTACTAGGGAAGAGTCTTACAAAATTGTACAAAGAAATGCGATGCAAGCATGGAAAGAAAATTCTTCATTTTATAACAAAATAATATCAGACAAAAAAATAACAAATAAAATACCTGTTAATAAACTAAAAAAACTATTTAATTTTAGTTACCATACAAAAAAAATTAATATAATTTTTAAAAGAAGTCTAAAAAAATAATCTAATGAATAAAGGTAAAAAAATATACGAAGGTAAAGCTAAAATTCTTTATGAAACAAATGATAAAGATTTAATTATTCAGCATTTTAAAGATGATGCAACTGCTTTTAATAACTTGAAAAAGGCTAGCGTAGAAGGCAAGGGTGTACTTAATAATAGAATTTCAGAATATATCTTAACAAATCTTTCTCAATGTGGAATTAAAACGCATTTTATTAAGCGTTTGAATATGAGAGAGCAGTTAATAAAAAAAGTTGAAATTTTTCCTCTTGAATTTATTGTTAGAAATATTGCTACCGGCTCATTAACAAAGAGACTTGGAATACCAGAAGGAACCGTTTTGGAAAAACCATTGTTAGAATATTGCTATAAAAATGATGAATTGCAAGATCCATTAATTTCAAAAGAACATATTTTTTCTTTTGGTTGGGCTAATGAAAAGGAAATTAAATTAATCGATAAATTTACAAGGAGAATTAACGATTTGTTAACTGGTATGTTTAGAGGAATTGGTATTAAACTTGTTGATTTCAAAATTGAATATGGAAAAACCTGGAATAAAAAAACTGAAGAGAAAGAAATAATTTTAGCTGATGAAATCAGTCCCGATACTTGTAGACTTTGGGACTCTAAGACCGAAAAAAAACTAGATAAGGATAGATTCAGAAAAGATTTAGGAAATATTATTCAAGGATATCAAGAAGTTGCTCGAAGACTTGGAATTATGCCGGAAGAAACAAATATAAGTGAGGTAAATTTTGGAAAAACAATTCCTATAAAATTTAAAAAAAAATAAATTGAAATTCTCAATTACAGTAACTCTTAAAAAAGATGTTTTAGATCCGCAAGGAAAAGTTGTACAAAATACATTATTTAATATGGGTATGAATAGCCTAAAAAGTATAAGGCAAGGAAAACATTTTGAGGTAGAGGTAGAGGAAAATGATCAATCGATTGCTAAAAAAAAAGTTGATGAAATGTGTAAGAAACTTTTAGTAAATCTTATAATCGAAGATTATAAAATAAATAAAATTTAATGAAATCATCCGTAATTGTTTTTCCTGGCTCTAATTGTGATAGAGATGTTGCGGTTGCCTTAGAAAAATTACAGTTTAAAAATCAAATGATTTGGCACAAAGAGACTGAATTACCAAAATCTGATTTAATAGTAATTCCTGGTGGCTTCTCTTATGGTGATTATTTAAGATCAGGCGCTATAGCTGGTAAATCACGCATTATTGATGAAGTTATTAAAGCTGCTAATTCCGGTTGTTTAGTTTTAGGTATTTGTAATGGATTTCAAATTTTAACAGAAACAGGGTTATTGAAAGGAACTTTGTTAAGAAATAAGAATTTAAAATTTATTAACAAAGACGTTCACATACAAGTTCAAAACAACAAAACAAAATTTTCTAATAAATATAAAGAAAATCAAGTTTTAAAAATAAATATTGCTCATAATGAAGGTAATTATTTTACTGATGCTGATCATTTAAAAGAAATGAAAGATGAAGATTTAATAGCTTTTAAATATTGTGATGAAAATGGAATTAAAAATTTAAATTCAAATCCTAATGGATCTTTAGATAATATAGCTGGAATTTTTAATTCTCAAAAAAATATTTTAGGAATGATGCCTCATCCTGAAAGAATGGTTGATGAAATGATATCAAACCAAGATGGAGTAAATTTATTTTCTAGTTTAATTAATTAAAATGAAGATAACGAATAAAATAATTGAAAATCATGGTCTAAAACTAGATGAATATGAAAATATAAAAAAATTACTTAAGAGAGAACCAAATTTTTTAGAGCTTGGAATTTTTTCAGCAATGTGGAATGAACATTGTTCTTATAAATCATCAAGAATTCATCTAAAAAAATTACCAACTAAAGGTAAACACGTAATTCAAGGGCCAGGTGAAAACGCTGGTGTAATAGATATTGGCGATAATGATGCAATAGTATTCAAAATAGAAAGTCATAATCATCCCTCTTATATTGAACCTTACCAAGGAGCTGCTACAGGTGTGGGCGGAATTTTAAGAGACGTTTTTACAATGGGAGCAAGACCTATCGCTTTATTAAATTCAATTCATTTTGGTTCACCTGATCATGTGAAAACTAAAAGTTTGCTAAATGGTGTTGTATCTGGAATTGGTGGATATGGGAATTGTATAGGAATTCCGACAGTAGCTGGTGAAACTAAGTTTGATGAAACATATAATGAAAATATTTTAGTTAATGCAATGGCTGTAGGACATGTGAAAAAAGATAAAATCTTCTATTCTAAAGCTAAAGGTATAAATAAACCTGTTGTTTATGTTGGATCTAAAACTGGTCGAGATGGAATTCACGGAGCCTCTATGGCGTCTGCAGAATTTGATGAAAACTCTGAAGAAAAAAAACCAACTGTACAAGTTGGAGATCCTTTCACTGAAAAACTTTTAATGGAAGCTTGCCTTGAACTTATGAAAGATAATTCAATTATTTCTATCCAGGACATGGGGGCTGCTGGACTTACATCTTCAAGTGTTGAAATGGCATCAAAAGGTGAATTAGGCATTGAACTTGAATTAGATAAGGTTCCTTGTAGAGAGGAAAATATGACCCCATATGAAATGATGTTATCCGAAAGTCAAGAAAGAATGCTTATTATTCTTGAAGATGGCAAAGAAAAAGCGGCAAAGAAAATTTTTGATAAGTGGGACTTAGATTTTGTTATTATTGGAAAAACAACGAATACAAATAATCTTACACTTAAGTTTAATAATATAGTGCAAGGAGAAATTCCAATTGAAGCTTTAGCTTCTAAGGCGCCAATTTATAATAGAAAATGGTTAAAGAAAAATATTAAAAAAAATGAAATTAATTTTAAAAGCTTAAAAAAGATTAAAATTGAAGAAGCTTTAATTAAGATCTTATCAAGCCCAAATCATTCGAATAAAAGCTGGGTTACTAATCAATATGATCAAAATGTAATGTGTGATACAGTTCAAAAATCTGGTTCTGATGCTGCAATTATAAGAATACATAATAAAGACAAAGCAATAGCAGTATCAGTAGACTCTTCTGCTAATTATTGTAAATCTCATCCTATAACTGGCGGCAAACAAATTGTTTGTGAAAATTGGAGAAATTTAATTACTACTGGTGCTACGCCTTTAGCAATTACAAACTGTTTGAACTTCGGCAATCCAGAAAATGAAGAAATAATGGGGGAATTTAAAGAATGTTTAGAAGGTATAAAAGAGGCTTGTGAATTTTTAAATTACCCAGTGGTTTCTGGAAACGTATCATTTTATAACGGTACAAATAAAAAAAACATTTACCCTACTCCTGTTATAGGAGGTGTTGGCTTGATTAAAAAATTATCTAAACCAATTAGTCATAATTTTAAGAAAAATGAAAGTGATATAATTTTAATAGGAAAAACATTTGGACATCTTGGACAGAGTTGTTTTTTAAAAGAAAATTATTCTATAAATGAAGGTATGCCGCCTGAAGTTAATCTCTTGAATGAGAAAAATAATGGAGAAAGTTTATTAAAATTAATAGATAAAAATTTGATTTTATCTGCACATGATGTATCAAGTGGTGGATTAATTACAGCTCTCTCTGAAATGGCTATTAGCTCTGAATATGGAGCAAAAATTTTAAAACCTAAAAAATTGACAAATTTATTTGAATATTTCTTTGGAGAAGATCAAGCTAGATACATTATTGAAATAGAAAAACATAATATGTCTAAGGTTGAAAATATATTAAAAAATGGGAATATATACTTTGAGAAAATTGGATATACTCAACAAGATCATTTCGAAATGGATGGAGAATTTAAAATTAGTAGGAAAGATTTATTTGAAATTAACGATAAATGGTATAATAAATTCTAATGGCTTTACCTTTAGAAGAAATAAAAAAATTGATCAAAGAGTCAATTCCAGATGCTTCAATTGAAATTAAAGATCTAATGGGTGATAATAATCATTATGCTGCAACAATAAAGTCAGCAAAATTTAATAATATTAGTAAAATAGAACAACACAAACTTGTATATAAATCTTTAAAAGGCAAAATGGGTAATGAGTTACATGCTTTATCAATTACTACTGAGGGAAAATAATGGAAATAAATAAAAAGATTGAAAAATTAATAAGTGATAATGAAGTTTGCTTATTTATGAAAGGGACCCCTGACACACCTCAATGCGGATTTTCAATGGCTGTGTCTAACGTTCTAAAACATTTAAATGTAAACTTTAAAGGAATAAACGTACTTGAGGATGAAAACTTGAGAAAAGGAATAAAAGAATTTAGTGATTGGCCAACTATTCCTCAGCTTTACATAAAGAAAGAATTTATAGGTGGTTGTGATATTGTTAAAGAAATGTTTGAAAAAGGTGAATTAAAAAAACTTCTTGAAGAAAAAAAAATAATTTAATTATCTAGAATAATACTCAATTACTAAATTTGGTTCCATTATAACTGGAAAAGGTACTTCTGCGAATTTAGGAATTCTTACTAGTTTAGCTGTTTTATTTTTATCATCTGATTGAATATACTCAGGAACTTCTCTCTCTTTGCTCTGTAAAGATCCATCAATCACAGTTAATTTTTTTGATTTTTCTCTTACTTCAATTAAATCAGAACTATTTACTACATAACTTGAAATATTTACCCTCTTTTTATTTACTTTGATATGTCCATGATTAATCATTTGTCTTGCAGCAAATACTGTTGGAGCAAATTTTGCTCTATAAATTACTGTATCAAGTCTGCTTTCAAGAAGTGCTATTAAATTTTCGGTTGTGTCACCTCTTTTAGAAAGAGCTTTTCTATAAATATTTCTAAATTGTCTTTCATTGATATTTCCATAATACGCTTTTAATTTTTGTTTAGCTTGCAATTGAATTCCGTAGTCTGTCGGTTTTCCCTTTTTATTTTGGCCATGTTGACCTGGAGGATAAGCTCTAGAGTTGAAAGGGCTTTTTGGTCTGCCCCAAATATTTGCCTTAAGTCTTCGATCAACTTTATGTTTAGATTTAAGTCTTTTAGTCATATTAAATAATTGTGTTTTTATAAGCTTTACTAATGATTTGTCAATTAAGCTTTATTGTTATTTTTTACTCAATGTGCTTATAATACTAGCTAAAATCCTTAATTCTTTATCGTTTGGTTCTAATCTATAAATTAGATTATTTATATTTAATATCATTGAGTGCCTTTTCTCTTTAGGGATAAAAAAGTCTTTTTTTTCTAAAAGGCTTATTAAATGAGTTAATAAAGAAGATATTTTTGATTTAGATGAAACTTTTAGATTCAGTTCATTATTCTTAATTTTTTTATCATTAAGTGATTTAAAAATCTCGTAACAAATAACAGTCAAAGAATGCGATAAGTTTAAAGATTTAAATTTTGGTGAAGTTGGAATTTGTAAAATATAATTAGAAAATGATAAATCTTTATTTGATAAACCTGATGCTTCAGGACCGAACATTAAACCCAAGTTGAGATTTCTTCTTTTGATTATTTTTAGAAATTCTCTAAGTGAAATATTTTTTTTATTTATGTCTCTGCGTCTTGCACTTAAAGATATGACCAAATTAAAAGGCTTTATTGCATCTTTAATATTATTAAATACTTTCGCTTTATTTATAATATCATACGCTCCTACAGATGTTGCTTTAGCTTTATGATTTGGAAAATTAATTTTAGGCTCTACAATGTGAAGTTTTGAGAAACCAAAATTTTTCATTGCTCTGGCACATGCACCTATGTTTTCACCTAGTTGTGGTTTTACTAGAATGAAACCAAATTTACTGCTCATTTAAATTAGCAGGAGCTTTTTCTTTATAAAGTTTGTAATCCAAGCTATCAATTAATGCTTTAAATGAAGCTTCAATAATATTTGGAGATACACCAACTGTAAACCAACTAACACCTGTTTTATCAGTACTTTCAATTAAAACTCTAGTTGTTGCTTCAGTGCCAGTATTTAGAATTCTAACTTTATAATCAAGTAACTTTAAATCTGAAAAAAAATTATAGTATTTTGTTACTTTTTTAAAATTAGATCTGATCGCATTATCCAATGCATTTACAGGTCCATTCCCTTCACCATGACACTCAATTTCTTTTCCATCTATCAAGAAAACTACGCTTGCTTTTGTTTGTATTTTGTCAAATTTTGAAACATTCACATCGTAACTTTTTACTTTTAAATATTCAGGAACTTTACCTAATAATCTATTAGCTAATAATTCAAATGAAGCATCAGCTCCATCATACGAGTAACCACTAAATTCTCTTTCTTTCACCTCATCCAAAATTTTTTGGATTTTTGGATCTTTAGAGTCAATTTTAACTCCGTATTGTTCTAGTCTTGATAAAATATTTGATCGACCAGCTTGATTTGAAACAATAATATTTCTATGATTCCCAATCGTTTTTGGATCAATATGTTCGTAAGTTTTTGGATCTTTCTTCACTGCTGAAACGTGAAGACCTCCCTTGTGAGAAAATGCTGAGGCACCGACATAAGCCATATTTTTATTAGGTTTTCTATTTAGTATTTCATCTAACAATCTTGAACATTCAGTTAATGAAGAAAGTTTATCTTTTTTTATGTTAATTTCGTACTTATCACTAAAAGATTTTTTTAAACATAAGTTAGGAATAATTGACATCAAATTTGCATTACCACATCTCTCACCTAAACCATTAATAGTTCCTTGAATATGTCTCACACCACTTTCAACTGCAGCTAAAGAATTAGCCACTGCATTTTCTGTATCGTTATGCGCATGAATTCCAAGATTGTTTCCAGGTATTATTTTTGAAACTTTTGTAACAATTTCTCTAACCTCATTCGGTAGTGTGCCACCATTAGTATCACATAATACAACCCATCTAGCACCATTATCGTAAGCTTGCTTTAGGCAGTCAATTGCATATTCTGGGTTAGCCTTATAACCATCAAAAAAATGTTCTGCATCAAACAAAAATTCTTTCTTGTTTTTAACAAAATGTTTTGCTGTTTCTTTGATGTTTTCTAAATTTTCTTCTTTTTGGATTCCTAAAGCAACTTTTACATGAAAATCCCAAGATTTTCCTACTACACAAACTGCTGGTGTATTCGCATTCATTAAAGAAGCTAAACCGGGATCGTTATCTGCACTTCGACCAGTTTTTTTGGTCATACCGAATGCAGTAAATAAAGTTTGTTGCATTTTGGGTGGGCTAGAAAAAAATTTTGTATCAACAGGATTTGCCCCAGGCCATCCTCCCTCTACATAATCAACACCTATGTCTGATAAAACTTTTGCTATTTTATTTTTATCTTCAATTGAGAAATCGACACCTTCCGTCTGAGCTCCGTCTCTTAAAGTGGTATCAAATATATATATTTTCTCTTTACTCATTTAAATTTCCAAGTTGTATGTTCTTTTTTATCCTCAATGATTACTCCTTTACTTGCTAGTTCAAATCTTATTTTATCAGCAAGCTTATAGTCTCCTTTTTGTTTTGCTGCCAATCTTTCTTTAATTTTTTTTTCAATAAATTCCTCTGAAATTTCTTTATCTACTTTTTTAAACTCTTCCCACTCGTTTTTTGTTAAATCAAATAATCCAATTAATTTACAAGCACTATTAAAAAATTTCTTACTTTTTTCATCACCTTTATTTGCGTTTGCATAAAGTTCGTGAATTTTAGCAATGAAACCAGGAGTATTTAAATCATCGAGTAACATGTCTATCTCTTTCAAAGGTATTTCTTCATTATTTTCTTCATACAATTGATACCATTTTTCAATGGTTGCTCGTTGATTTTCTAAAAGTTTATTATTCCAATCTAGTGGTTGACTATAGTGAGCACTTAATAATGCTAACCTTACGACCTGACCGGAATATTTTTTAGTTGCATCAGTTATAGAAATGATATTGCCTAAAGACTTTGACATCTTTTCATTATTAATGGTTACAAATCCGTTATGGACCCAATAATTTGCAAAGTTTTTCGTATTATTGTTACAACAAGACTGGGCTATCTCATTTTCATGATGAGGAAAAATTAAATCAAGACCACCGCCATGAATATCTAGATTTTTACCAAGGTATTTTTCGCTCATTGCTGAACATTCAAGATGCCAACCTGGTCTACCTCTTCCCCAAGGGGAATCCCAACCAGGGTCTTTTTCATTTGAAGGCTTCCATAAAACAAAGTCCATTGGATTTTTTTTTAGATCAGAAATTTCTATTCTACTCCCTGCTTTTAACTCATCTAAATTTTTGTTTGATAATTTTCCATAATCTCTAAATTTGCTTACAGCAAAAAAGACATGGCTTTTATTTTCGTAAGCAAATCCCTTTTTGATTAATGAAGATGTCATTTCAATCATTTCTTTTACATGTTCTGTGGCTTTTGGCTCTATCGTTGGTTTTAAACAGTTTAAACTCTCACAATTTTCATGAAAAATTTTAATCACCCTATTAGTAATTTCATTTATATCTTCTTTGTTATTTTGAGAAGCTTCTATTATCTTGTCATCTACATCAGTAATATTTCTTACGTACGTTACATTTGAATTGTACAGAACCTTTAAAACTCTAAATAAAACGTCAAACACTACAAGGGTTCTTGCATTACCTACATGAGGGCTCTCATATACAGTCGGGCCACAGGCATATAATGAAATCTTTTTTATATTATTTGGCTTAAATAATTCTTTTTTTCTTGTAAGAGAATTTGTTAATTTTAATCTATTCATTAAATGTACATACCGGTATCGGATTCATTTTGTGTAAATTTTTTTCTCTTATTTCTAAATATTTTTGATAGTTTGGATCGTCTTTATTTTCCATAGCTTTCTCTAAATCTGCATAACTCATTCCAAGTTGTTCTACGTCGTTTCTTCCATCATCCCAAAGACCATCTGTGGGTTGGGCATTAATTATTTCTTCGGACACACCAAGATGTCTGCCTAACTCCCATACTTGAGATTTGTTGCAGTCAGCTATAGGAGAGATATCGACCCCACCATCGCCGTATTTAGTATAAAAACCAACGCCAAAATCCTCAACTTTATTACCTGTTCCTACAACAATTCCATTATTTGCTGCTGCTACTTGGTATAAAGTTGCCATTCTCAACCTTGCTCTTGAATTTGCATACCCATGCTCATTATCAAATTTATTTAAAACTTGAGAAAATGAGTTAAAGATTTTATCCATCTCTAACAAATGATGGTCAACATTTTTATATTTTTGTTTTAACCATTTAGCATGTGTCAAACTTAAATCATGTTGAGATTTGATTTGTTTAATTGGCATTGTTAACACAATTGTTTTTCTACCAGTGTTTGCACATAAAGTACTAACTACAGAGGAGTCTATTCCACCCGATATCCCAACTACTAATGATTTTGGCTTATAAGAAGCATTATTGCAATAGTTGTCTATCCAGTCAGTTATTATTTTTGCTCTTTTTTTTACATCCATAATTAATACCTTACCTTTCTTTTAAGGTTTGGTCTTAATAATTACAATAATTATTAAGACGCAGCTTGAATAATTTTATTTGATATTTTTGAATTTTTCTTAATTTCCTCAGAAATCAAAAAAGCTAATTCTAATGCTTGGTCTGCATTTAATCTCGGATCGCAGTGAGTCCTATATCTGCTAGAAAGATCTTTCTCAGAGATTTTTTGAGCACCACCTGTGCATTCAGTAACATCTTGGCCAGTCATCTCGATATGTAATCCACCAGCATAACTCTTTTCTGCATGACTAACTGCAAAGAAATTTTTTACCTCTTTAAGAACACTTTCAAAAGGTCTTGTTTTAAATCCTGTTGCTGCTTTAATTGTATTGCCATGCATGGGATCACAAGACCAAATAACATTAAGACCTTCTTTTTTTATTGTTTGCATTAATTTTGGCAAATATTTTTGAACATTATCAGCTCCAAATCTCGAAATTAATGTTAATCTACCAGCTTCATTATCAGGATTAAGAATATTACATAAATTAATCAACTCTTCTGGTTTTAATGTCGGACCACATTTAAGACCTATAGGATTTTTTATTCCTCTACAAAATTCAACATGTGCTCCGTCAGGCTGTCTTGTTCTATCACCTATCCAAACAAAATGAGCTGAAGTATCATGGTACTCACCTGTTGTTGAGTCTACACGAGTCATAGACTCTTCAAATGGTAAATGTAAAGCTTCATGAGAAGTGTAAAAATTTACGGTTCTTAACCTTCTGTTGTTATCTGAATTTATCCCACAAGCTTCCATAAAAGCAAGTGCATCACTTATCTTATCTTCAATCTCTTTATATTTACCTTTAGTTTTATCTTTAATAAATCCTAAATTCCATAAATGTACTTGTCTAAGGTCAGCAAATCCTCCCTGTGAAAAAGCTCTCAATAAGTTTAAAGTAGAAGCTGATTGGGAGTATGCTCTAAATAATCTTTTCGCATCTGGAATTCTAGCCTTTTCAGTAAATTCCATTCCATTAATATTGTCACCTAAATAACTTGGCAATTCTTTTCCATCTTTTTTTTCTGTGGGCGCACTTCTAGGTTTAGAAAATTGTCCAGCAATTCGTCCAACTTTTACGACTGGAACTGAGGCTGATGCTGTTAAAACTAAAGACATTTGTAAAAGAACTTTAAAAGTATCTCTTATGTTATCTGGATGAAACTCTGCAAAACTTTCTGCACAATCTCCTCCTTGAAGTAAAAATGCTTTACCTTCAGCAACTTCTGATAAGGCTTTTTTTAAAGACCTAGACTCACCTGCAAAAACCAAAGGTGGATATTTTTTAATTTTACTTAAAACTAAATCAAGTTCTTGCTTGTCCTGATAAACAGGTAAATGTTTAGCAGGTAATTTTTTCCAACTATTTAAATTCCACTTTTTCATATACAACTTGCGATATATATAGAGTAAAGATTAGAGATATTCAATAAAATATTAGACAAAATTTACTAAAATGTTTCTACTTTGCTATTTAATGAAATAAGTTTAAGTTCAATCCTTAATTTTGGATATTTTCTCTTAAATATCTTTTTAATTTTTTGAAAAGAATTTCTATGTACTAGTGTTTCATTTGCTTTAGAAAATTCTTTTTGCCCGTTTATAATTTTAGCTGCTCCACAGTCTCTATGATTAATTACTATTAATTTTCTTATATTGTGTAATTTTACGGAGGTATCAAAATTATCCCAAAAAGTTTTATGCCATCTTTTAAATTTAGAAGCTGTAACACCAACAGCTGATCCTGCAATTGTAAAAGAACTATACTTTCCAACTAATTTTTTTTTCTTTAAATAATTGTAAATAACAGGTTGGAATCTTGGATCAATACAAGATAATACCATGGCTTTATAATCTGATTTCACTTTATTCAACTGTTACTGACTTAGCTAAATTTCTTGGTTTATCAATATCATAATTTTTTAATGAAGCTACATGGTATGCTAAAAGCTGCAAAGGAATTGTAAGCAACAATGGTGATAGGAAGCTATCAACACGAGGCACTCTTAATCTAAATCTTATGTTAGTGCTTAATAATCTTATATTATTATCTGTTATAAAAAATATTTTTCCACCTCTTGCTATAACCTCCTGCATATTAGAAAGAGTTTTTTCATAATATTTGTCCTTAGGTGCTATTACTATTACTGGTAACCCTTCCTCGATTAAAGCCAATGGTCCATGTTTCATTTCACCTGCTGGATATCCCTCCGCATGTAAATAAGAAAGTTCTTTCAATTTTAAAGCGCCTTCAAGAGCTATTGGGAATGAATTTCCTCTACCTAAAAACATTGAACCTTTAGCATCTAAAAATTCTTTTGCTATTAATTGAATTTCACTCTCAAGTTTTAAGGTGCTGTTTATCGCGCCAGGAAGTTTTTTCAAATTTTCTACATGTGTGTCATAATTCTTTTTATCAATATCTCCTCTCTCAATAGAAAGTTTTAAAGATAAAATATATAGAACAATTAATTGTCCCAAAAAAGCTTTGGTTGATGCAACACCAATTTCAGGGCCAGCATGAATTGGTAATACCCAATCAGAGTTTCTAGCAATAGTGCTTTCTACTACGTTTACTATTGAGCAAGTTTTGACATTATTTTTTTTACAAATATCAAGAGCTGCTGCGGTATCTGCTGTTTCACCAGATTGAGAAACAAAAATATATAAATTATTTGTTTTAAATTTTAAATTTCTATATCTGAATTCTGAGGCTATATCGATCTCAGTGTCAATGGAGGTTAATTCTTCAAACCAATATTTTGCTACTAAACAAGAATGATAAGCCGTTCCACAACCAATTAAAATTATCTTGTTAATTTTTTTAGGTTCAATAGGAAAATTATAAATATTTATATCTTTTTTAAGACTATCAGTATACTCGCTCAAGCATTTCTTAATAGTGTTTGATTGCTCAAAAATTTCTTTAGACATAAAGTTTTTATAGTCACCTTTGTCTGTAGTATTTTCATCGTCTGAAACGGTATAAATTTTTTTATTTATTTTTTTTTGATTTACATCGTAAAAATCGATGTTATTTTTAGATAACATACATAATTCACCATCATCTAAATAAGAAATTTTATTTGTCATAGATTTCAGGGCGTAAGAATCTGAACCTAAGTAATTTTCTTCGTTTGAATAACCAACAGCAAGTGGGCTACCTCTCCTCGCACCAATTATTATGTCTGGAAAATTTTTAAATATAATTCCTAAAGCAAAACTACCTTTTAATTTTTTTAAGGTTTTGAATACTGACTCTAAAGGTTTTGAATTTTCTAAAAACTGTGTAACTAATACAGTAATAACTTCAGTATCAGTTTGTGATTTAAACTTGAAACCTTTTTCTTCAAGATCCTTTTTTAATTCATCTGAGTTTTCTATTATGCCATTATGAACGACTGAAACTTTTTCGGAAGAATGAGGATGTGCATTAATAATATTAGGGATTCCATGAGTAGCCCATCTTACATGGCCTATACCTATATTGCCATTTGAGGGATTTTTGAACAAAATTTTTTCAAGTTCCTCTACTCTTCCAGAACATTTTTTCTCATCTATTAAGTTATCGCTTAAGGTAGCTAGGCCTGCTGAGTCATAACCTCTATATTCTAACTTTTTTAAAGAGTTGATAATATTAATTGAAACAGGTTTGTTGCTAGCAATTCCAATAATTCCACACATTATTTTTTCTTTCTCTTGTAATTTGTGACTGAGATTTGTGATGACCTTGTAAGTGCTAATGATTTTTTTTTAACATTTTTTGTTATTACAGATCCTGCACCAACAACACTGTTTTTGCCTATACTAACTGGTGCAACTAATGAAGAATTAGAGCCTATAAAAACATTATCTGCTATTTTTGTTTTTGATTTTTTAGTACCATCATAATTACAAGTGATTGTTCCTGCGCCAATGTTAGAGTTTTTACCTACTGAGGTGTCTCCAATATAAGAGAGGTGATTTACTTTTGAATTTTTATTTATAAGAGATTTTTTTGTTTCTACAAAATTCCCAATTTTTGTATTATCTTTTAGTATTGTTCCTTCTCTTAATCTTGCGTAAGGACCAACAACAACATTTCTTTCGATTTTTGTACCTTCTAAATGACTAAAAGATTTTATATGAGAGTTATCACCAATTTTAACTTTAGGTCCAAAAACTACGTATGGTTCTACAGT
Organism: uncultured Pelagibacteraceae bacterium; assembly: GCA_902609855.1. Classification (GTDB taxonomy): domain Bacteria; phylum Pseudomonadota; class Alphaproteobacteria; order Pelagibacterales; family Pelagibacteraceae; genus Pelagilacustribacter. The sequence continues at coordinate 400,958 of CACLTL010000001.1, forward strand.
AATATTTTTTCCAAATAACGTATCTTTGGATAAAAAAACTGTTTCTGGAGCAATCAAATTTACGCCTTTGGCTATGGCATTATTTCTCAAAACTTCTTGAGAAAGGCGGTAGGCCTCGGCTTTATTCAATTTATTATTTCTTTTCATTAAAAATTTCTTTACATTAATAATGTAACTGAAATAAGTCACAAAATATTTCTTTTTAATACTTTTATAATGACTCAAATTTATACAATTCTTTTCGATTTAGACGGTACAATAGTGAATACTGCTCCAGATTTAATGGCAGCCCACAATCATGTTATGAGAAAATTTGGTCATGCTGAAAAAAAATTGTCAGATATAAAGTCTTTGGCAGGTAAAGGTGCATGGGTGATGATGCAAAGATCTTTTAGAGAAGAAATAAAAGATGAAAAAATTAAAAAAGAAATGACAAAAGAGTTTCTTGATTATTATACCAAAAATATCGATCGTCAAAGTCGGCCATTAAAAGGATCAATTGAGTTTTTTAATTGGGCAAAAGATAAAAATATTTCAATGGGTGTGTGCACAAATAAACAAGAAAAATTAGCAATTGATCTTTTGAAGAAATTAGATATTTACAAATACTTTGAATACGTTGCTGGTTGTGACACCTTTCCATTCAATAAACCTGATCCACGGCATTTAACCGATGTAGTCGAAATCGTTGGAGGTGATTTAAAAAAAACAATTATGATTGGAGATAGTGAGGTTGATGCTGACTCAGCTCATAATGCTAATTTACCATTTGTATTAGTGAAAGATGGATATACAGAGAAATCTGAAAAGGAAATTAAGCACGACGAGTTAATAAGTGACTTCATTGGGTTTGATAAAATTATAGAGAAATATTTATGATAACTTTTGCTTTGTTCTCAGCATTATCAGCTTTTTATTTTACAATGTTTTTTACACCTGGTCCTAATAACGCGATGCTTACTGCTTCGGGCATGAAGTTCGGTTTTATTAGAACATTGCCTCACTTAATAGGAATTCCCTTAGGCCATATTTTACAAATAGGTTTAACTTGTTTTGGTTTAGCAAATTTATTTTTACTTTATCCTCAAGTTCAATTTTATATGAAAATTTTATGCTTTATTTATTTAGTTTATTTAGGATGGAAAATGATTGGTTCGTTTAGCATGATTCAAAAAGAGACGGGTAGACCTTTAAGATTTTATGAAGCTTCTTTATTTCAATTTATTAATCCAAAAGCTTGGTCGATTGCTGTTACAGTTGCTTCAGGTTTTTTTCCTACTGAAGAAAATATTTTTATAGGGGTTACATTTGTAACAATTACTGCTGCAGTAATATGTTTTCCAACGATTAGTTTATGGGCCTTATTTGGAAGTGGGTTAAGAAGATTTGTAACTGATATCAAAATAAAAAAAATAATTGAATATTTGTTAGCTGTTTTATTAGTTTTAACGGGACTATTTATTCTATTTAAATAATCTTTGATTTTTAGATCTTGCTCTAATATAAATCCTCTCGGATGCATTTTACTAAAAAAACAGTTTCAGAAAAACGTTCAAATTTAATTAAAAATTTAAAATCAAAAAAACTACTTAGATTTCCTGGAGCATATAATCCTTTATGTGCTAAGCTAATTGCTGAAATAGGTTTTGATGGTGTTTATGTTTCCGGTGGAGTTATGTCAAATGATCTAGGTTTACCTGATATTGGTTTAACAACTTTAGAGCAAGTAAGTTATAGGAGTAATCAAATAGCAAGAGTTACTGATCTCCCAACAATAGTTGATATAGATACAGGATTTGGAAGTTGTAAAAAAACAATTGAGGTTTTTGAAAATAAAGGTTTAGCCGGATGTCATTTAGAAGATCAAATAGCTGAAAAAAGATGTGGCCATTTAGATAATAAAGAATTGGTGTCTACAGATGAAATGGTAAAAAAAATTCAAGAGTCAGTAAAAGCAAGGAAAGATAAAAATTTTTTAATTATTGCAAGAACGGATGCAAATTCAGTTGAGGGGTTAGATAAAACTTTAGACAGAATTAAAGCTTATGAGGAAGCTGGGGCTGATATGATTTTTCCAGAAGCCATGAAAGATGAAAGCGAATTTGAAAAAGTTAGAAAAGCAGCAAAGGGATACTTGTTAGCTAATATGACTGAATTTGGAAAATCAAAATTATTAGACAAAAAACAATTGGAAAATTTAGGTTATAACCTTGTTATTTATCCTGTTAGTACACAGCGTCTAGCAATGCAAAATGTGGAAATAGGTTTAAAGTCAATATTTAACGATGGTCATCAAAACAATATTATTGACAAAATGCAGACTAGAAAAAGGTTGTACGAGTTAGTAGAATATGAGAAATACAATACACCGGATAAAAAAATTACTGATTTTTCTACAGAGGGACATGAATAATGAGTGAGGAAATTAAAAAAGGATTGCTTGGTATAGTTGTTGATGAAACAACAATATCTCATGTTGTACCAGAATTAAGCGCACTTACTTACAGGGGTTATACGGTTCAAGAACTTTGTGATAAGTGTGATTTTGAGGAGGTTGCGTATCTTGTTCTAAATGGTGAGCTACCAAATAAAAATCAGCTTAAAAAATTCATCAAGCAGGAAAGATCTGAAAGAAAACTTTCAAAGCAAATATTAAGTGATATTAAAAAGATGCCAAAAAATGCTCATCCTATGGATGTGATTAGAACCTGTGTAAGTTTAATGGCACTAGAAGATAAAGATACGAAGGATAATTCTCCTAAAGCAAATATGAGAAAGGCAATGAGAATATTTGCAAAAACTCCTACTGCTGTTGCTGCTTATTTTAGATCAAGAAAAGGTAAAAGCATAATTTCACCTAGTAAAAATTTATCTTTCTCAGAAAACTTCTTTAAAATGATGTTTAATAAAGTGCCAGATAAAGAAATAGTAAGAGCCTTTGATATTTCTCTAATTTTATATGCCGAACATAGTTTTAATGTTTCTACTTTTACTGCAAGAACAATTACTTCAAGTTTGTCAGATCTGCATGGGGCAATCACAGGGGCTATAGCTTCCTTAAAAGGCCCATTACATGGTGGTGCAAACGAGGCTGTAATGCACATGATGAAAGAAATAGGAAAACCTGAAAAAGCAAAAGCTTGGATTGAAAATGCATTAAACAAAAAGAAAGTTGTTATGGGTTTTGGTCATAGAGTTTATAGAACAGGAGATTCTAGAGTGCCTACGATGAAACATTACATGTTTAAAGTAGCTAAACTTTTAAAAAAAGAAAAATATACAAGAATGTATGAAATTTTAGAAAAAGTTATGTTAGAAAAAAAGAATATTCATCCTAATGTCGACTTCCCTTGTGGTCCAACTTATTACATGATGGGAATAGATATTGATTTCTACACACCTATATTCGTAATGTCACGAATTACAGGTTGGTCTGCACATATAATGGAGCAACATGCTTCAAATAAACTAATTAGACCTTTATCCAAATACAGAGGTGCTGAGGTTAGAGAAGTAATGCTATTAAATCAAAGATAATGTCTTTAACTAATTTTCTTCTCCTTTTAATATTATCTATTTTCACTACATACACATTCATGAATTGGAAAGGTATTGATAAAGGGCCAAAACTCACAATTGTTCTTCAATTCTTAGGTTGGACTGTTTTATTTTTTGTGATTGTTTTTGTTCTTAATATGCTTGGATTAATTAACGAGTTTTAATTATTTTCTGAGTTATTCTGTCTAATATAATTGCTAATATTACTATTCCTGTTCCACCAATAACAGCTGAACCTACATCTAATCTACCTAAAGCAATATAAACAGTTAATCCTAATCCTCCAGCTCCAATTAAAGCTGCAATAACTACCATCGATAAAGCTAACATTAACGTTTGATTAACGCCAGCCATTATAGTTTTTAAAGATAGAGGTATTTCAATTTTTAAAAGTATTAAAAACTTTGTTAATCCTAAACTTGAGCCAGCTTCTTTAAATCCTTTACCAACTTGTCTAATACCTAAATTGGTTAAACGAATTATTGGCGGAAGTGCAAATATAATTGTTGCAACAACACCTGGGGTTAATCCAACTCCAAAAAGCATAACTACAGGTATTAAATAAACAAAACTTGGTATGGTCTGCATAATATCCAACACTGGACGCAAAATAATTTCAAATGTATTGCTTCTAGAGGCTAGAATTCCTAAAGGGATACCAATTAACATACAAAATAAAACTGCAGTAAATATCATTGCTAATGTGGTCATGCTCTCAGACCAAAGGTCGACTAGATCTATAAAAACTAAACTTATAAAAGAAAAGATTGCAAACTTTAAACCGTTTGTCCTATACGCAAAAAAAACAAATATTAAAAGAATTATTGGAAAAGGAATAAAATTAAAAAGAGAATCTAAACTATTTAGAACTGTGTCTATTGGTGCTGAGATCTTTTTAAAGAGTGGCCTTTGTTCAAATAGCCACTCTTTAATATTTCCTTCTATCCATTCACCAATTGGAATGTATATTTCGTAATCTGAAGGGGCTAATTTTAAACTCATTAAAATTAACCTTGATCCTTACTTGATCCAACTATCAAACGTACTTTGATTAGCTTTTATCCATTCAGCTGCGTGTTTCTTAATAGCTTTTTCACTTTTCTCACCCTTGTTCATCTTCAAGTTCTGAGCAGCAATATCTCCAAGAGGTATAGAAGCTTTTTTAAGCATCTTTTCTACCTTTGGATTTGCTTTAAGAAAGTCTACATTCGCTGCTGGTCTAATATCATCAGCACCAAAACCTAAATTTACTTTAGACTTTGTCGCGTTAGCGATCTTAGTAGGTTTTGTTTTACTGTATGGAACCTCAATCCAAACTACATCTTTACCAAGTTTTAAAGCACCAACAGTCCAGTTAGGTGTCCACGTATAAAATAGAATAGATTTTCCATTTTTGTATTTAGACACTGCATCTGCCATTGAAGCTGAGTAGTCTGCCTTTACGGGATTGATAAAATCACCTAATCCAAGCTCGTCAAAATGTTTTGAGATAACTTTCTCACATCCCCAGCCTGGAGGGCAAGCAACCATGTCTGCTTTTCCGTCACCATTAGAGTCAAACTCTTTAGCGTGTTTTTTGATATCCATCACACTTTTAATGCCAAATTTATCAGCAGATTTTTTATCGATTAAGTAACCTTGGGCTCCACCACCCTTCATTACATAGCCAACTGGTTTTACTTTACCTTTTGACTCAGAGATATAACCATCATGTGTGCCAAACCAGCCGTTAACCCAAAGGTCAACGTCGCCAGCAGTAGCCGCAACATAAAATACTTGTGGTTTCATCACTGTTGGGCCAGATACTTTGTAACCCATCTTCTCCAAAGCTTGTTTATAGATCTCAGCCTGGAAATAACCTGTATCCCAATCAGCTTTACCCATTTTAATCTCATTAGCAGATACAACACTACTAATAGATATGGCCGTAATTATTGATACTAAATATTTTAAATATTTCATATGTCCTCCTAATTTCCCCAATTTTTGTAACATGTATAGGTTGAGAATGTAACCGTAGTTCAACTAAAAAGTGAATTATGGAAGATATGCTTATGATTTTTTCAGATTAGCTTATATTGCCTTTCTATCTGAAATTATTAAAACTTATTCGGTATATTCCTTTTTTATCAGCTGAAACATAGATGTTTCCATTTTTATCCTCATAAAGAACATTTTCTTCATTAGTTACAAAATGTCTTAAAATTAAATTTTTAAGCTGAATTTTTTCAACGGACACAACTTTATTTAAATCTTCATTTAGTAAAAAAATAATTATTGAATGACCTTTTCTTAAATTATTTCCATATAATGATAATGCTAATAAACAATTTTTTTTATAATATTGTTTCAAAACTTTTGGACAATTATTTAGATTCGATATTCCAACAGAGGGCACAAAAGCAAAAAGTGGTTCTTCAAAATTGTTTTTTTCATGATTGATTTTAAATGAAGAACCATCACCGCCATTATCTTCTAAATAATTTGTGCCATAGGATACCTCTGCCCAACCATAATTTTTTCCTTTAACAACATTATTTAATTCATCTCCCCCTTTTGGTCCGTGTTCAACGTTAAATATTTTATTTTCTAAAATAGTTAATCCTTGAGGAACTCTGTGGCCTTTGGAAAATATATCTATTTTTAATTCATCTTCAGATTCAATTGCGCTTTTTAAATTATCTTTTTTAATTTCTAAAATTTTACCAAATTTAGAACTGTCTAGTTGAGCTAGAAGACTATTTTTACTCGCATGTTTTTCTGGCGTACCCAATGCAAAAAGGATTTTGTCTTTCAAATGAATATTTGAACTGCCAAGACCATTAAAATCATTATTTTTTGCTTTCTCTGGCAAACAATCAGTTCTAAATAATTCTTTTTGATCTTCAATTAAAAATAGAGAGGCAAAAAAACAATTTTTTTCATTTGAAGAAATTAGTGCTATTTTCTTTTTATTATAGGAAATTATTGTTTTTATCCCACCATTACGTTGCATAGTAAAATGATTAGGAAGATTGATTTTTTCGGATTTTAAGTTTTTGATTAATGTTCCAGACTGAGTATAAATTTCTATTTTTTTCTCATCAAAAATATTATTAATTTCATTGTAAATTACGAAAGCTGTTTTGTCGTTTAATTTTAATACTTCTTTGGCCTCTACAGTAAATGAATTTGCTAAAAATTTTTGTACTTTACTTTCCACAACTTCAACATTTACTTCCTGTTTTTTTTTAAAATAACTTTTTATCTTTTCAATCTTTTCAGGATTTTCAAAAGTCCATATTGAGGTTGACAAAATTGTCAATATCCAAAAAATAATTATTATTATAATTTTTTTAATCACTTAAAAAATTAATTCTGCAAATCTGTTTTCTATCAATTTAACTTTTATATTATTTCTATTTGAAAAGTCATCAATAGCATTTTTTACTTCATGTATAAAGCTAGCTTCTCCATAATCATCGCAAAGTACTACTTTGTTTTTTCCTTTCATGTTTTCGTATAAAATAGACAGATCGCTAATTACAGTTTGATAACTATGACCTCCATCTAGAAATGTAAAGTCAATATTCTTGAGATCAATCTCTTTCAATTTTTTATTAGTATCACCCGCTATTAATTTTATATTTTTGCTATATTTTTTTAAAAGTTTTTCAACACTCGCCACAGAGTTTAAATTTTCTTTTAAAATATAATTATAGTAAATATTTTTTAGTGGATTTGAAAATTTTTGGTTTTTTAAAAAGGTAGGCTCAATTTCATCTTTTTTTTGGGCTTTGTTACTTCCAAATAGATCAACTCCTATATAGCTAAAGTTGATATTATTTTTTTTATACAAAAAATCACAAATATTTCTTGCAGTAACGCCGCAAAAAACCCCAATCTCTAAAACATTTTTTGGATTATGTTTTGATAGTCTTTCGAGAAAAATGTTTCCCCATTTTCCTTTTAATCCAGACTTTCTCCAATAACTTTTGTAGTTAAGATTCAAAAACTATGCAAAAACTTCGCCCCATGTGCCTTTAGTTGAAGCTTTAGAATACTCAGTAGCTCTTCCCTCAAAAAAGTTCATATGCTCAACTCCGTTAAGCATTGTGTCTAACCACGTTAAAGGGTTTTTCTTTACATCATAAATTGGATCTAAGCCTAATTGCTCTAATCTTCTATTTCCAATAAACCTTATGTACTGTTTTACTTCTTCAGCTGTTAAACCTTTTAATGGTCCCATTTGAAAAGCTAGATCTATAAATGCATCCTCATGATGAACGATAGTTTTACAAGCATCATAAATTTCATTTTTTAATTTATTGTTCCAAATTTGTGGCTCTTCTTTTATAAAATCCTTAAATAATCTAATCATTGAATTACAATGAAGAGTTTCATCCCTAACTGACCAGGTTACAATCTGGCCCATTCCTTTCATCTTATTAAACCTAGGGAAATTTAATAAAATAGCAAAGCTCGCAAATAACTGAAGACCTTCTGTGAAAGCAGAAAATACAGCCATTGTCATTGCTATATTGTGTTTAGATTTAACATCAAAGCCTTGCATGTAATCATATTTATCTTTCATTTCTTTATATTTCATAAAAGCTGAATACTCTGTTTCTGGCATACCGATTGTATCTAATAGGTGAGAATAAGCAGCAATATGAACTGTCTCCATTGCAGCAAATGCTGTCATCATCATTAATACTTCAGTTGGTTTAAATACAGTTGTGTAATGTCTTAAATAACAGTTATTTACTTCCACATCAGCTTGAGTAAAAAATCTAAAAATATGAGTTAATAAATTTTTTTCTTCTACTGAAAGATTTTTTTGCCAATCTCTAACGTCATCACCAAGTGGAACTTCTTCGGGTAACCAGTGAATTCTTTGTTGTGTTAACCAGGCATCATAACACCACGGATATCTAAATGGTTTATAAACTGGATTTTCTACTAATAAACCCATCTTTTTTGGTTGAATTATTTCAGACTTAATTTTTTCTGCTACTGACATGATAAGCACTCCTCATAGTTATTTGACTCATTGTTTGATTTTTGTCCGCTTGAGTAAACATTTTTAGTTACATCAGTTTGTGAAACGTTGTTTACGTTTTCGGCTCTTTGGATAGATTTAGATCTGCAATAATAAAGGCTTTTTAACCCTTTTTTCCATGCTTGGAAATGTAGATTATGTAAATCCTTTTTATGTATATCTGCAGGTATAAATATATTAACGGATTGAGCTTGTGAAATATGAGGAGTTCTGTCAGCTCCTAATTCCACAACCCATCTTTGATCGATTTCAAATGCTGTCTTAAAAGTGTCTTTTTCTTCAGCGGTTAAAAAGTCTAAGTGAGATACTGAACCTTGATTAGTTGTAATACTTGACCAAACTTCATCGGTATTTTTTTTATATTTTTCAAGAATTTTCTTAAGATATTTATTTCTAACGTTAAAAGAACCAGACAAAGTTTTATGCGTGTAGCTGTTAGCTGCAATGGGCTCAATTCCTGGTGATGAACCTCCGCAAATAATTGAAATTGAAGCAGTTGGAGCAATTGCAGTTTTATTAGAAAATCTTTCTTTGATCCCGTACTCTGCAGCATCAGGGCAAGCTCCTCTTTCTTCGGCAAGACTAATTGATGCTGCATCAACTTTCTCTTGAATATTTTTAAATATTTTTTTATTCCAAACTTTACTCATAACTGATCCAAAAGGAATATTTTTCTGCTGGAAATAAGAATGTAATCCCATTACACCAAGACCAACACTTCGCTCTCTCATTGCCGAATACTTTGCGTGTGCAAATTCATCTGGTGCTCTATTAATAAAATCAGTCATGACGTTATCGAGAAATCTCATTACATCTTCTACAAACTGAGGATCTTCGCTCCATTGATCATAAGTATCTAAATTTAAAGATGATAAACAACAAACTGCTGTTCTTTGATTTCCCTCATTATCTTGACCAGTAGGTAAAGTAATTTCACTACATAGATTTGAAGTTTTAACTTTTAAACCAGCAAGTTTATGATGTTGTGGAATTTGTCTGTTAACAGTGTCGATAAAAACTATATATGGTTCACCTGTTTCAATCCTTGCAGTTAATAATCTAATCCATAAATTTCTTGCAGGTATTGTAGATTGAACCGTTCCATCATAAGGACTTCTTAAAGCCCATTGTTCACCTGTTTCAACAGCTCTCATAAATTCATCGGTAACTAATACACCGTGATGTAAGTTAAGTGATCTTCTATTTACATCCCCGCCTGTTGGTCTTCTCATTTCAATAAACTCTTCAATTTCAGGATGATCAATCTGTAAATAACAAGCTGCTGAACCCCTTCTTAAAGAACCTTGGCTAATGGCTAAAGTTAAAGAGTCCATGACTTTAATAAATGGTATGATTCCAGAAGTTTTTCCAACTTTACCAATCTTTTCACCAATAGATCTTAGGTTGCCCCAATAACTTCCAATACCTCCGCCTCTTGCTGCAAGCCATACATTTTCTTCCCAAAGATTTGTGATACCTTCTAAGCTGTCGTTAGCTTCATTTAAAAAACATGAGATTGGCAAACCTCTTTCTGTTCCACCGTTTGATAAAACAGGTGTAGCGGGCATAAACCATAAATTACTTATGTAGTTATAAATTCTTTGCGCATGTAAATTATCATCGGCGTATACGCTAGCCACTCTTGCAAATAAATCTTGAAAGCTCTCATTTTGACCTAAATATCGATCGGTAAGAGTCGCCTTTCCAAAATCAGTCAAATTGGCATCCCTAGATCTATCAATCTTAATTGTGATACCTCTATCATTCTGAAACAGCTCAGTTTCACCTGATAAAGAGAATAAATCTGGCTTTTTAGGTCCATTATTTCTTTGATCATTTTGGTGCTTATGGCTTATACTGCCGACAGCTTTCTTTATTGCCAATGATACGTTTTTATTCATATTTAAACTTATTTGCCTCGATTTATTAACAAAACAACTATATGTTGTGTTACATTATAGTTAATATACTATATAACATCTAAATCAATAGAACATTATAAGAACATTTAAATAATTTTGCAAGTGGAAAGTTTTGTTAATAAACATTTAATAACAAAAGTCGTTATTCTTTAGTATTTATAGTTCATGAAAATCAATCCAAACGGTTTTAGAGAGTATGATGCCAGATGGCTATATGAAAAAGACATCGATTTAGAGGGAATCACTGATTTAGGAAAAGGATTAGGATCTCAGATAATTAGGCATACAAATAAATCCAATCCAAGAGTAATTGTTGGTCATGATTACAGGTCTTATAGTGAAGATATTAAGAAAGCATTAATTAATGGCTTAACTTCAACCGGCTGTAATGTAGAAGATATTGGCTTATCGTTATCTCCTGCTGTTTACTTTGCGCAATTTAATTTAAATTCTGATGGCATCGCAATGGTGACAGCTAGTCACAATGAAAATGGTTGGACAGGAGTCAAGATGGGTATCAAAAAAGGATTAACTCATGCTCCTAAAGAAATGAGTGAATTAAAAGATTTCACCTTAAATAAAAAATTTATTAATGGGAAAGGTTCATTAAAAAAAATAGAAAATTTTAAAAACGTTTATTCTAACGATTTAATTAAAAGAAATAAGATCAAAAATAAAATTAAAGCCGTTGTTGCTTGTGGTAATGGAACGGCAGGAGTTTTTGCACCTGAAATCTTAAGAGGTATTGGTTGCGAAGTGGTAGAATTAGATTGTAATCTAGACTGGTCTTTTCCAAAATATAACCCAAACCCTGAAGATCTTGAAATGCTTCACGCAATATCAAAAGCAGTAAAAGATAATAATGCTGATGTTGGCTTTGGTTTTGATGGTGATGGTGATAGATGTGGGGTAATTGATAATAAAGGAAATGAAATATACTCTGATAAAATAGGATTATTAATTGCTAGAAACTTAGCATCTAAACATCAAAACTCAAAATTCGTTGTGGATGTAAAATCAACAGGTCTCTATGCTAAAGATAAAGTTCTTTTAGAAAATAACTGTAAGACAATTTATTGGAAGACCGGACACTCCCATATAAAAAGAAAAGTTAATCTAGAAAAAGCTTTAGCAGGATTTGAAAAAAGTGGTCATTTCTTTTTTAATCAACCTTTAGGATACGGATATGATGATGGAATAAATTCAGCGATACAAGTTTGTCATTTATTAACTAACCAAAATAAGAAGATGAGCGAAATCATTAATGAGTTACCCAAAACATATCAATCTCCAACTATGGCTCCATTCTGCAAGGATGAAGTGAAGTATAAAGTAGTAGAGGAAATGGTTAAAAAAATTGAAGATTTAAAAAAACAGAATATTAAAATAGATAATCAATCGATCACGGAGGTTTTAACAGTTAACGGAGTAAGATTTTCTCTAACAGATGGGTCTTGGGGTTTAATCAGAGCTTCATCAAACAAACCTTCTCTTGTTGTAGTTACAGAAAGCCCTACCTCAAATGAGAGAAAGAAAAATATTTTTAATTTTATAGATAAATTATTACAAGAAACTGGAAAAATTGGTGAATACGATCAGAAAATTTAAAGATTAAAATACTCGTATAAAAATTTAGTACCGATAATTATTAAAAAAAGTCCAAAGTATTTTGTCATCTTTTTTTTATTAATTCTATGACTAGCTTTTGCTCCCAACCTTGCCATAAATGCTGTTATTGGGAAAAATATTAAAAAGGCTGGAACATTTAAAAATCCAATACTTAAAGGTAAATTAGCGTTCAAATAGTTGCCTGAAAAAAGAAAACCAATGGTACCAAACAAAGCTATTATAAAACCAATAGCAGCTGCACTTCCTATAGCTTTATTTATTGGATAACCAAAAAACTTTAAAATCGGAACATTCATTACTGCGCCGCCTATGCCCATAGGTGCTGAAACAAAACCAGTAATTATTCCTGAGATTATTTTAGCAGGTAAACCCATCTTAATTGAAAGATCTGATTCTTTCTCTTTTAAAAATAATAAATAGAATGCAAGAATATAAACAACAATTGTAAAAAATAATATTAAAGGTTTAGTTTTTAAGCCGGCAGCTAAAATAGTTCCAAGTATAACTCCTATAATGACAAATACTCCGTATCCTTTGACCACGCTAAAATCGACTGCTTTATGCTGATGGTGAGTTAAAACCGAAACAATTGATGTTGGAATTATAATTCCAAATGAAGTTCCGACTGCTAAGTGCATTAAATATGCTGGTTCTATTCCAGCTGCACCAAAAATATAAAAAAGGATTGGTACTGTAATTAATCCTCCTCCTATACCAAATAAACCTGCAGCAAAACCGGCGGGGATAGCTGTGATGACCATTATGAAAATTAGATAAAGAGTTTCGGATTGAAAAAGTATATCCAAAATTATCTTTCTAAAGACACAGGATTTGTTTTTCTAACCTGGTCCATGATATGATTTACTTTTTGAAGATCAGCATCTCTGATGCACATATTTTTAGAAAGATATTGTTTCCATATTCTAGAACCATTTTGTCCGTGAAATAATCCCACAGTGTGTCTCATGATATGATTTAATTGTACACCTTTTGAAGTTTCTTCTTGAATGTATGGAATTAATTTTTCCATAACATCACTTCTTGTAGGAATATTTTCATTATTAAAAATATCTCTTTCAATGTCAGCTAAAAAATATGGTGAATGATATATTGCTCTTCCTATCATAGCGCCGTCTACTTTTAACAAATGATTTTTAATATCTTCAGTAGTTTTTATTCCGCCATTGATAATTATTTCATCCTCTTTAAAATACTCTTTCAATCGGTAGACAAATTCATATTTAAGAGGTGGAATATTTAAATTTTCTTTCGGGCTTAATTTTTTTAATAAAGCTTTCCTTGCGTGTATTATAAATTTTTTTGATCCAGCATCTTTAGTTGTTTGAATAAAAGATTTTAAAAATTCAAAATTTTCAACCTCATTGTAACCAATTCTTGTTTTGATAGTTATTGGTAACTTTGTGGCTTTAGACATGGCTTCGATACATTTAGCTACAAGATCCGGTTCTTGCATTAAACATGCGCCAAATTTATTTTTTTGAACTTTTTTACTAGGACAACCTAAGTTTAAATTTATTTCTTTATACCCGTAAGCTTCTGAAATTTTACAGGCCTCCGCAAGTTCATCTGGATTTGAGCCGCCAATTTGTAATGTTACTGGATTTGAAATTTTTTTGAATGAAAGTAATTTATTTCTGTCACCTCTTATTATAGCATTAGCTACAATCATTTCCGAATATAAATGAATATTTTTACTGATAAGACTTAAAAAATATATCTCATGTTTATCAGTGCAATCCATCATTGGTGCAACTGAAACAGTTTTTTTCATGATTTGTTCTTATTTATTTTCTTCTTCTACAGGAGCTTCCTCACTTAATTCAAGTGGGGCTTCTTCTTTTTCTAAATTTTCTTCTTTAATTTCAGGCTGTTCAGCTTTTAATTCTGATAATGCTTCATCAGCCAAACTAGTTTTTTTAACTTCTGGAATTCTTCTAGTTCTTTTTGATGGAAGTATCGCTACTCCGCTTTTTGAGACTTGACCTTTATATAAATTTTCAAAATCATCATTAGTCTCTTCTTCTGTTTCTTCCTGTTGCTCCACTTCATCAGGTTCTTTTCGAAGTCTTTTGATAGCACTCGATTCAAGTTCATCTGACTCTATTTTACCATCACCAATTTCTCTTAATGCAATAATGGTTCTTTTATCATTATCTTCTTCTACTAGCATTGGAGCGCCAGCATTAAGCTGAACCGTTCTTTCTTTTGCTAATAAAACTAGATCGTATTGATTATCAATTTTTTCTAAACAATCTTCTACAGTTATTCTTGCCATTGTGATCGTTATTTATTCAATTGAGTTTAATAAATCAAGCTTAATTTACAAGCTTTATTGGCTCTATTTGTTTTCGAAATACAATTAAAATAATAAACATTGTTATAATATATGTTGAGCAAACAATAGCTATTGTCTCGATGCTTAACTGTTTATCTATTAAGAGACCAAATATTGCAGTGCCAAATGCGGTAGAAAAAACCATAAAAGAGGTTGTTAAAGCTTTAATCCCTCCAATATATTTAACACCATAAATTTCAGCCCAAGTTGATGAGCCTAGTAAATTAGATAAGCCATTAGAAATGCCCAAAAGACCAAATAAGATGAAAGAGTAAATTTCTGAATTTCCAAAATATAATACAAACATTGCCAACAGAAGCGGAATATTCATAAAAGGGATAATTTTTCTGCTCGTGAATCTATCAATCATAGAACCAGCAAGAAAAATCGTTAAAATTGACATTATTGAATAAGCCATGAATGCTTTTGGTATAGCAAAGTCACTCCACAGTTTAGATTCTGTAATAAAAGACTGATAAACAAATATTCCAGTAGCGATCCATGGCATAGCTAATAAATTTGCAGCTATTATATAAAATTTATAATCTTTTATTACTTCAACTCTTTTCCAGTGCTTAATTTTCTCGTCAATTGAATTTGATTTATTGCTTTCACGTGAATCTAAATTAATTGTTTTTATAGTTTTTAAACTTATTATTGGCAACAAAATAATTATAAACACTGAAATAATAATCCAAACTTTATCCCATGACAGAATTGACAATAATAAAGTTATGCAAATCGGAAGAATAAATTCAGATGATGATAGCCCTAACCAAGTTATACCTAAAGCTTTTCCTCTATTCTTGTTAAAAAATCTTGAAACTGCTGTGGAAGCTGTATGTCCCATTAATCCTTGTCCAGACAATCTCATTAGAAAAATTCCAACGAATAATAAAAAAATATTGTTAATGTTTGAAAAAAAAAATGAGGAAAAACTTAATAAGATAATAACAAAAATGGAATAATTTATTAAATTATAATCATCAATTTTCTTACCAACCCAAATTAATACTAAACTAGAGGAAATTGTTGCGATAGCAAAAATAGATCCAAACTGTCCATGGCTAATACCTAACTCATTTCTTATTGGTGCGTTAAACAATCCCAAAAAAAAGCTCTGTCCAAAACTAGAAAAAAATGTAAATATAAATCCAAATATTATTACTTTTTTATTTAACGTGAGGTTAATCATTAATGAGTTGTAAAGTTTCTTTCATAGGTCTTGGTGTTATGGGTTATCCCATGGCTGGTTATATATCAAAAGCTGGTCACAATGTAACCGTATATAATCGTACGAAAGCCAAAGCTGAGAAGTGGGCAAAAGAATATAAAGGTATTGTTGCTGATACTCCTATGGATGCAGCTAAAGATAGTGATTTTATTTTTACATGTGTTGGAAACGATAATGATTTAAGAGAAGTTACTTTAGGTGACAAAGGATTATTTAAGACTGCAAAAAAAAGCTCAATATATATTGATAATACGACTGCATCAGCAAATATTGCTAGAGAATTATATAAAGAAGCAAAAGCTAAAGGTTTTGATTTTTTAGATGCTCCTATTTCAGGTGGCCAAGCTGGAGCTGAAGGTGGAACTTTAACTGTAATGGTTGGAGGAGATGAGGTTCCTTTTAAAAAAGCAGAGCCAGTTATTAATTGTTATAGTAAAAAAATAAAATTACTCGGACCATCTGGAAGCGGTCAGTTGACTAAGATGGTCAATCAGATTTGTATCGCGGGACTTGTTCAAGGTTTGTCAGAGGCAATTAACTTTGGAATAAATGCAGGATTAAATATGCATGATGTTATTGAAGTTATTTCAAAAGGTGCTGCTCAGTCTTGGCAGATGGAAAATAGACACAAAACAATGATTGAAGACAAATTTGATTATGGATTTGCTGTTGATTGGATGAGAAAAGATTTAAAAATAGCAATGGATGAGGCTAAGAAAAATAATTCGCCCTTACCTATTACTAAAATAATTGATGAATATTATGCTGAAGTACAAAAAATGGGTGGTCAAAGATGGGATACTTCAAGCTTAATCAAAAGATTTAGAAAATAAGTGTCACAAGAAGTTGTAAGTTACTACGAAGATTTCAAAGAGATTGAAAAAAAGATTTGGGATCTTTTAACTAACGCAGTAACTGATCGCTCTTCTGAATTTAGAACACCTGTATTTATTTGTGGTAATGATAAAGATTTAGATGGAAGAGTTGTTGTATTAAGAAAAGCTGATCAAAAAAATAGCTTTGTTCAGTATCATAGTGACATCAGATCATCAAAAATTGAAAAGGTAAAAAAAAATCCAAACTGTTCAATCTTGTTTTACGGCAAACAAGAAAAAATACAGCTAAGATTAAAAACAGAGTGTAAAGTTCACTTTAACGATAATGTCACAAAAGAGTCTTGGGAAAAAACAGGTCATATAAGTAGAAAATGTTATCTCGTTACTAATGGACCAGGAACTAAGTCAGATAAACCAACATCAGGTCTAGACAATAAATTTGATAACTTTGACTTCACAAAAGAAGAAAGTGAAGCTGGTTATAAAAACTTTTGTGTTATTAGATGTAAAGTTAAAAGTATAGAATGGTTATACTTAGCTGCAAAAGGACACCGTAGAGCTTTTTTTGATTTAGAAAATAATAAAAAAAATTGGTTAATACCTTAATTTATTCTGTATAACCTTTTAGGAATTTAGCATCTTTTTTATTTACAAGAACTGATTTTACATCATCCCAGAATTGATTGGCGCCATACTCTTCATAACCTTGCAGAGTTCCTTTATCTATACAATTTTTACCAAACCATTTTTTCTGATCCTGTTTGTAACCTTGTTTCTCCCCATTCCATTCTTTAGTACCATCTCTTCTTTTAATAGTTTGATGAAGGTTAGATGTGTAATTTAATGAACATGTTGGAAGAGCATGCATACTTTCAACATCATATTTTGATGGTGGATACATTCTACTTTCAAAATGATGTCCTCCTGAATAATTTAAAAGATATAAATTTGGGTTTTTAGATGTATCTTTTAGATTCTTACATACCCATGGAGGAGTAGACTCATCTTGTTGACCGTTAATTGCATATATTTGAATCTTGTTACTATACTTAACTTCAGATACGTCAGGACAAGCAGCGTTAATCATAAATCCCTTAGTAATCAAATTCATTGAAGGATATTTATCTCGCAAATCTTGCCACCCTGCTTTGAAGATAGCTAATGATCCTGTTGAAGAGCCAATTAAAATTACCTCTTTTGGTTTGCCAAATTGTTTAGATACTTCATCTATCGTTGCTAAAGCGTCATATAAAATCATTGAACTTGTATATGAGCCTGTAAATTTTTTTTGATACCTAGGTTCTGCGCCATAAACTATTGCGGTTGCATAACCATGTTTGCTTACTTGCTTTTCGTAATAAAGCTCGTCATCCATATTTGGAGTACTTGATGGAACTACAATTATTAATCCGTTAGAAATGGACTCAAGGTTTCTTAGTTCCACTCTTACCTTTTGGTTCTTGCCATCATTGTTTAATAAAGTTATATCGTCATTAGTATTTTTTGAATTAATAGTTATTTCGGTTACTTTCCTATCGTCTTTTGAAACAACTTTTTTTGGCACATCTCCAATTCTTTTAAAATTAATAACACAAGGAACATAGTCGCTATCTCCTTTATATTTTCTTTTCATTTTTAAATTCCCGTATTGTTTGTCACCATAGTACTGTGATTTACCACCTACTTTTCTTTTAAATTGATAAACAGAATATTTTTTTTCATCATTATTTAAGTTGCCTGTAATGATACTTTTATTACCTCGTCTTTCACCCTTAATATAAATTTTACCTTTTTCATCTACTTTTGATTTTTTTTCATCAATATTCCATCTACCAGCTCCTCCTCTATCGTTTGTTACTATTCCGTCTCGAATAATAAATTGACTTCCATCATAGGCATTACTATTTTTTGATCCTCTGCAGTAATCAGAATATGTATAAGCACCATCGTATTTAGAAGAAGGTTTATCTACCGCTAATGCAGTGCTTGTAAATAAAATTAGAATTAAGAGACTATTTTTTATACTTTTTAAAATTTTTAACATAATCTCTAGCATTCTCTTTGATGTGTTCTATTTCTTCATCGGTTACTTGTCTTACAACTTTACCAGGACTACCAAGAACTAATGATCTTTCAGGAATAATTTTATTTTCTGTAACCAAAGCGTTTGCACCAATGATGCAATTTTTTCCAATTTTAGTTTTATTTAATATTGTTGAACCGATTCCAATCAAACAATCGTCAGCGATTTCACAGCCATGAAGCATAACCATGTGCCCGACTGTTACTCCATTTCCAACAATTGTTGGACAACCTGGATCAGTATGAATAACGCTTCCATCTTGAATGTTTGAATTTTCTCCAATGATGATCGGTTCAAGATCTCCTCTTAAAGTTGTATTGAACCAAATATTAGAATTCTTTTTAAGTTCTACTCGTCCAATAATAACAGCATTGGGTGCAACCCAACTGCCTGGATCTATTTTTGGAGTTTGCCCTTCAAAATCGTAAATCATAATATTGCTGTAATGTATTTTTAAATAATTTATAATACATTATGGCTCTAACTAAAACCCCGGTTTGTGATTTTGGAAGAAAAGCTGAGGATTTCAAATTGAAATCAATTAATAATAAATTAATTACTTTAAACGATATTAAAGGCGAAAAAGCCACCCTTATAATGTTTATCTGTAATCATTGTCCCTACGTACAAGCAATTATAAAAGATTTGGCTAAAGATTGTAACGAACTAAGATACGATGGAATAAGTTCTGTAGCTATTATGTCTAATGATACAAAAAATTATCCAGATGACTCGTTTAATAATATGATTAAATTTGCAGAGAAAAACAATTTTGGTGAGATAAACTATTTATTTGATGAGTCACAAGAAATTGCAAAAAAATATGGTGCGGTATGCACGCCTGACTTTTTTGGTTTCAATAAAGATTTGCTACTTCAATATAGAGGGAGATTTAGAGAGTTAAAAGATTTAAAACCAACTAATAATGATGAAAGTGACTTAAAAGTAGCAATGAAAATGATTGCACAAACTCAGAAAGGTCCTGATCAACAAATCCCCAGTATGGGCTGTAACATAAAATGGTTTAATTAATGTTTTTAATTTCAACACGAAATTTTCCTCCAGAGCTAGGTGGAATGCAAAACTTAATGGAAGGACTATCTAATGCATTACTAAATCATGGTCCTGTTAAAGTTTTTGCAGAATCTCATAATGAGTCAGAAAGCTATGATCAAACTTCAAATCTTAGTATAAAAAGAGTTTCTGGTTTAAAGATTTTTCGTAAATATAGAAAGGCAAACCTTGTCAAAGAATTTCTTTTATTAAATGAAATTAGAGCATGTTTTTTTGATCATTGGAAAAGTATTGAGAATATAGAAAAAAATATTTTAGAGAAAACTAAATCTTTTTGTTTGATTCACTCAAAAGAAATTAATCACCCTGTGGGATCATCTCTTAACAAGAGAGTTTTAAATGCACTTGCAAAGGCAGATCATGTAATTGCCAATTCAAAATTTACAAAAGAGTTTGCAATGAAGTTGGGTGTTAAAAATGTCACTGTAATCAATCCAGGTTGCAATTATCCCTTACCTATAAATGAAGAGGCAAAGAAATTTGCAAAAAAAATATATGGTAATGCCTTGCCAAAGTTAATTACTATTTCAAGATTAGATGCAAGAAAAAGTCATCAAAATATTTTAATGACCGTAAAAAATCTTTTACCTAAATTTCCAAATTTAAAATATGTTTCAATTGGGGATGGTGATGAGAAAGGGAATCTTTTAAGGTTAAGAAAAGAACTTGATTTGGAAAATAATGTTGAATTATTATTTAAATCAACAGAGCAAGAAAAAGTTGCTTTGTTAGAACAATCAAATGTATTTGTGATGCCTTCAGTTATTTACAAAAAATCAGTGGAAGGATTTGGTATTGCTTATATTGAGGCTGCTTCATATGGAAAACCATCGATTGGTGGAATTTATGGTGGTGAGAGTGATGCTGTAAAAAGTGGACAAACTGGCTATCTTTGTAATGGAAATGATTTAAACGCAATTTATGAAACTTTATTAAAAACACTAGCTAATGATCACTATTTAGAACTGGGAGCCAATGCTTTAGAATTTTCAAAAGATTTTAGTTGGGAAAAAATAGTTAAAAAATATATTAGTCTAATTTAGCTTTTGCTTCATTAAGAACAGTATTAACATCTAAATCGTTTAAGTTTTTCACTGAGATAGCTTTAAAATTAAAGTTTTCAATGCTCACTTTTTTTGCTGAAGTATGGCTACCAAATAAAACTAATCCCTTTTTATCTAAATGAGATGCAATATGTGCAGGACCTGTATCATTAGCGATAATAAGTTTTGCGCTGTATATTAAAGATACTAAAGTTTTCAATGTTACATGTTCATTATTCTCTAAAACAACTTTAGCATTTAATTTATTGGCTTCTTCAATTTCATTTGGGCCTGGAGCAAGAAGCACTGAATATTTATTTTTAAATTCTTGTTTTAATTTTTGAATTAGTTCTTTGTAGTAAGGCCATTTTTTATTTTTTAGTTTTGGAGAACAAAAAGGAAATAAAAGGATATATTCCCTATTAGTATATTTTTTAACTAAATCAGATGTGTTTTCAACTGCCCAGCTTAAATCAATATTTTTAGTAAATTCAGTCTCAACGCCACTTTTTTTTAGTTGTATTTCTATTCTTTCTAAGACAGGATCTTTATCAAAATCACTTTTCCGCTGACCTGGTTCTAATGCTGTTTCAGTTGATGACCATTCAACATTTTTTATTATAAATCTTTTATAAAATTTTGTACGACTTGAATTCTGTAAATCAAAAACTTTACTAAAATCATACTTTGATAAAGTTTTTTTTAAATTATTTAAATAGAATAAATTCCATCTAGGTAATCTTTTGTCAATTAACACTCCATCTAAATAAGGACACTCGGACATAAAAATTGAATAAGGTTGAGTTGTAAGCAAAAAAACTTTCCTATTGGGGTAGAATTTTTTAATATCTTTTATTGCTCCATTAGCTTGAATTAAGTCCCCAAGCGAACCATGTTTAATTATTAATATATTTGACATTATTAATTCCGAGTATATTTAAAGAGTGATATAGTCAAATATTAATATGAGCAATAAAATAGACAAAATATTGGCAGAAATTTCAGCGGGTGAATTGTTTGATAAGATTTCAATTTTAGAAATCAAAAAAGCTAAAATATCTGATGAAGAAAAATTGATTGATATTAATAGAGAACTTTCATCTTTAAATGAAACAGTAAAAAAATTTATTCCAGATCAAAGAATTATTTCAAAATATATAAATGATTTAAAGAATATAAATCTTAAACTATGGGATATTGAAGATGGAAAAAGAGCTGCAGAAAAAAATAAAATTTTTGATGAAAAATTTATAGAGCTTGCAAGAAATGTTTATAAATTTAATGACGAAAGAGCAAAGATTAAATTAGCAATCAATACTTCACTTGGTTCTAACATCAAAGAAGTAAAATCATACGAATAATTATTCAGATTTTAAGCTAGGGATTATAGATCTTAATTTTTTAGGAAGAGCAGGATCAATTGAAGCTGTTAGAACACCCTCTGACTTTTTAAGTTCTTTAAGTATTTTACCGTCTGGCGAGACTACCATTGAATGCCCAAAAGTTTTTCTACCGTTATAATGAGTGCCTCCTTGAGCTGGGGCAAAAACGTAACAGAAATTTTCTATTGCTCTTGCTTTTAATAAAGAATGCCAATGTCTTTTTCCAGTTGTCTCAGTAAATGCTGAAGGAATAGAAATATAATCACATCCAACTTTTGATAGTTTTCTGAACATATTTGGAAATCTTAAATCGTAACAAATAGATAAACCAAGTTTTCCCCAAGGTAGATTAAAAGACTTTATCTTTTTTCCAGCGGCAAAAGTTTTTGACTCAAAGTACTTTTCTCTTTTACTAAGCACAACATCATACATGTGAATTTTATCATAGTACGTTCTTATCTTTCCAGTTTTATCAACAAGCACTGATCTATTTACTAATCTATTTTTTGAAACTTTAATAATTAATGAGCCAATTAAAATCCATTTTTTATACTTTTTTGCTAATTTTTTTATGCCATTTAGATAAATATCATCTTTCATTGATTTACAAACTTTTAGTAACTTTTTTTTTTCTAGTGAAAACAATGAAGATATCTCTGGTGTTAATATAAAATCAGACTTTTGTTTTACTGCTTTGGAAATAAGTTTTTCTGTTTTTTTTAAGTTATATAAAATATTATTATTTGATCTTAATTGAATACAGGAAACTCGAAACATTACTTCATTATAGATGAAGCAAAATTCCAGTTACAGTCAAAACTTGGGATGTAAGCACCTGATAATGTCACATTTCCGAAGCTTTTTGATAAAACTTTGCACCAGTTGTCTACTTGTTTTGGTTTTTTATCATAGCTTCCAACTTGTGCTGTTATCACCCCACCTTTTTTAAGAATTCTTTGAAGGCCCTTCATATTTTTTCTGGCCAGATCTATACAATATTGATCATCATTTAAATCAACAAAAATTTTATCATATTTGGAGTCTTCAATTTCTTTTATGCTTTTAAAAGCATCTCCCCAGAAAGTTTTAATTTTGTTACTCTTTTTTACTTTAGAGCAAACCTTAGGCAAATGACGATAACAAGCGTCTACTATTTCTGGATCGAGCTCAAACCAATCAATATAATTTGAATTGTTTTCTAAACAAGCACGCGCTACACCGCCGTCCCCTCCTCCAATAATGGCTACATTATTATTTTTTTTACTTAAATCATAACTAGATTTAAAAAAATTTGAGCTATAAATTTTTTCATCTTTTTCTGCTACTTGAATTTCATGATCGATGAATAAAGCATGACCAAACTCTTCGATATCCATAACTTCTACGAATTGACCAACTTTAGAAGTAAATTTTTCTAACACATCTTTAACTACATAAAACTTTTTCTGACCTGGCGTACTATAAATATCATCATACAGACCGATACTACTTCTATCAAAAGAATTGGTAACTACTCTTTTATGATCAATTTCATTTCTCAATATTTTTAAAGCAACTTTTGGATTTACTTTACCGCAAGTAAAGAAATCAAAACTAATTACCCCTCTCTCTGGAAAAGTATGAAAACTAAAATGACTCTCCGATAGAAGCGCAACTAATGTAAAACCTTGAGGCTCAAATTTGTGGGAGGCTACATTTAATATTTCAACTTTTGCAGCTTTTGCTATTTTGTAAATAACTTTTTCGTAAAATTCAGGTGAATAGTCTTTTTTAACACCAAGAAAATCTATGGTAATGTGCTCACCAACTTTAATCATAAAAATTACCCTTTTTTATAATTTTTAAATTTTCCTAAGACAATTTTCATTTCTTTTTTTGAAAGAATCTTAGGTATACCAATTCTTATGGCATTTATATATTGATGGCAAATATTTTCGATTTCTTGGGCAAGCTCAAAGGTCTTTTCTAAATTTTCTCCAAAAGCAACCTGACCGTGATTAGCGATCAAACATGCTGTTCTATTTTTTAGAGCTTTGATAATATTTCTAGAAAGATTTTTTGTTCCAAAAGTTGCGTATTTACTACACTTAATATCTTCACCTCCTGCTACTGCAACCATGTAGTGAAAAGCTGGAATGCTTTTCTGATGAGTAGAAACAGCTGTAGCACAAGTAGAGTGGGCATGAACTATAGCTTTAGCCTCTTTTTTATTCACATAAATATCTTGATGAAATCTCCACTCTGAAGATGGTTTACCCTTTTTTTTATTATACACACCTTTAAGCGATACAAAGACAATATCTTTTCGTTTTAAAGAAGAATACTTTCTCCCCGATGGAGTTATATAAAAACCATCAACTCCTTTTTCTTTTGCTCTCGCAGAAATATTTCCCGATCTTAAAGCGGATAAATTAGTTATATTTAATTTTTTGGAATATTTTATTACCTCAGCTTTTAATTTACTCACTTAAATAAACCTTTCAATCCTTTTTCTGAAGCTTCGCAAATCCCTTTTTCCGTGATTAACCCTGTTACTAGTTTTGCAGGTGTAACGTCAAAAGCTAGATTTAATGACTTACTTTTTCGTGGGTAAATTCTTATTTTTTTTATTTCATTATTTTCATCTATTCCTTCAACATGTGATAGCTCTTCTGAATTTCTTTCCTCGATAGGAATTTTTCTATGATCTTTGATGTTCCAGTCTATAGTTGAGCTTGGTAAAGCTACATAAAAAGGAACATTGTTATCTTTTGCAGATAACGCTTTTAAATATGTTCCAATTTTATTACACACATCACCATTTGATAAAGTCCTATCTGTTCCAACTATGCACATGTCAACTTGTCCTCTTTGCATTAAAATACCGCCTGCGTTATCAGTTATTACAGTGTTTGAAATTCCTTCTTCATTTAATTCATAAGATGTTAAGTTAGCTCCTTGATTTCTAGGTCTAGTTTCGTCGACCCAAACATGAACTTTAATTCCTTTTTGATGTGCATGATAAATAGGGGAAGTTGCAGTCCCCCAGTCTATTGTGGCTAACCATCCAGCATTACAATGAGTTAAAATATTTACTGTATCTTTTTTTGTGTTAGCAATTTCTTCTATTATCTTTAGACCATTTATACCAATATTTTTACAAAATCCTTCATCCTCTTCTTTTATAGCCTTTGCTTCATCTAAAGCTATTTTCAAAATATCTTTCGCATTAATACCATTTAATTTTTTCATCATTCTATCAACCGCCCACTTAAGATTAATCGCGGTAGGTCTAGAGGCAATTAATTCTTCACTAGATTTTTTTAAAAAAGATAGATCATTACTCTCAATTATTGATAAAACTAAACCATAAGCAGCTGTTGCGCCAATTAACGGAGCACCTCTTACCTCCATTGTTTTAATTGCATTAATTGAGTCTTTTACTGTTTTTAAATCCTTAATTACAAATTGATGAGGAAGTTTTGTTTGATCTATAATTTTTACTGAATTATTTTCAAACCAGATTGTTTTATAAGACTTCCCTTCTATTTTCATTATCTTTTTTCCATTTTTTTCAATCTTTTTTTCAAGCTTGGAGTTAAAGAATTAAACCATTTTTTTTCTTGCCCTGATTTAGGTAATACTTCTCCATATTCAATCATTTGATCTGGTAATAAATCCTCCAAATACACCCAGACAAAGTCTTTTTTCAAGTTAGTATTTTTAATCAATACTTTTCTAAGCCCTAAAATTAATTGTTTTTTAACTTTTGGGGTACGTCCAGCTCTTATTTGACCGTTTAAAAAAATTTCTTTTGTCTTCACTAATTTACCTCCCATGAAATGAGAATTTTTTTTATTTTTTTGAAATATAACTTGAGCAAAAAAAGAATTTGCACCTGTAAATTTACTATGGGTATTCGAAATATCATTAGCTAATGAATTTTTTTGTTTTTGAGATAGATTAAAATTTGAAAATTGAACTATATATGTCGGCATTAAATTATTTTTTTTTATTTAAAACTCTTCCAGCGATATTTTTTAATTTCTTTATTGTTTTTTTTGATCTTAATTTTGGATCTGTTATGATTGCAACATCTAAGCAATCATTAGCAGGATCTTTGTCTACAGAGAATTTCTTGAAAGTCTTAATAATTTCTTTAATCATATTTTGTGCATTGGCTGCATTTTTCATTAAAGTTTGGATTACCATGCTTACATCAACCTCGTCATGATCAGGATGCCAACAATCATAATCCGTTACCATTGCAACTGTGGAATACCTAATTTCTGCTTCTCTTGCCAATTTAGCTTCTGGCATATTCGTCATGCCGATTACATCTGCTCCCCAAGTCCTATATAAATTTGACTCTGCTAGTGTAGAAAATTGAGGTCCTTCCATGACTAAATAGGTGCCTCCAACTTTATGAGCAATATTCAATTTTTTCAGTGCGGCCTCACAACAATTAGAAAGTCCAACACTAGTTGGTTTTGCCATTGAAACATGGGCAACTATTTCTTGATCAAAAAATGTCTTAACTCTAGAAAATGTTCTGTCTATAAATTGGTCAATTATTACAAATTTTCCTGGTTCTAAATTTTCTTTTAATGATCCAACAGCAGAAACAGATATAATATCTGTTACTCCGACTTGTTTCATTGCATCAATATTTGCTCTGAAGTTAATATTTGAGGGATTAATTTTATGTCCTCTAGAATGTCTAGGAATAAAACATATCTCTTCTTTTTCAAATGAAGCTAACAAAATCTCATCAGATGGTCTTCCCCATGGAGTGTTGATTTTCTTCCATTTTGATTTTTCAAAACCTTCCATTTTATAAAGCCCACTTCCACCAATTATCCCAAGTTTTCTTTTTTTCATGATTTAATTATTAATGCTTTTTTGCTAAAACTTGAAGTTAATTATGGACCTAAAAAAACATATCCGGTCAATCCCAGACTATCCAAAAAAAGGAATTCTTTTTAGAGATATTACTACTTTAATTAAAAATGCTGAAGCTTTTAAATTTACTAATGATAAGATTATTGAATTAGCTGAAAAAATTGAATTTGACAAAGTAGCAGCCATAGAGTCGAGGGGTTTTGTATTTGCCTCAACAATTTCATATGTCTTAAAAAAACCTTTTATTTTATTAAGAAAGAAAAATAAACTGCCGGCAGATGTACACTCTGTAGATTTTGAGCTTGAGTATGGAAAAGCAACTATAGAAGTTCATAAAGATTCTATTGAAAAAAATGAAAAAATACTTGTTATAGACGATTTGATAGCTACTGGCGGCACAGCTGAAGCTGCAGCTAAATTAATTGAAATATCAGGCGGTAAGGTTGCTGGTTTTATTTTTGTTATTAATCTCTTTGATTTGCCTGGTAATAATCTACTTAAAAGTAAAGGTTATAAAACTGAGAGTTTAATCGAGTTTCCTGGCCATTAATTATTTTTATTTAAGAAATCTGAAACATAATCGCTTAATTTTATTTTTCCAAAATATTTGTACATTTTATTTGATAAATTTTTATTTATGAGCGCAGAGGCATATCTTTCACCGGGTCTTTTTGGTAAATATTTTACTTTTGTTTTGAACATTTTTGCAACTTCCAAAAGTGTGTAAGATTTTTTATTAGAGATACTATAGTGCCTGCAAAGATTTTTTTTCCAAGCTAAATAACATATTTTTATAGTGTCATCTATGTGCGTAAATCTTCTTGATTGAGTACCTGGTTTTACAACAGGTAAAGGTTTCCCTCTTTTGTAATAATCTTCAAATATGCCAATTACTGTGGACATTTCACCTCTGCATATTTGATGCGGCCCATATACATTGTAAAAATAAATAACTTCGTATTTGAAATTAAACCATTTTTTTAAATTTTCTAGTAATTCTAAATTTTTCGATTTTGTAAAAGCGTAAGGAGATAGATTTTTATCTTTCCCTTGATTACCAAGTGATGCAGAAGTAGCTGAATAAACTAATTTAATTTTATTTTTCAAACAAAAATTAAAAACTGCATTAGAGCCAACCGAATTTGAAGCTATACATTCATTCATCTTCAAAAAGCTTTGATAAATTCTTGCAAATTCTCCGAAATGAAAAATTGTTTTAACCGCTCTTGGATTTTTAATAAACTTTGAAATATTTACTGTACTTCCCCTTAAATATTTTACTCTTGAACTCCTAATATGATTTGATTTGTTCCCTGAAGAATAGTCGTCAAGGCTTATAATCTTATAGTTTGTTTTATTTAATAATAGTTTGATTAAGTTTGTTCCAACAAATCCAGAGCCTCCAGTAACGACAACTATATTTTTAGCCATGTGTTTTAATTATATCTTAACTTAAATCAAATCAATCAAATCTTGGTCTATACCATGATTTTTTATTTATTAATGAATTATAAAAACCTGCTGCCCTACAAAAATATATTTTTAATTTGAATCTATCTCTAAGTATAAAGTAAATTAAACATTTGAAGCAAGAATTTATAAAACTTGGAAATCCTTTGATGATGGCTAAGCTAAGACCGTAATGTTTTTTTCTATAATAAAATTTAGACCAGCTCCAATGCCAATTTCTTGAAAATTCTAATTCGCTATTAAATTTTTCATCTACTGCCTTAGCACCCAAATGACTAATAGACGCATTTTTTAATATATAAATCTTTTCACCTCTTTTTTTCATCCTCAGACATAAATCATCATTTTCTAAGTACATAAAAATATTTTCATCAAAAAATTTTTCATTAAATTTTAATTTATCCAAAACCATTGAATACCCATCAACTTGATCGACTTCGAATAAATCATTTTCTGAATTAATATTTTCTTTGTCCATTTTAAAATTTGGATATTTAGTTTTATCGCTTATGGGACTTAAAATAGCAAAATCTAACATTTTTGAAATTTTAAATATTTGATCTAAGGTATCATTTTTTAAAATAGTATCTGGATTTAATATCATAACATATCTTGTCGTACTTTTTTTAATCCCAATATTATTACCTGTACCCATACCTAAATTTTTTCCAGTAATATAACATTCAATGTTTTTATATTTGCTCTTTAATTTTTGTATAAAATTTTCATTAGAGGAATTTTCAATTATGATTTTTTTTACTTTAGGATCAATAGAATTTAAACAATTTTCAATAACTTTTTCGCTTTTAATAGTCACTATAACTACCGTTAAATTCTCTTTTGTTATCTGCATCAAAAAAATGCCTTCATTATGATTGAACGTATACTTACGACCATAAATATTATAAATAATTATAAATGAAAAGGTTTATTGTAACAGGTGGTTATGGGTTCATCGGCAGCAACCTAATCAGATTGCTTTTAAAAAAAAAGTATAAAGTATTGAATATTGATAACATGTCATATTCTGCTCAAAAGTATAACCTTAGGAACATTGATAAAAAAAACTATTCATTCAAAAAAACTGATATTAACAATAGGAAAGAATTGATAAAAATACTCAAATCTTTTAAGCCTAATGGGATTTTTAATTTGGCGGCAGACACACATGTTGATAGATCAATAGATGACTCATTTAATTTTATTAAGAATAATATTCTTGGAGTTTATAATTTACTAGAAGCTTTAAAAATTTATAAAAATAAAATAAGACTTGTTCATATTTCAACAGATGAAGTATATGGAGATGTGCCTGGAAATAAAAGATCAGATGAAAAATATCCATATATTCCAAGTTCTCCTTATTCTGCTTCTAAAGCATCATCAGATCATTTAGTTTACTCTTATGTAAGAACTCATAAGATTGATGCGGTTATATCTAATTGTTCAAATAATTACGGTCCAAGACAATTTCCTGAAAAATTAATTCCTAAGATGATTTATAATATATTAAATAATAAACCTCTCCCCGTATATGCAAGAGGTAAAAATTCAAGAGAATGGATATATGTGGACGACCACTGTGAAGCATTAATTAAATTGTTCTTTAAAGGTAAAAAGGGAGAAAAATATAATATTGGTTCTGGAATAAATTGTAATAATATTTTTATAATTAAAAAAATTTTACAATCATTCCGTAATAAAAAAATTAAGATTGGCAAAAAAGTTAAAATAAAATTTGTTAAAGATAGACCTGGACACGACTTTAGGTATGCTTTAAATAGCAATAAAACAAAAAGAAAATTAAATTGGAAACCAAAAGTTAATATTACAAATGGTATTTCCAAAACTGTTGGCTGGTACTTATCTAATCGTGCTTTTTTTTCAAAAATATCAAAGGAATTATTTGTTAAAAGGTTGGGAAATCAATGATTAAAAAAGGAATTATTTTAGCTGGAGGTCACGGAACCAGAATGAGTCCCTTAACCAAAGCAGTTAATAAACAGTTATTACCTATTTATGATAAGCCATTAATCTATTACCCTCTATCTATTTTAATGCTTGCTGGCATAAAAGAAGTACTAATAATTGTAAATAAAGGTCAACTTAATCAATTTAAAAAAATACTTAATCACGGAAAAAGATTTGGTATCAAAATAAATTATGCTGAACAACAAACTCCAAAAGGCTTGCCTGATGCATTTATTTTAGGAGAAAGATTTATTGGTAAAGATAATATTGCTTTAATACTTGGTGATAATTTTTTTTACGGTCAAAGTTTAACCAAAAAGCTTAAAAGTTGCGTCAAAATTAAATCAGGATGCAAAATTGTTCTTCATCCCGTAAATAAACCAGAGCTATACGGTGTAGCAATTTTAAACAAAAAAAATAAAATTATTTCGCTAAATGAAAAACCTAAAAATTCAAAATCAAATCTGGCAGTTACAGGCTTATATTTTTTTGATAATAAAGTGATTAATTATAGTAAATCACTAAAACCATCAAAAAGAAATGAACTAGAAATAATTGATTTATTAAATAAGTATAGAAGAGAAAAAAAATTGAGCGCTGAATTCTTGGGGCGTGGAGGTGCTTGGCTGGATACTGGGTCAATAGACGATTTTTATAATACATCAGCCTTTGTTTCATCTTTGGAAAACCGTCAGGGTTTGAAGATAGCATGTTTGGAGGAAATAGCTTTAAAATATAGTTGGATTGGTAAAAAACAAATCCAAGAAGCAATAAATTTTTACGGTAAATGTATTTATTCTGATTATTTAAAAAAATTAATAAAATAAAATGGTAAAAAAAATAATTGTTACTGGTGGTAATGGAAGGTTTGCTCAAGAATTAAAAAAAATAAAAAGTCGATATAAATTTATTTTTAAAAATAAAAAACAGTTAAATATTTTATCATTAAGATCTGTAAAAAATAATTTTAAAAGATTTAAGCCTGACTGTGTTTTACATTTGGCAGGCTTATCAAGACCAATGTCAATACATGATAAAGACATCAATAAAAGTATAGATTTAAACATAATAGGTACTTCGAATTTAGTAAAAATTTGTAATGAAAAAAAAATAAAAATAATTTTTTTTTCAACAAGTTATCTTTACCCAGGAAAAAAAGGTAATTATTCAGAAAAAGATCCTTTACTTCCATGGAACAATTATGGCTGGTCAAAATTAGGTGCGGAGTCTGCAGTTCAAATGTACAAAAACTCCTTAATAGTTAGAGCTTGTATGACAGAAAAGCCTTTCTTGCATAAATCAGCTTTCAGTAACGTACGATCAAATTTTATTTTTCACGATAATTTTGCTAAGATTTTCATAAAGGTTATCAATAAAAAAGGTGTGATAAATATTGGTGGTAAGTCGCAAACTATTTTTCAATTTGCGAAAAAATATAATAAAAAAGTAAAGAAAATTAAATCAAGAGGTGAGTTTCCATTAAAAATGGATATGAGTCTTAAGAAAATAAATAAGATAATTAAAAAATGAAAATAATTAAAACTAAATTCAAAGACTTGCTAATTATCAAACAAAAAAATAATTATGATAAAAGAGGTAGTCTCAGAGAGGTATTTAATAACAAAGTTTTAAAGGTAAATAATTTTGTTTTTGAGTATTGCACTACATCTAAAGCTAATGCACTCAGAGGATTTCATTTTCAATATAAATTTCAACAAGCTAAGTATGTTAATGTTTTAAAAGGAAAAATTTTAGATTGTGTTATTGACTTAAGAAAAAATTCTAAAACTTTTGGAAAATCATTTAAAATTATTTTATCAGATAAAAACTGTCTGAGTCTCTATATTCCCAGGGGATTTGCACATGCATATTACAGCTACGAAAAAACAAATATAGTTTATTATAAATTATCCAATTATTATAAACCAAGGTTTGAAAGTGGAATTAACCTTCTTGATAAGTATCTAAAAATTAAATGGCCTAAAAAAAAATGTCAAATTTCAAAAAAAGATAAAAAGCTTCAATCGTTTAAAGAATTTTGCGTAAATCATAAATTTTTATAATCTGATAAATCTTTGCCAATAATTGGAATTTCTCTATAATTATATTTAGTAGTAAACCAATATGAGAGAAATCTTTCGGCTAGGAAACCGTAAATTCTTTGAGAACCATAGCCTTTTAAATTTTTAAAACCAAATATTTTTTCACATTTTTCAAGCCATGGGAAAATTGTCTCATAATATTCTTTTAACAAATTTTTTTTACATAAAAACATGTTATGTGGATTAAAAGAGTTTCGAGTATACATAAAATTTTTAAAGTTTTCCCTGTCTTTTTTTTCGAGTAGGTTTATAGCTAAATCCAAATTTCCTTTCCCGTGAAATAAATCAAATTGTAATTTAAGATTCCTTTTTTTTTCATAAAAAAACAAAGATGGATTAAATAAAAAATGCAAAAAATGTCTCTTTAAAATTTTTGAAAACTTATAGTTTGAAACTGAAAATTTTTCACCTAAAATACACTCGACATTATTTGGTTGATCAATTTCGG
Organism: uncultured Pelagibacteraceae bacterium; assembly: GCA_902609855.1. Taxonomy (GTDB): domain Bacteria; phylum Pseudomonadota; class Alphaproteobacteria; order Pelagibacterales; family Pelagibacteraceae; genus Pelagilacustribacter. The sequence goes on from CACLTL010000001.1 coordinate 433,988, forward strand.
TGATCACATGATCTTTAAGATCATTAAAACTTAAATCATTTGAGCTTATTTTATTTTTGATAAAAAACTTCCTATATTGGCAAAAACCTACCCACTCAGTTTGGATTTGATCTAAATAGTTTTTCCATAACCAATAATGAAATGTATATTCTCCATAAAATGGATTTTTGAAAGAAATATTTATCCCTTTTCTGTCTGAAAAACAATTTTTGGAAAATTTTTTTTCTCCGAGACCAACAGGTATATATGTTAATTTTTTAATATTTTCTTCATGATTTGGATTTAAAGTTAAACAGAAAAAAGTAATGGTTTTCATAAATATGCAAGACTATAAGCTCTTTTTGTTGTCTTAAATAGAATAATTTTGTAATGTTTAGAGCAAACATATATATCATAATTAATGCTTTCAGTAGATAATATAACAAAACAATTAAAAGAGAACGGTCTTGTAAAAATTGAAAAATTTATTGACCAAAATCAAGTAGTAGATATCAAAAAAATTGTTTTGGACGTAAACAAAAACTTTCATCACCCAGATACATATTTTTCAACAAATGTAAAAAGTTTATGTGTTAAATTATTAAAATTTCAATTTAAGAAATTTTTTAACAGTTTAAAATTAATTGATTTATCAAAAGAAAAAAATTTTAGCTTAATTTCTCAAAAATTTTATGAAAAAAAAGAAAAATTACATATGATTGATGGATATGTAGCTAGAAAATCAGAAAAAAATATTATCGATTGGCATTGCGATGCTCCTTACAAAAATGAGATAAATTTTTCTAATATGCATGATAATAGAAGTTTAAAGTTTTTTATTTATTTAACTGATGTTGAAAAAGATAACGGATGTTTAGCTTACATACCTAAATCGCACAAAATTGTTTATAAAGTAAAAAAAATGATCTACGAAAAAAAAATTAAACAAGGTAGATTTCAATATCTTAAAGAATGTAGAAACTTTATTTTAAAACCAGAAAATTATAATACAATTAAGGATGAACTTGGTAAAAATAACGAAATTGATCAATTTTTAAATCAAACTAAATTTATTTCTGAAGATAAAGAGGATACAAGTGAATTTGATTATTCTTTAAAAGCTGGTGACGCTTTAATATTTGATGAAAATGGTTTTCATAGGGGAGGAAAACCAAAAATAAGTGATAGAGTGGTTCTAAGATATCACTATGGTATCAACTAATTCTTAAAATAAGCTAAAAATTTTTTTGATGGTAGCGAGGGGCGGATTCGAACCGCCGACCCCAGGCTTATGAGTCCTGTGCTCTAACCAACTGAGCTACCTCGCCAAAATGATTTTATAAACTAAATATAACTAAGATAAGTGTTAGTTATAAAATTGTAAACCTATTTTAAATGATATATTTAGAGTAAATGAAGTTAAAAATTTTTTGCATGAGCGTAAAAAATCTTAAGATAATTGAAAAACTTCCTAATTATATTGTTCCATTCGGTCTTGGAAACTTTGAATATCCTAATAATTGGCTAAAAGAAAATAGTGGAGAAAATATTTCACATTTGAATAAATTTTTTGGTGAAGCTAGTGGCATGTACTGGTTATGGAAAAATTATATGAGTAATTTTAAAAAAGATGAATGGATTGGTTTTTGTCAATATCGTCGTCTCTGGTTAAACGACCTTTTTGAGTCAAAACAGAAGACAAATATTTCGAGTCTCTATTCAAATCTATTAAATCCTAATAATGAAATTTTTTCTGAATGTAATGCAATTTTACTACAACCCACAATAATAAGCCGACGAAATCTTAATTCTGAATTCGAATCTATTTATGGTGATAACACAATAAGTAAATGTGTGGATTTTGTTGATGAAAAAAACAAAAATGATTTTAAAGAATTTCTGAAAGGTCATAAAATGAGTATATGTAACATGTTTATAACAAAACCTGATATTTTTATCTCATACTGTGAAGATATGTTTCATTGGATTGAAAAATGTTTTGACTATTGTAGTAAAAAAAACTTATTAAAAGGTAATAACACTAGATTGCCAGTATTTATGGTTGAGAGATTTACATCGTTTTGGTTTGAAAAATATACCAATGTAAAATATTTATCATTTGCGAGACTTGGAAATTTTTTTCTTTCAGAAAAAACTAATAAAATAATAAACCCATTAAAGATTCCTTTGACATTTCGTATGTACCCTACTATTCACAGATACTAATTATGAGAGTGTATTACGGAAAAGCAGTATATGGTAAAGAAGAGATAGCCGCATCGCTAGATGTATTAAAAAATAAATCAATAAATCTTATCGATGGGCCATCAGTAAAGAATTTAGAAAAAAAAATTTCAAAAGTTTTTGGAAAAAAGTACGGTTTAATGGTTAATTCCGGATCTTCTGCAAATTTATTAGCCTTATCAAGTTTCGATTTTAAAAAAGGTTCAGAAATAATTACTCCTACATTGACTTTTTCAACTACCGTATCGCCAATTTATCAAATTGGTTGCGTACCTCATTTCATAGATGTAGATGAATTTTCGTTTTTATCAAATTTAAATCAAATAAAAAAAGCTATTAATAAAAGAACAGTTGCTATAATGCTTCCTAATTTACTTGGTAATGTAATTAATTGGAGGACAGTTTACAGCATTGCAAAAAAATACAATTTGAAAGTGATTGAAGATTCTGCAGATACGATTGGTTATAAATTTAGAGGAAAAAACTTTGGAAGATGCTCAGATGCTTCTACAAATAGTTTTTATGCATCACATGTTATAACTGGAGCTGGTTTTGGTGGGATGGTTTGTTTTAATGATAGAAAACTTTATGACAGAGCAAAACTATTAAGAGGCTGGGGTAGATCCTCTGCAATATTTAATGAGTCAGAAGGTCTCAAAAAACGATTTAGTGAAAAAGTTGATGGTATCCCTTACGATGGAAAATATATTTTTTCCGATCTTGGATATAATTTTTTGCCATCTGAAATTTCTGCTGCCTTTGCCTTAGAGCAACTTAAAAAATTAAAAAAAAATATTTACACTAGGATTAAAAATTTTGAAAAAATATACAATTTTATAAAAGGTTATAAAAAATATTTTGATTTACCGACTCAAATTCCTGGTATCAAGACAGGTTGGTTGGCTTATCCGATAATCATAAAAAGAAACTCTACGATCAAAAGAAGAGATATGCAAATATTTTTAGAGAAGAAAGGGATTCAAACTAGAACAATTTTTACAGGTAATATTTTAAGACAACCAATTATGAAAAAGAAAAAATATAAAAAAGTTAAAAACTGCTCTATTAACAGCAACAATATAATGAAAAATGGTATTCTTATTGGCTGCCATCAAGGCCTCAAACAAACTGAAATCAATTATATGTTTAAAAATATTAAATTATTTTTAAGAAAATATTCGGGGTAAACTTTAGTGTAATATTAAATGGTAAGAATTATTCCAAAAACTGTAACCGCAGATACAGCTGCAACTCCAAGTGCTAAATTTCTTTTTTTCTCAATCTTTTTTTCTTCGTTTAATCTAGAAAGTAAATCAGTAACTTTAAGTCTAGCTTGATTTTTGCCAAGATCAGATTGATTTTCTAGGTTATAAGGCGTACTCATAATTTAATTAAATCATAAATTCAGAACTTTGTAATACAACTAAAGCGCAAAATGGGTTTCAGAAAAAAACTTGACCCAAAATGAGTAAAGATTAAGACTCTTTTTTATAATAGTTCTAAAGCTGGAGTGTATTTTAAATTAAAAGCATCGGATACTCCTTTATGGGTAATTTCTCCCCTATAAACATTCAATCCAGCTAGATAATTTTTATTTTCTTTTAAAGTTTTCTTATAACCCTGGTCTGCTAGTTTTAATAATAAAGGTAAAGTTGCTTTATTAAGCGCCATAGTAGATGTTCTTGGAACTCCCCCTGGCATATTTGCTACGCAATAGTGAACAACTTCATCTACCATGTAAGTTGGATTTGCGTGTGTTGTAGGTTTACTTGTTTCTACACATCCTCCTTGATCAATAGCAACATCGACTATTACTGAACCTCTTTTCATAGATTTTATCATTTCTCTTGTTACTAGCTTAGGTGCTTCTGCTCCTGGAATTAAAACTCCACCAACTAATAAATCACACTCAGAAATTAGTTTTTTTAAATCTGTTTTATTGCTTTCTGTAGGAATAATTTTGTCACCAAATTGTTTGTGTAGCTCTTCTAACCTTTTTTTTGATTTATCAACTACGTAAACTTTTCCTCTCATGCCTGTAGCTATAATTGCAGCATTTTCTCCAACTACCCCACCACCAAGTATTACAACGTTTGCAGACTCTACACCTGGTGCTCCACCAATGAGTAAGCCTCTACCCTTTTGATTTTTTTCTAAACAATGAGCTCCTGCTTGAATGGACATTCTTCCAGCAACAGCACTCATGGGGGCAAGTAATGGTAAACGTCCATCATCATCAGTAACTGTTTCGTAAGCTATACAGATTGATTTTGAATTCATTAAACCTAATGTTAATTCTTTTGCTGCAGCTAAATGTAAGTAAGTATAAATTATTTGTCCTGCTCTTATCATATTTACTTCGTTTAATTGAGGTTCTTTAACTTTTACAATTAATTCAGCTTTTTTAAAAATTTCTTCAGGAGTGTTAATTATTTTAGCTCCAGCTTTAAGGTAATCCTCATTAGTAAATCCTGCTTCTAAACCTCCATTATTTTCAACTAATACTTCATGATTTCTATCAACTAAAGCTTTAACGCTTTCAGGTGTTAAGCCGATCCTATGCTCTTGAAGCTTTATCTCTTTTGGAACTCCAACGATCATTTATGACTTTGAGTAGTTAGTAATACCTGTTCTTAATTTTTCTATAATTTCATCGATATGCTTTTTCTCACATATGAATTGAGGGGCTATAATTAATGAATCTCCAGTATTTTTGAAATTAACACCAGCATCATAGCAGTGTTTAAAGGTTTGAAAACCAGCCTTTCCAGGCTTTTCTTTCATTCTCATTTCAATTCCACCCATCATTCCGTAACCTCTAATGCTTACAATCTCTTTAAGATCTTTTAGAGAGTGTAATCCGTCTTGAAAATAAGGTGACATTTCTTTTGCTCTATTAAAAATATCTTCTTTGTCGAATATATCTTGAACTGCTAAACCTGCAGCTACAGCTGCTGGAATACCAGAATATGTATAACCATGAAATAATTCTGGTGTACCTTCTGGATTTTTAGAAGAGTCTAATACAGCATCATACATTTCTTCTTTAACTGCAACAACTCCCATTGGAATAACACCATTTGTTGTAGCTTTAGCCATTGTAATCATATCAGGTGTTACACCAAACTCTTGTGAAGCAAATGCGGAACCAGTTCTACCCCAACCAGTTATTACTTCATCAAAAATTAATAATATGCCGTGCTTGTCACAAATTTCTCTTATTCTTTTTAAATAACCTTTTGGTGGAACCAAAGTTCCTGTTGATCCTGCAATAGGTTCAACTATACAGGCTGCAATATTTTCTCCTCCAAAATTCATAGCTATTCGCTCTAAATCTTCGGCCATTTCAACACCAGTGTTAGGTTGACCTTTTACAAATTTATGGTCAGGTAAATGAGTATGTCTCATATGTTGAACACCTGGCATTAAAACACTTGCGAAAGTTTTCACATTATTTATCATTCCTCCAACGGTAGTCGCTCCAATATTCATGCCGTGATAACCTCTTTCACGACCAACAAATCTAAATCTTTTTGAATCACCTTTTGCTCTATGATAAGCAATAGCAATTTTAATTGCTGTCTCTACTGCAGTAGATCCACAAATTGTATAAAAAATTCTATTAATTCCTTCAGGAGTTTTCTTGGCTATTCTTGTTGCAAGCTCAAACGATCCTCCATAACCTTGGTTGAATGGTTGGCAATAATCTAATTTATCTAATTGTTTTGAAACAGCTTCAGTAATTTCTTTTCTTCCGTGACCGAGAGGATTGCAAAATAATCCAGAGCTTGCATCTATCATTTTTTTACCTTGATGATTGGTTAAATAAACTCCTTTTGCGTCAGTAATTAATCTCGGATTTTTTTTAAAAGTTTTATTATCTGTAAATGGCATCCAGTGCTCATTTAAAGAATTAGGTATATTAGTTCTGTTAGAAGCGCTCATAGTTCAACTTGTAGACTATTGTTATAGTTTGACAAGAATTATAACATACAATCTTTAGTTGTAAAATCAATTTGGCCTTACATAACTAATCAACTATTTACTTCTTAATCAATTTAATTTTAAATCTTATTATTAAACAAACCATATGGGAGAACTATGAAAAAAATAATAAGCACAGTTCTTGGGATTTTATTTGCGTTTACTCTAACTGCAACAGTAGCTAACTCAGCTGCTAAAGAAGTAAGAGTAGCGTACTTTTTGGAATGGCCATCTCCAAATCTTGAGGACATGAATAAAAAAGCATATTCAAAAGCACTTGGTGTACCGGTTAAGTGGACTAATTTCACAAACGGTGTAGCAATGACTGATGCTATGTTAGCAGGAGATATCGATATATCTTACTCACAAGGTTTAATGCCTTACATCAATGCTGTTAAGGCAAAAGCACCTATTAGTTTAGTAGACGTTGCAATGGAATACGGAATGGGAGGAACAACGTGTGTTACTTCTAAAAAATCTGGAATTACAAAAGCTAATGCTTCTGAACTCGAAGGTAAGAAAGTTGCAGTTCCTCTAGGAACAATGGCTGAATACGTTTTCACAGAAAGTATGAAAATTGTTGGTGCTGATAGAAAAAAAATGGAAATAATTGCAATGGACCCTGAAGAAGGTGCTGCTGCTTTAGTTAGTGGCGATGTTGTAATGGCATGTTTATTTGGAGGTAACTCTATTAAATCTGCTACATCTGTTGGAACAAGACTTCTAACAGTTGATGAAGCTCGTGCTGGAGGTATCATGGGAATAGATATCGTTTCTGTAACGAATAAATTTATGAAAGAAAATCCAGGTATGTTGAAATCTTTCGTAGAATTAACTCATGAAGCAAATGAGAGATACAGAAAAGGTGGAAGTGATATGAAAGCTATGTCTAAAGAGTCAGAAATGAAAGTAGCTGATATGAAAGACACTTTAAGTGGCTTCAAATTCTTAACGCCAAAAGAAACAAAAAAATCTATGAAGAGTGGAAACCTTGCTAAATTTTTAAAAGGTTTTGACACTCCAAGAGGTACAGTAACTACTAAGTTTTTACCGTAGTTCTTGAAAGTAAAATTATAGGCACCAATGAATATTATTGGTGCCTATTTTTTTATCAAAATATCTAATATAGTTCTTTTATGAGCGATCTAATTTCTCAAAACTTAAATATGATTTTTAAAACTCCTAAGGGAGAAACTGTTCATGCTCTTAAAGATTTAAATTTTCAAATTAAAAAAGGAGAGTTACTTACTGTACTTGGACCTTCAGGTTGCGGAAAAACAACGTTATTAAATATTACAGCAGGTTTCATTAGGCCAACTTCAGGAAAAATTACTCTTAATAATAAAGAAATTAATGGACCAGGTGTTGATAGAGGAATGGTTTTCCAACAGGGCGCTTTGTTTGAATGGTTAACTGTTGCTGAGAATGTAAATTTTGGTTTGAGAATGAAAGAAGAAGATGCTGCGCAAACTCAAAAAAAGGTTGATGAATGGTTAGATATAGTTGGATTAAAAGGTTTTGGTAACACTCCGACTTATCAATTGTCAGGAGGAATGCAACAAAGAGTAGCTTTAGCAAGATGTTTGATTAATGATCCAGAATTAATATTGATGGATGAACCTTTAGGAGCTTTAGATGCTTTAACAAGAGAAAAAATGCAATCTTTAGTTCTTAAAATTTGGAAAGAAACTGGAAAAACAATTATTCTTATAACTCACTCTGTTGAAGAAGCGCTATTACTTGGAGAAAAAGTTTATGTTATGGCACCAAGACCAGGAAGAATACATAAAGAATATAAATTACCTTTCGCATCTATGGGTCTTAAAGAAGACTTGAGAGATATTAAAAACAATAAAGAGTTCGTCTCTAAAAGAGAAGAAATTCTCTCGATGATATGGGACATGGAAGAAGAAATAATGGGAAAAGAAATTTAAATGATAACAGGTTTTTTAACATTTTTATTTTTCTTCGCCATTGTAGGGTGTGTTTTATATGGCAGAAAATTAATTAGAACTGAAAAAGTCGATGCTGTTTTTGGAAATCCTGAAAGAGCTAAAGGAGGTATTCATTGGGTAATTGTAGGAAGCAGTTTTCTTTTATTAGTTTGGCTTTATTATTCATGGGATATAGCTAAGTCTTTTTTTCCAAAGTCAGCAAATGAACTTTGCCAAGTTGGTAAAGTAAATGAGTCTCTTCTTTCACTTAAATATTTATTTCCAATTGATGAACGTCAACTTAAAAGTACATCGGTTATAGAAACTGAGTCAGAAAATTTAGATAAAATCTCAATTGAAATAGAAAAATCAGGTATCAAAAATCAGGATAAAAGTAAGTTAATTAATTTTGTCTCTCAAACTAAAAACACAATACCATTGCTTACAAATGAACAGCTTTTAAGTAACGACACTAGAGAACAAATCAAATTAATTAATGAAAAAATTATAAATTTAACTGAGAATTTTAAAAGAAGTGATTATCCAAATGAGAGTGCTGAACAAGAATTAAAAAGAATTGAAGCTGCTAATGAAGAGGGCCCTTGGAAAGCATCAAGCACCTCAATTGAAAATACAATCGAAATTCCCTTTATTCCAAAAACAAAGCGAGGTTTAAAATTCCAAGCAGCAGCTACAGAATTAAATTTAATTAGCGATGAATTCTTTGAACTTAAAAATCATAACGAACAATATACTTCTGCCTTAGAAAAACTAAAAAAAGAAATAAAAGATTATAGAAAAAGTTTAAGTGCCTCTGAGGAAATTTCCTCTTCATTGGCAAAAGATATTCTTAAAATTGCTCGTAGAATTGAATACGCAAGTATATTTCCACCTAATACTCTAAATGATATGCAGGCATCAATAATCAATTTTGATAACGTACAAAAAAAAGAACAAGGCAGTCTTAGATGGGTAGATCTTCTTTTGTTTCCTTCAGGTACGATCATTTCAAGTGGTCCAAGTTGTTCTGAACAAGGCTCAGGTAGATGGCTTCCAAAACCATCAGATACTCTTAATAAATTTACGTTAATGTTAAACCCAAATGTCGGCTATAAACAAATTCCATTAATCTGGTATGAGATGATGGATGTTAGTAAGATTATAGGTTTTTTAATACCTGATTGGTTTGCAGATATTTTACCTGGAGAGTACCCAATTCATAATGAACAGGGTGAAGTTAAACCAAATTTTAAAAGTAAAGTTTTAAGTTTTGTAACAGGAGACTTTAATTTATTTAAAATTCCGATTCCTACTGGTCATATATGGGATTCATTTTTAAGAGTGTTCCTTGGTTTAGTGGCCGGAATTATAGTTGGAGTTCCATTAGGATTATTCATGGGATTAAATAGATTTGCTAAAGGATTTTTTGATCCTTTAATTGAACTATACAGACCTGTTCCACCATTAGCATGGGCGCCATTAGTTATTTCAGTTCTTGGAATAGACAATCTTGGAAAAGTATTTTTATTATTTATGGTGTCATTATCAATTATGATAATTTCAGCTCGAGCTGGTGCCTCGGGAACTCAATTATCAAAAATTCATGCTGCACACTCTCTAGGAGCATCTAAATGGCAAATATTAAGACACGTTATTTTTCCTAATTCCTTGCCAGAAATATTAACAGGAATTAGAGTTGCAACAGGAATGTGTTGGGGAACATTAGTTGCAGCAGAATTTTTAGCTGGGACTACCGGTGTTGGTTTCGTAGAAAATGTCGCGAAAAAATATTTCCAATATGAAGTAATATGGATAACGATATTTATTATGGGAATGTTGGGATTAATTTTTGATATCACAATTAGAAAGATAATAGACAAAACAATACCTTGGCGAGGAAAAGGTTAATCCATTTTTAAATTTATGATTGGAATACTTGGTGGCATGGGCACACAGGCAGGATTAGATTTTTGCTCTAAGCTTGCAAAATTAAATAGAGGAAAGGCAGATCAAAAATATCCTTTATTTGTTTTATACAATAAATCGAACATTCCAGATCGAAAACAAAATCTTAAAAAGTATAATAAAGTTTTAAAAAGCCTTATAGAGGGATGTAAGTTTTTACAGAAAAACAAATGTAAGTTTATATCAATTCCATGTAATACCGCACACTATTGGTACAAAGATCTCAAAAAGAAAATAAAAATACCAATTTTAAATATGCCAGAAATTGTATACGCGAATGCAAAAAAAAATTTAAAAAGAAATTCTAAAATTGGCCTATTAGCAACTGAAGCAACAATAAAAACAGGTGTATATAGTCATTACTTTAATAAAAACTTTTTATTAATTTCACCTAATACAACATTACAACAAAGAAGCGTTAATAAATCTATAAAGCTTGTTAAAATGGGTAAAACCAAGGAAGCTGAGAGGGCTATAAAGCCAGCGGTAAATTATCTGATTAAAAAGAAATGTAAAAAAATCATTTTGGGCTGTACAGAGTTGCCAATTGCAATTTTTGCATATAAATCATTTAAGAAAGCTAAGCTTTCAAAAACATTTATGGATCCCAACTTGATTTTAGCTGAAGCTTCGATGAAAAAATATAGATGAAAAAAATAATACTGACTATTCTTATAATAATCCCTTTCTCTTTAAATGCGAATGAAAACGCAAAAGAAAAAAAAGTTGCAAAGTATGTTATGGAAAATATTCAAAGAGATTACGTTAATTGTTACAGTTTTTATAAAGTTGCCGCCCAAAGTTTTAAAGATGCGGGAAAAGATAAAAATATTATTGATAGCTTAGAAAATAGTGCGGATGTGTCTTTAAAATATAACTATGATCTTGGGGAAATAATGGGACTAAATCCAGAAGTAATGTCTCAAATGACAAAAGATAAAGTGAATAAATTTGTGGAATTAGCTAAAAAAGATTTTTCTTCTCTTGCTAAAGAGTATGGCATGATGTGTAAAAGTCTAGTTGAGAACCCAGAACAGAGAACAAATTTTTGGGAAGCTAAAGGAAATAAAAAATTTAAGTGAAAAAAAGTCTTTTAAAATCAAAACTTAAACAAATATTTTTAAAACATAAGCTCTCAAAAAATCACGCTGAAATTTGTTCTAACTATTTAGTAAAAGCAGAAATATTAGATGCAAAAGGTCATGGTTTGGCTAGATTAAAAATGTATTGTGATAGAATTAAAGCAAAAGTAATTAATCCTAAACCAAAAATCAAAATAAAAAAGATAAGTTCTTCTGCTTCATACATAGATGCTGATAATAGTATTGGTTTCGTAAGTGCTGACGTAGGTATTAAACAAGCAATTAAAAATGCTAAAAAAACTGGAATAGGTTTAGTTGCTATAAAAAAAAGTGGACACTATGGACTCTCAAGTTTTTATGCTGAACAAGCAGTCAATAATAAATTAATGGTTTTTTGTTTCACAAATGCACCTGCTGCCTTAGCGCCTCATGGAGCAAAAAAATCTCTCTTTGGCACTAACCCTATTTGCTTTGGGGTTCCAACAGGAGGAGTTCCTTTTATTTTTGATGCCTCAACATCAATGATTAACAGAGGTGCTATAAGAAGAGCAGATAAGTTAGGTTTAAAAATTCCTTATGGTGTTGCACTCAACAAACAAGGAAGGATAACTACAAATGCCAAAGAAGCTCTTAGAGGAACTCAATTACCTATCGCAGGTTTTAAAGGTTCTGGTTTAGCTTGGATGGTAGATATTCTAAGTGGCGTTTTTACTGGCAGTAGCCATGGAGGAAAAACAAAGGATCCTTTTGATGATTTTTCTGGGCCTCAGAATATGGGTCATTTATTTATTACTATTAATCCAAAAATTTTTATTGGAAGTAAGTTTATCAAAGAAATAAAGAAAAACATAAAGTTAGTCAAAAAACTTCCAAAAGCAAAAGGATTTTCAAATATTTTGTATCCAGGTGAGAGAAAAAATAAGACGTATAAAAAGAATTTAAATAAAGATATATCTATTCCTGCTAAAATTTTAAAAGAAATGGATGAATTAAATGCTTAGTACAAAAGATATTATTTGCCCTGAAAATTTGCTTAAGATAGCTAAAACAAAAGGACCAGCAAAAGCAGTAATAGTTAATGCAGTAAAGCCTGTTTCAATAGAGTCTGCAAAACAAGCCGTAGATGCAAATTTAATCATACCAGTTTTTATTGGAGACAAATCAATTATTGAGAAAAATGCTAAACAATTAAACTGGGATATTTCTAAATACGAAATAATAAATGAACCAGATGAAAATAGTACCGCACCAATTGCAGCAAAACTTGCAAGTGAAGATAAAGTTAAAATTATTGTAAAAGGACATATTCATACAGACGTACTTATGAAAGCTGTTTTAAAAAGAGATTTGAATTTAATAGGAAAAAAAAGACTTAGTCATATTTGGCATATGACTTTAGAAAAAAATGATAAACCATTTATCATTACTGATGGGGCCTTAAATGTATTGCCAAAATTAGAAACTAAAATGCATATATTAAAAAATTCGATAGATTTTGCGAATAGGATAGGAATTGGAAAACCTAAAGTATCAGTGCTATCAGCAACTGAGGAGATTTTAGACAGTATGCCTAGTTCTTTAGAAGCAAATGAACTAACCAAAAGAGCAAAAGAAGAAGGTTTGAATGCAGAAGTATTTGGACCAATGGCATTTGATAATTCTGTTTCTGAAAAAGCTGCTCAAATTAAAGGAATTAAAAATGTAGTTGCTGGTAATACCGACATATTATTAGTTCCTAATGTAGAAACTGGAAATGCTTTAGTAAAAATGATGATTTTTTTTATGGGAGCTTGTGCAGCCGGCGTAGTAGTTGGTGGAAAAGTCCCTGTGGTAATAACGAGTAGAGCTGATGATACTCAAGCAAGACTTGCCTCTATGGCTGCTGCTGTTGTTGCGCTTTAATGAAAAGACTTTTATCGAATTTAATTTTAAGCATACTTTTAATAAATACAAGTTATTCACTTGCATTAGCTCACCATGCTAATGAAAAATACTGTTTTGATTGTATGCACAAATACAAAATAGGTGATAATAAAAACGACACCTACGAGTTTGAGATTAATTTGCAAAAAAACGATTTATCTAAAAAAGTAGATGAACAACTTAATGATAAAAAAACAGGTCTAGTAAGTTACATCTTATTTGAAAATGATAAAATTTTAGTTGATCAAAATAGAAAAAGTAAATACAGAGGAGGATATTATCCTTCACATTCTGTAGGAAAAAGCTTGGTAAGCCTTGTTACTGGTTATGCTGTATGTGATGGTTATATTAATTCAGTTTTTGATAATATCAATTACCCAACTGTTGCTAATACTTTATATAAAGATCAAAAATTATTAAACCTACTTAACATGCAAGCAGGTGATGAACCCATTGTTGGTCAAAGATTTTATAGGAAAGATAACAGAATTAACGGTAAAGGAACTAATGTTAATTCAACACCTATTAAATCTATATTGAAAAGATACTTTGAAGGTAAAACTGGTTATACTCCTGGCAATCATTACAACTATAGTGCCATGACTACTAATGTAATTATGAATTATGTTATTTATAAAACTGATGATGATTGGGAAAAATTACTACATAAGATATTTGTTGAGGACGCAAAAGTTGCAAAAAGTGTTTATTTTGGAAAGTCTTTGGAAAAACACAAATTTAGTAACAGAAAAAAAGGAGAATACGGTAGATATTCTTTTTATGCACAAAGATATGACTTTTTGAGAATAGCTAAACTAGTAATGGATCATTGGAAAAATGACACTTGTGTTGGCAAATACTTAAAAACAATCTACGAGAATAGAGTCGATAAGAAAAAAGATAAATATAGTAAGTTTATCGGTAATCATGCTGCAACACAAAGTTATGGAGGTCAGTTTCACTTTGACCCTATTGGGATTAAAGAAAGACCAATATTAATGATGGATGGTTTTGCAGGTCAACAAGTAGTAATTGATTTTAATAAGAACAAAATTATCACTGTTCATTCCACTGATGCACACTATGATTGGTATAGTCTTGTTTATTTGCAATTAGAACCAGATCTTTTTTATAAACCTGTTAAAAATAACTAAATGAAAAAACTTAAAAACTGGGATAATAAAACCTGGTTATCATCTAAATCGTATATCTCTCAATTTAATAGATTTCTTAAAAAAAAAATTAATTTAGATAAAAATTCAAAAATATTGGACATTGGATGTGGAAGAGCAAATATTATTAGTGCCCTTCAAAAGAAATATAAATTTAGAAATAAACCCATAGGGATTGATATTGTTGCAAATAAGGATGTTAAAAAGAATATTGTATTTAAGAAAATTGGTGCCTTAAAATATTTAAAGAAAAAAGAAAAATACGATCTAATTTTAATTAAACAAACTATTCATTTTTTTTCAAAATCAAATTTAAATCATCTTCTAAATCTTGCTAAAAAAAGTTTAAATAATAAAGGTAAAATATTAATTTTTTCACTAAAAACAAATAATAATAAAATACCTTGTTTTGAAAAAATGAGAAAAAATTTAGAAAAAAGTTTAAAAAGAGATGAAGTTTTATTTAAGATTATCAAAAAAAACTTAAAAGAAATAAGCTACACAAACTTTAACTTTAAAGTAAATATCTCTAAACAAAAATACTTAAGAATGATCAAAGAGAGATACATTTCATGCTTATTAAATATGAGTAATAAAGAAATTAAATTTGGTATCAGTGAAATAAAATCTAAATATAAAGATCAAATAAAATTCACTGATACCTTAAAATGTATTAGCTACAGAAAATAATTATTTTCCAGGCTCTTTGTATGATGAAGCCATTTTCTGAGCAGTTTTAGCTATTTCATTAAGATCTACATCTTCTAAAATTGTAAAATCTGAAACAGCACCACTAGAAACAGCAACCATTGCAGCTGCAGCAGCTTGTTCAAAAGTTCCCTCAATCACTGCCATAAAATCATATTTTCCTCTTAGGCCTGAGTATTGAGTTACTTTAGCTCCCACAGAAGCAGCAAGTGCAGATGTAGCAGCTTTTCTGTCTGTAGATGGATTAGTTACAAATCCCCCAAGACCTTTAGCTGTGTAACATCCAAGTGTATAAAATTTTGCCATTGTTACCCCTTTCCTATTTCTCGATTACAACTGTACCAGAATGAGGATCAGTTACTCCTAAATCTGATGACAGTTCTTCTAAAGTGTGCCGAAGTGAGTCCAAAAATTCAATCATTTTTGGTCTTGCTTTAGCAATGTCATCTTCAGAATTCCATTCACCAATCATAAAAAATTCGTTAGGTTTAGTTTCAACGTACTTTGCTGAAATCTGCCCATCGAACTTTGGCCGCTCATCAATTTTTTTTAAATATTCTTCTCTACTAGATGATTTTACTTTGCATCTAACAATATTTATAAACTTTGCCATTTTCCTCCTTAAACGTAAATTTTATCAGCTAAACCGTAACAAAGAATAGCACTGATAATAACAAGAATAAGTGGAGCGTAAATTCCATCATTTCTAGTTTTTTTTGTTAAACCTGTTTTATCAATTTTTAATGTGTAAAAATTTACAACCAATATTGAAACATTCATTATGAAGACTAAGTTAAAGAAGGCCCAAGTAGCTTCTACACCGCCTGATCTGATAAAGGCGATATATATTGCCATTAAAACAGTAGCAATCATGAATGAACCTGCAAATCTTGTGATTAAAGTAGCAGTTTTATCTACCCCTCTACCCTTAAGAAATTTTTTAGTATCAAAGACCAACTGGTAAGCGTAGCTACCAACTATAATAAAATGTGCTAAGTAAATAATTAAATAAAATGCGTTTCCAAATTTATCTATCATATTTTTATACTCCTTTAATTATTATTCCATTAGCAACTGAGTTTGCTAATCGAATTGGTTTTACTGGTTTATATTCCTCAGAGTCATACCACTCTAAAGCTTTTTCATAAGTTGGAAATTTAATTACTACCGTTCTAGGATATTTCCACTCACCATCTATAATTTTGTACTCCCCAGCGCGTACAAGGTATTCTCCTCCAAATTTTTGAACTGTAGGCACTACTTTCCCAACATATTCTTTGTAAGCTTCAGGATTTTTTACATCTATGTTAGCTATTACATATCCACTCATATTAATAAATTCCTGATTTAACTAACTTATCAATTTCAGCTTTTGATTTTGGAATTAATTTATAAATATATTTTGTACAATCACCTGTTTGTTTTTCATTATAGGGTTTGCCATAAAGTTCATCTACAGATTTATTTAGTTCTTTATTTATAAAATCTTCTTTCATACCCTCTGTAATTAAATATGATGTTAAATATTTTTTAGCTGCAATTGAAAAAACAATTTTGTCTAATTCTAAAGTTCCTTGGGGTATCATGCTGTTAGCATAATAAAGCCCTGTACATTTTAAAGTAGCTTTTTTATCTTTTTCACTTAAATGCCCTGCAGCATTTGCTGCTGAGAACAAAAACAAATAGAATAATGTAATAATTTTTTTCATAATTAAATCTAAATAATATTTACGTATATTAACTATGTTAAAATATTATTTCAGGTATGCAATTTGTCTACAACTAGAGGAAGAACTAAGGAATAAGAATGATTTTCGGTGCAACACAAGTGCCATTATGGATTTCTTGAAATGCATCTGAACCTTTTTTAAGATCTCGGTAGTCTATCCAACCTAAATCACCTAATGTTTTGTCTTTTAAAATTACTAAACTATTTTTAAAGTCATCATTTGTGTAACAATAGGTTCCAACTAATGTTACTTCTTGGATTGTAAGTTTTTTAAAATTAAAAGATCCAGAGGGTTGAGTTAAACCAATATGAACTATAGTTCCTCCAGGTGCTATAGAATTTATCGCTTGATGACGAGTTATTTCTAGCCCCACAGACTCTAATATTAAGTCAAAATGATTTTCTTTTATAGATTTATCATCTGGTGAAACAAAACTTGCTTTTAAATATTTTCCACATTCGTCTAATCTTTTTTTATTAGGATCAGACATAATTATATTTCTGGAATTTTTCTCTTTATTAAGTACTAGACCACAAAGCAAACCTATAGCCCCCGCACCTTGAATTAAAATCTTACACTCTGATAAAGGTTTTTTTAAATTTGTCTCAGCTAATAAAACTGCATGTAAAGCAACAGCAGTAGGTTCAGCCAACGCAGCTTCTTTCATATTTAAACCTTTTGGTACCTCAAAAATATTTTGCTCTGGAACAGAAACTAATTCTGCTAAACCACCATCTCTTTTTGTAGGTGTGCTCATTCCAATCATTGTTCTTTGCGGGCACAGATGCTCTCTTTTATGTTTGCAATAATCACAGTTCTCACAACTAATAAGTGGATTGATAACGACTTCTTTATTTTTAAATTTTCCATCTAAACTTGTTCCGCTAAACTCGTGACCTAATATAAGTGGCGGAATTCTTCTTTCATCTTTGCCATGGTAAGCATGCATATCTGAACCACAGATACCTGATGCATGAACTTTTACTAATGCCTCGCCAGGTTTTTTAGTGGGATCTTTTTCTTCTCTGTAAACTATTTTTTCTGTACCAGTATAAACTAAAGCATGCATTACTTCATGTAACCATATTTTTTAAGTCTCACATCTCCTGTTCTAGCGTGAGCTTCCATACCCTCGTATCTTGAAATTCTAGCTGCAGCAGCTCCTACTAATTCTGTAGACTCTTTAGTCATTCTTTGAAAGCTTAAAGTTTTAATAAACTTACCTACAAATAAACCACCTGTATATCGACCAGCTCCTTTAGTAGGTAATATATGATTAGTTCCTGAACATTTGTCTCCATAAGCAACTGTTGTCTCTTCTCCAATAAATAATGAACCGTAATTTTTTAATCTTTTATGAAACCATTCTAAATTTTTTGTATGAACTTCTAAATGCTCTGGTGCATACTCATCACTAATTTTAGACATTTCTTCGTCAGTATCACAAAGAACAACTTCTCCGTAATCTCTCCAAGCTGCTTCGGCGCTCGTTCTTGGAAGTTCTGGTAAGTCTGCAATTAATTCTGGAACTCTTTTAATAACTTTGTCAGCAAGTTCTTTGCTAGTAGTATATAGCCAAGCTGGAGAGTTATAACCATGTTCAGCTTGACCAACTAAGTCTACCGCAACGATTTCTGGGTCCGCAGTCTCATCTGCAATAATTCCTATCTCAGTAGGGCCAGCAAATAAATCAATTCCAATTTTTCCAAATAAAATTCTCTTTGCTTCAGCAACAAACTGGTTGCCGGGTCCAACAATTATATCTGCAGGAGCGTTTTTAAATAGTCCATTAGTCATTGCCGCAATGGCAGGAACTCCTCCTAAATTCATAATAACATCTGCACCACATAAGTTTGCAGTATAAATTATTGCTGGATGCGCTCCTACTCCAGCTTTTGGAGGACTGCAAGCTATTATGTTTTTTACTCCAGCTACTTTAGCTGTGGTTACGCTCATAACAGCAGACGCAATGTGAGCATATCTACCACCAGGAATATAACATCCGGCTGTATTAACTGGAATTAATTTTTGACCTGCGTATAAACCTTTTGAAAGTTCAACTTCGAAATCTTGTCCGTAGTTTTTTAATTGAGCTTCTGCAAATTTTCTAACACGATCATAAGAAAATTTAACATCATCTTTAGTTTTTTGATCTAAAGATTTTTTAATATCTTCTATTCTCTCTTTTGAAACTATAATTTCACCGTCATACTTATCAAATTTTTTTGTAAGATCTATGCAACCCTGCTCTTTAGATTTTTCTAAATCATTTAGCAAACCTTGGACTATACCTGCTGTTTTTGTATCATCTGTTGAAGATGTCTTAGGTGATTTTTTTAAATATTTAATTGCCATACAAAAGTGTCGGTAACCACAATGCTATTTGTGGAAATATAACTATTAATATTAATCCAATTAATTGTAAAACCATAAATTGCATCATTCCAAAATATATATCTTTTAAATCCCATTCAGGTACAACGCCCTTTAAAAAATAAGCCGATAAGGCGACTGGCGGCGAGAGCCAACAGGTCTGGAGATTTACGGCAACAAGAATTGCAAACCAAGTTAGGTTAAAACCAAGAGCTTCTACCAGTGGTAAGATTATCGGAATAATAATCATGACTATAGGCACCCATTCTAATGGCCAACCAAGTAAGAAAATCATCACCATGATCATTGCTAAAATTAAGTACTTATTCATCTCTAGACCAAGTAAAAACTCTGTTAATAAAGTTGGTGTACCCAGTCTTGCAAACACAGCTCCGAAGAAATTCGAAGCAGCTACTAGAACCATTATTAAAGCAGTTATTTCCAAAGTTTTAACAAGAGCTTCTTGTAATTTTGGTAGTGTTAACTTTTTGTAAGCGAGTGATAATAAAAGTGCACCCATGGCTCCACAACCTGCAGCCTCAGTTGGTGTTGCAAAACCTAATAATATGCTTCCGAGTGCTGCGAAAACTAATGCTGCTGGTGGAACAAGTCCTAATAAAAATTCTACCCAAACTTTTTTCATACTAGTTGGTCTCATCTCTTCTGGTAATGGTGGACCTAATTTTGGATCCAACATACATCTAATTGTAGTGTATGCTGCAAATAATGATGCTAAAAGTATTCCAGGTAATATTGCAGCCGCAAATAAATCTATAACAGGAATTTCCATAATTGGTCCCATCACAACAAGCATAATACTTGGAGGGATTAAAATTCCTAATGTTCCTCCTGCCGTAATTGTTCCCGCAGCAAGCTGAACATTATAACTAGATCTATTCATAGATTTAGCAGCCATAATTCCTAAAATCGTTACTGAAGCTCCAACTATTCCTGTCGCTGCAGCAAAAATCACAGAAACAAATAAAACAGCATAATAAAGTGATCCTCTAACTCTAGCTAACATAAGTTGGAATGATGAGAACAACCTTTCCATCAAACCAGCTTGCTCCATCATAATTCCCATGAATACAAAGAGCGGTACGGCGGCGAGAGTTTGTTCGGTCATGACCATCGAAAATTGTAAGGTCATCAAATAGAAAACTAGTTTACCAAATCCTAGATATCCAAATACAAAACCTAAAAAAATTAATGTAAAAGATATTGGAAATCCAACGAAGATAGCAAAAAGCATTACTCCAACTAAAATAATTCCTAATACTGCTGGATCAATTAATTCTGCTATCATTTTTTTTCTTCTCCAGGCCACTCACCTTTTTTAGCTGCCCAATAGCTTTTAAGTAATTCTGATACGCCTTGAATTAGAAGAAATATTATACCTATCAATAAACATGATTTTATAGGCCACATAAATGGCATCCAAGTTGTATCCATTCCCCTTTCGCCTCTACGAATTGACTCTTCGACATATCCTATAGTCATGTAAAGAAAGACTGTTAGTCCCGGAAAATAAAATAAAATATATAACCAAAAATCTACGAGACCTTGATTTTTAGTTTTGAAATTTCTGTATAAAAAATCTGCTCTTATGTGAACTCCTTTGGAGAGAGCATACCCTGCTCCTAACATAAATAGAGCCCCATATAAAAATCTACTCATATCGTAAGCCCAAATTGTTGGAGCTAAAAATAATTTTCTCATTATAACTTCATAAGTCATTGCTAAAATTAAAGGCACAAGGATCCAACAAACTATATTACCTACACGTTTGCTGAATTTATCTATTGAAGTAATAGTATTCGCCATCCATGCTGGCATATCGGCTGGCATTTTGCCTGAACCGCCGCGCCTCTCAGCAATCATTTCATCTGAAATGTCTATCTTTGGTGGCTTGTCATTCATAATCTTATCCTAAAAAATTAGAGCGGACTGTTAAGTCCGCTCTAAAATATTTTTAAAGTTTTTGCTTATTACTTTAATGTCGCCGCGTGAGCCATTCCTAGCTTAGCGTTTGACATTTGAGCACCACTCCAGAATGGTACAGCAATATCAGCAAATTCTTTCATTGATTTGTAAACTTTAGCGAAAAATTTATTTTCTGCTGCGTTTTTGTTCAATGTTTTCTTTGCTGCTGCCATATATTCTTTAAAGTAGTCTGTTGGAGTATCTTCTAAAATTACTCCGTGCTTAGTCGTTAACTCTCTTAAAGCTTTTCCATTTTCATAGATTCTGTAGCTTAAAGATTTAGCTAATGAAGCGTTTGCAGCTACTTCAAGAGATTTTTTCTCGTGAGCAGTCATTTTTTTGTAAGTTTTTCCAGTAATATAAAAGTCAGCATTTACTACTACTTGGTGTAAACCTTGTAGGTAATAGTGTTTCAATACTTTTTGGAAACCAAATGTTAAATCTGGTTTTGGACAACACCATTCTGCTGCATCGATAGTACCTGCTTGTAATGCTGGAAGAATATCTCCACCACCCATTGCTACAGATGCAATACCGATATCTTTATATGTTTGACCAGGAATTCCTGGAGGTGTTCTGAATTTATATTTTCTAAAATCAGCCATATCTTTAATTGGTTTTGGAAACCAACCTAAAGCTTCTGGACCTACTGGTTGAAGCATAAATCCTTTAATGTCTCTACCCATTTCTTTCCATAGTTGGTCGTATAATTCTTTACCACCACCATATTGGAACCAAGATAAAAATGCTAAATTATCTATACCTACTCCACCACCTGCTACTGGCGAGCCGAATAACATGGCAGCTGGGTGATCTCCAGACCAATAGTGTGTCCATGCGAAACCACAATCTATCAATCCTTTGTCAACCGCGTCTAAAGTCTCTTTTACTCCCACAACAGCACCTGCTGGTAAAATCTCAAATTTTAAAGATCCATCAGTAAGCTCTGTTACAGTGTCAGTAAAGTCCTTTAACATTTTCACTTCATCAGCTTTAGTGTTAAGAACGGTCTGACATTTTAAAGTTTTAGCATTCGCTGAAGTCATAGAAAATCCTACAAGAACAGCTAAGCCGAAAACTAAAGATAATAATTTTTTCATTATTTCCCCCGTTTTGTATTAATAAAAAAGGGAATTAAACCTCTAATAAAAATCAGAGTCAAACCAAACTAATTAAACCTGAAGTTGAATAAGTCATATTAGTAAGTATGAGTTTTCTTTAGTATAGGTTAAATTCTATATATGGATGAATTCGATTTTATAATTATTGGAGCAGGCTCAGCAGGATGCGTGCTTGCGAACAGGTTAAGTGCAGATCCAAATAACAAAGTTCTTCTTTTAGAAGCAGGGGGCAAAGATACTTATCCATGGATCCATATTCCTGTTGGATATTTTAAAACAATGCATAACCCAAAAGTCGATTGGTGCTTTCATACTGAAAAAGATGAAACAATGAATAATAGATCAATAAGATATCCTAGAGGTAAAACTTTAGGAGGAAGTTCTTCCATCAATGGACTTCTTTGGATTAGAGGTCAAAGTAACGATTATGATAACTGGAGACAACAAGGTAATGTTGGTTGGGGTTGGGATGATGTTTTTCCTTATTTTTTAAAATCAGAAAATAATGAACTTGGTCCTAATGAATTTCACAATGATAAAGGGCCTATTACTGTTTCAAATAAAAAGATTAATTTAGATATGCTTGAAGAGTTTCAAAATGCTGCTGAAGAAACCGGAATACCACGAACGGAAGATTTTAATACAGGTGATAATTTTGGTATTGGTTATTTTCAATTTACAACAAGTCGAAATAAATTATTAAAATTACGATGTAGTGCTGCTAAAGGATATTTAAACCCTGTCAAAAATAGATCGAATTTAAAAATTGTTACTAAAGCTCATGTACAAAAAATAAATTTTGAGGGTAAAAAGGTAACTGGTGTAAGCTATTATCAAAAAGAAAAAGTAATTACCGTTAAAGCTAGCAGAGAAGTAATTTTATCTGCAGGTTCAATTGGATCACCGCATATTTTACAAGTTTCTGGAATTGGAGACTCAGAAAAATTAAAAAAATACGGAATAAAAACTATTCATGAATTAAAAGGTGTAGGAAAAAACTTGCAAGATCATTTAATGTTTAGACCTGTATATAAAGTAAAAAATTTAAAGTCATTAAACAGTAAAATAAATAGTCTTATAGGTAATTTCTTTATTGGATTAGAATATATATTTAAGCAAAGCGGTCCAATGACAATGGGCGCGAGTCAAGTATGTGGTTTTGTCAAAAGTGATCCTTCAAGAGCCACTCCAAACTTGCAATTTCATGTCCAACCAATTAGTACTGATATTTTAGGAGCAACAAAGATGCATGACTTTGACGGAATAACTCCAACTGTTGCTAATGTGAGACCAACAAGCAGAGGAGAAATAAATATAGCAAGTAATGACAGTAGAGATAATCCTAAAATTAAAATGAATTACTTATCTACTCAAGATGATAGAGATGTTGCAGCTAAAGCACTTAAAATTGTTAGAAATATAATGCTGAATACTGAAACATTTAAAAAATATGAGCCTGAAGAATATAGACCGGGTTCACACATCACCGACGATGAAGAATTAGTAAAAGCTGCTAGTGATCATGCTCAAACTATTTTTCATCCTGTTGGAACTTGTAAAATGGGTAAAGGAGATGAAGCTGTGGTTAACGATAAATTGCAAGCTCATGGAATACAAAATTTAAGAGTTGTGGATGCATCTATTATGCCCAATATAACCTCAGGTAATACTAATGCACCGACAATAATGATTGCAGAAAAAGCCTCAGACATGATACTTAACAAGTAATCATGCTCGCAGAATTATTTACTCCTGAACAAATAACTATATTAACTCAAATTATTTTTATCGACCTCGTCTTAGCAGGTGACAATGCAATTATAATAGGGATGGTTGCCTCAAAATTTCCCCCTGATCAAAGAAAAAAAGTTATTTTTTGGGGAATTGGAGGTGCTGTAGTTTTAAGAATAATTTTAACTCTTCTTACAGCTTATTTATTACAAATTACAGGACTAAGACTTATTGGAGGAATTTTATTATTGTATATTGTCTACAAACTTTATGTTGATGTAATCAAAGGTGCTTCAAAAGAAGAGGATATAAAAGTTGATAATTCGAGTTTTCTTAAAGCAATTTGGACTGTGCTTTTAGCGGATTTTACTATGAGTCTAGATAATGTTCTTGGTGTTGCGGGCGCTGCGGGGCATCATTATCATTTATTAATTTTTGGATTAATTCTGTCAATAGTGCTTATGGCGGTGGCTGCTAATCTAATTTCAGGATGGATTAAGAAATACAAATGGATAGCTTGGCTAGGTTTATTAGCAATTTTAATTGTAGCTGTTGATTTGATATACACAGATATTAAAATTTTATTACTTTGATGTTTAAAAAAATAAATCTTAAAAATAAAACAGCTCTAGTAACTGGAGCTGGTAAAGGTCTTGGTAAAGCTTGTGCAATAGCTTTAGCTGAAGCAGGAGCAAAAGTAATTATATTGAGTAGAACAAAATCTGACCTTGTTAAAGTAAGAAAAATTATAAAAAAAACTAAAGGTTCAAGTCAGTTATTTGTTTGCGATGTAACAAACTTAGAAGATTTAAAAAAAGTTTTAAGAAAAATTAGTCGATTGGATATTTTAGTAAACAATGCTGGAAACAATAGACCTCAACATTTTACAAAAGTTAGTCAAGAAAATATGGAGTACTTAACTAATCTTAATATGAAAGCTGCATTTAACGTTGCACAATTATGCTCTCAAAAAATGGTAAAAGCGAAAAATAGAAAAAAAATTGGGGGATCTATTATTCATATGTCATCTCAATTAGGCAGAGTTGGTTGTGAGGGACGAAACGTCTACAACATGAATAAGTTTGGAGTAGAAGGCCTTTCTAGAGGTATGGCGTGTGAATTAGCTCCTTACAATATAAGAGTTAATACTATCTGCCCTACATTTGTTGAGACACCAATGGTAAAAAAATTTTTTAAAAATAAGAAATTTAAAAATAAAATGCTAAAAAATATTCCATTAGGTAGAGTTGCAAAAGAAAGTGATGTTGCAACCGCTGTAGCATTTTTAGCTGCAAACTCGTCTGAAATGATTACAGGAACTTCTTTATTAGTTGACGGAGGTTGGACAGCACAATAATGGGAATTTTTTTAAAAGATATAAATTTAAAAGGTAAAACAGCTCTAATTACTGGTGCTACTAAAGGTATTGGTAGAGGTGCGGCTATAGCTATAGCTGAAGCAGGTGGAAATGTAATAGCTATTGGGAGAAATCAAACAGAACTAAACACTTTGAAAAAAGAAATTAAGAAATTTAAAGTTAAATACTTGTCATTTAAATGTGATGTAAATGACTATAATCAAATAAAATCTTTTATAACTAAACTTAAGCAGCTTGACATTTTAGTTAATAATGCTGGAACTAATATTCCAGAGCCTTTTTTAAATGTAAAAAAATCTTCATTAGAGACTTTATTAAACGTAAATACTAAAGCAGTTTTTAATGTCGCTCAACTTTGTGCTAATCAAATTATTAAATTAAAAAGAAAAAGTGGATCAATAATAAATATTTCTTCTATTTTTGGACTTGTGGCTGGTCAAAAAAGAACTGTTTATAGTATGACTAAATTTGGTGTTGAGGGATTAACTAAAGGAATGGCATTAGATTTAGCAAAATATAATATAAGAGTTAATAGCGTTTGCCCCAATATTGTTTTAACTCCAAGAACTAAAAAATACTTTGCAGATAAAAAGTACAATAAATATGTTAAGGATAACACTCCAATTAACAAAGTCGTTACTGTAAGTGATGTTGCAACTTCAATAACTTTTTTAGCATCCGAGGCGGCGTCAATGATTACTGGAACATCAATAGTTATTGATGGGGGTTGGACTGCAAAATGAGATTTATATTCGTATTTTTAATATTTTTATTTAATTACCAATATTTAGGTGCTGTAGAATTTTTAGGAAAATTTGAACAAGGTTCTTTTATTTTAGGAAAAACAAAACCTAATTCCAAGGTGAAAATAGACAATAAAAAAATCAGAGTTTCTAAAGATGGATTCTTTGCCTTTGGATTAGACAGAGACAGAAAAAATAATGTTGTTATTGTTATTAAAGAAGATGGAAAAACAAAAACAATTGAAAAACAAATTTTAAAAAGAAAATATAAAATTCAAAGAATAGATGGTCTACCATCAAAACAAGTAACGCCGCCTCCTGAAGTGTATGATCGAATTAAAAAAGATAATATTTTAATTGGTAAAGCAAGATCAATTGATACTGATTATGACTTTTTTAAAGATAAATTTATCTATCCAATAGATAAATACATAATAACTGGTGTTTATGGCAGTCAAAGAATTTTAAATGGCAAACCTAGAAGACCGCATTATGGAATAGATTTTCATGCACCAGAGGGAACACCAGTGAAAGCAATGATGGATGGTGAGGTAACTTTAGCAGAAAATGATATGTATTTTACAGGAGGAACTATTATATTTGATCATGGACATGGTATAAGCACTCTATACATGCATATGAAAGATATTGATGTAAAAGTTGGTCAAAAAATAAAGCAAGGCCAAATTGTTGGAACACTTGGACAAAGTGGTAGAGCAACTGGTCCTCACTTAGATATTCGTTTAAATTGGTTTGATGTTAAATTAGACCCTGCTTCAATTTTAAATTAATTTAAGCCTTTTTGAGGTTTCATATCCTCTTTTTTAATTCCAGCTACTCTAACTGGTTTTTTCATTGCATCTCTTCTGAACGGCTCACCTAATTCTTGGTTAAGTATTACTTCAATAAATGTTGTGATCCCTTTTTTTTGATCTTCACATGACTGTTTAATGGCTTTTGTGGTTTCTTCCATAGTTTTTACCGTAACTCCTTTTAAACCACATGCATTGGCAACTTTTGCGTAACTTAATTCTGGATCTAATTCTGTTCCTATAAAATTATTATCAAACCACAATGTAGTGTTTCTTTTTTCTGCGCCCCATTGATAATTTCTAAATATAACCATTGATATAGCTGGCCACTCCTCACGTGCACATGAGCTCATCTCATTCATACTAATTCCAAAAGCTCCATCACCTGCAAAACCAATTACAGGAGTGTCAGGGCAACCAATTTTAGCACCTAAGATAGATGGGAAACCGTAACCGCAAGGACCAAATAAACCTGGAGCTAAATATTTTCTACCTTTTTCAAAAGTTGGATAAGCATTTCCTATCGCACAATTGTTTCCAATATCACTTGAAATTATTACATCTTCTGGCATTCCAGCTTGAATAGCTCTCCAAGCTTGTCTAGGTGACATTCGATCTTTATCTCTCTCTCTTGCCTCTTTATTCCAAACTGTTCCTGGATCATCATCTTCATGATCTAAACTAGACAGTTTTTGTAACCAAGCTGATTTTGTTTGATGAATTAAATCTTTTCTCTTTTGTCTGTCAGTATCACCTGCTTTTGGAGATAATTTACTTAGTAATTGTTGAGATACTAACTTAGCATCTCCACAAATTCCAACTGTTACTTTTTTAGTCAAACCTATTCGATCAGAATTCATATCAACTTGAATAATTTTTGCATTCTTTGGCCAATAATCAATTCCATAACCAGGTAATGTTGAAAAAGGATTAAGTCTTGTGCCTAGAGCTAAAACTACATCCGCTTTAGCGATTAATTCCATTGCAGCTTTTGATCCGTTATAACCTAATGGACCAACAGCTAATGGATGGCTTCCTGGAAAACTATCGTTATGTTGATAGCCAGAACATACTGGAGAATCTAATTTTTCAGCTAATTTAACACAATCTTTTATTGCTCCACCAATTACTACACCTGCGCCAGATAGAATTACAGGAAACTTTGCGTTAGATAGTAATTTTGCTGCTTCTTCTATTGCCGCTGCACCGCCAGCTTGTCTTTCTAATCTAACAATGGGCGGTAGCTCAATGTCTATTACTTGTGTCCAATAATCTCTTGGTACATTAATTTGCGCTGGGGCTGAACCTCTTATAGCTTTTTCGATAACTCTATTTAAAACTTCCGCAATTCTAGATGGATCTCTAACTTCTTCTTGATAACAAACCATGTCTTTAAATAAATTCATTTGTTCAACTTCTTGGAAACCACCTTGACCCATTGTTTTGTTTGCTGCTTGCGGTGTTACTAAAAGAAGTGGTGTATGGTTCCAGTAAGCTGTTTTTATTGGTGTTACTAAACCAGTTATACCTGGTCCGTTTTGTGCTACGACCATTGACATTTTTCCAGTTGCTCGTGTGTAACCATCAGCTATTAAACCACCGTTAGTCTCATGGGCAACGTCCCAAAAAGTAATTCCCGCATCAGGAAAAATATCTGAGATAGGCATGAACGCAGATCCTATAATACCGAACGCATGTTCAATACCATGCATTTGTAAAACTTTTACAAAAGCTTCTTCTGTTGTCATTTTAGCCATAAATCTCCTAAAAGTATTTTGAAAATCTAGCTTTCATTATACTAAATTTTAGTCTATATCCATTAGATATTTTATGTCACGTCCTGATCTCATTATACACGACGAAAAAGATAACGTAGGAGTTGTTGTAATAGAAACCACTAAAAAAGGCCAAGATTGTAGTGCTTGGATAATGGAAAATGACAAAACCGTTAAAGTGCCGTCAACAAACGATGTTCCTTTAGGGCACAAGATTGCACTTAAAGATCTTAAAGTTGGAGATACAATCTTTAAGTATGGGCATGATATAGGAAAAGTAGTTAAAGAAATTAAAAAAGGTGAGCATGTTCATGTTCACAATGTAAAAACAAAAAAGTGGTAATATAAATATGGAAATTCCAAAAAGTTTTTTAGGTTATAAAAGAGAGAACGGAAGAGCTGGAACAAGAAATCATGTTATTATTCTTCCTGTTGATGATATTTCAAACGCTTGCGCTGAGGCCGTAGCAAATAATATTAAAGGAACAATAGCATTACCTCATTCTTATGGAAGACTACAATTTGGTGCAGATTTAGAACTACATTTTAGAACCATGATTGGTACTGGCAGAAATCCAAACGTTGCCGCTGTTATTGTAATTGGAATTGAGCCAAAGTGGACAAAAAAAATTGTTGATGGAATTGCAGAAACTGGAAAACCAGTTGAAGGTTTTCACATTGAAAGAAGTGGAGACATACAGACAATAATGAAAGCATCTAAGAAAGCACAGGAATTTTCTATGTGGGCTTCAGAGAAGCAAAGAGAAGAATGTCCAATGAGTGACTTATGGATATCAGTTAAATGTGGTGAGTCAGATACAACTTCAGGTCTTGCATCTAATCCAACAGTTGGAAATCTAATGGATAAACTAGAACCTCTTGGAGTTCATTTGTGCTTTGGAGAAACATCTGAATTAACTGGTGCAGAACAAGTTTGTGCTAAAAGAGGGGCAACTCCAGAGGCTCAGAAAAAATTTATGAAAACTTGGAGTGATTACAACGATTTTATTTTAAAAGAGGCAACTGATGACTTATCGGAAAGTCAACCAACAGCGGGAAATATAGCGGGAGGACTAACTACAATAGAGGAAAAAGCTTTTGGAAATTTTCAAAAGATAGGTTCAAGAAAGTTTATTGATGTTTTAGAGCCTGCTGAAGAACCAAAAAAAGGTAAGGGTTTGTATTTTATGGATACCTCATCTGCAGCAGCAGAATGTGTAACTTTACAAGCAGCAGGTGGATTTAATATTCATCTTTTTCCAACTGGACAAGGAAATATTATAGGTAACCCTATAGAACCTGTTGTAAAACTTACTGCCAATCCTT
Source organism: uncultured Pelagibacteraceae bacterium (assembly GCA_902609855.1). Lineage (GTDB taxonomy): Bacteria > Pseudomonadota > Alphaproteobacteria > Pelagibacterales > Pelagibacteraceae > Pelagilacustribacter. Next base: position 463,951 of record CACLTL010000001.1, read on the forward strand.
TAACAGCTAAATTAATGAGTGAGCATGTAGATTGTGATGTTTCAAAAATTTTATCAAGAGAAATGAATTTAGATCAAGCCGGTGATAAACTTATTGAAACAACGCTAAAAGTTGCAAACGGTAGATTAACATGTGCTGAAGCTTTAGGTCATAGAGAGTTTGTTATGACTAAGCTTTATCGAAGTGCATAATGTCTTCAAATACCGAAGACTGTATATTCTGTGATAAAACTAATTGCGATGTAATCTCTTCAACAAAACATTTTTTTATAATTCGAGATACTGCTTATCCTGTCACAAAGCACCATACTTTAATCGTTACCAATAGACACATTGGTGATTATTTCGATTTAAGTAAAGAGGAAATTATTGATTTAGATGATATTCTAAAAAATCAAAAAAAAGAATTAAAAAAATTAGATAAAGAAATAAGTGCATTTAATGTTGGTGTTAATATAGGTAAAGATGCTGGCCAATCAATAATGCATTGCCACATTCATTTAATTCCTAGAAGAAAAGGAGATGTAGAAGATCCTAGAGGTGGTGTGAGAGGTGTGATACCTGAAAAACAAAAATATAAAAGAAAATAATTATTTAACTGGAAATTTAACTTCCTCTTGTTTTGGTTTCTTATATCTAAAATCATGAACAATTTTTCTAATCCATGCCATTAATGCTCCAAGCACAACAGCAAGAATTATTGCAAAGGCTCCATATAAGAACGGTACATCGTTAGACATTTTTACAATAAATTCTGCTAAACTATTTAATTCTGGTGATGCAACTTTACTTCCATTAAATTCTGTTTTTTTTCTGAAGAAAGAGTCGTAAGCGATTGCTATAGCTACAGTTATTAAAAGCATTGCAAACAAAGACTTGAGCTCGTTGCTATCTAAAAATTGACCAATCTTTTGACCTACTTGAACTCCAACAATCGAACCTAAGATCAAGGGAACTACAAGAAATAAGTCAATGGTTCCGTAATTAAAAGAATGTAAAATTGTTACCACCGCACTAATAAAAACTGTAACAAACAATGACGTCCCGGGAATCAATTTTACAGGCATTCCAATAATATAAATCATTGCAGGCACCATTAAGAACGCGCCGCCTATTCCCATCATTGATGCAACAAATCCAACAATAAGTCCTAATAGAATAGGAGTGAATGCACTTTCATACAATCTAGATTTATTAAACCTCATTCTTAAAGGAAGACCTTGTAACCAATTATGATCGTGTAATTTTTTTTTAGTATTTACTTTAGATTTTAAACGACTTCTTTCTCTTAAAACTTCAATTAACATTAATGTACCAACCATTGCTAAAAGATACATATACAACAAGGAAATTATTAAGCTTATTTTTCCTATTTCTGAAAAAAAAGTAAATGTCATAATTCCTATGATGGTTCCGACTACACCTCCAGATACAATCATTAAACCCATCTTGTAGTCTAAAGTTTTCTTATACCAATGAGTTAGCGAGCCAGAGACTGAGGTAGCTAGAATGTTATTAACTTCATTAGGGACTGCATACACTGGTGGTATACCCATAAAAATTAAAAATGGTGTCATCAAGAACCCTCCTCCAACACCAAAGAGTCCTGATAAAACCCCAACAGCTAAACTTAAAAATAATAAAAGAAAAATATCTATATTTACTTGGGCGATGGGAAGATAAATTTCGAGCATTAATATTAGGAGTATTCCTGAAACATTAAGTTGTCAATCTTAATAAATTGTTGCTCCAAAAACTTTTACAAGACCATCTTCTTCACCTAAGACTAACCTGCCTAGAAATTCACCAGGCATTGTTTGGCTTGTTTGTTTGTAAAGAACAGTAATAAATTGATTTCTTCTTATCGTGCCTAAGAATTCCTGTTTCTCTGAAAGACTTGTAAGCAGCTTATTATTAGCCCATTGCTTTCCAAGCTCAACTTCATTTGCACCGTAAAGCATTTGGGATGAAAAGTCTTTAGTAAAACCACCATAGTCTTTGATATTTGATGATTTAACTAAATTATCCCAGATTGGTTGAGCAATATCTTTTATCTCTTTGTCGGATTTTTCTAGCAACTCCATTAAGCTTTATGAAGCTTTCTTTTCCTTCTTTTCGTCTACAATGTGATAAACTGGAACTTTCTCCATTGTAAACTTTTTAGTTTTAGGATCTCTTCTTGAAACAGTTAAACAATGCCAATTATCATCATCAAGTTTTAAATGATCACCTCTATAGTAGTAGCCTGGCCATCTAGTTTCTTCTCTAAATTTAGTATGCTCCGTTACACACTGAGAAGTGATAGTTCTATGCTTTAATTCCCATGCTCTCATTAATTGGTGGTAGTCTTCAGCACCAACGTTTTCTAGATCTTCCTCTAACCATTTTAATAATTCTAATCCTCTATTAAGCATGTTCTCATTAGTCATATAATTTGTAGCTATTCCTCCAACATACTCATCCATAATTCTTTGAAGCCTTTGTAGTCCTTGAATGGGAGAAATATAACTTGGTGATACAGTTCCACCAGTTATTTCGTTTCTTCCAACTGTATAATTTTCTAAAGGCTTATAAATCACCTCTTTTAAATCTTTGTATTGTTTGTCGCTTACTTTAATTCCATCTGCTTTTTTATCTTCGATATATTTTACAGCTGCTTTGGCAGCTAATCGCCCTTCAGTGAAAGATCCGGATGAAAATTTATGTGCACTTCCACCAACTGTGTCTCCCGCACCAAATAATCCGTCAATAGTTAACATTCTGTTGTAACCCCAAAAATATTCTGGTGGAGATAAATCTTCTGGTCCGCTTACCCATGCTCCAGAGCATGTTGCGTGTGAACCCATAACATAAGGCTCAGAAGTTGTAAGTTCTGGATTTGTATATTTTGGATCAATATTTTGTGAAGCCCATACAACAGCCTGACCAACTGTCATTCCTAAAAAATTTTCCCAACCAACAGTTTCTAAATGTGGATCTTGAAATGCTTCTTTAGTCACCATGTGAATTGGTCCACCGCCAGCTTGCACTTCTTGAATAAAAGCATGGTTTCTCAAACATGTAGGTGTTGGATGGTGATCAATGTATTCTCCAACTAATGATTTAGTTTGATCGTACCATTTTTTTTCATAATTCTCACCATTAGCATTTTGAGTGTAGGTTTTTAAATGTAAGAAATAAGCTCCAACAGGACCATAGCCATCTTTAAATCTACATAAGACAATTCTGTTTTCCATTTGAGTCATCTTAGCACCAACCTGAATTGGAAGAGCATAAGCTGAACCATTGCTCCAAGGAGCGTACCAAGTTCTTCCCATACCTTCACCTACTGCTCTTGGTTTAAAAATATGTGAAGCTCCACCTGCTGCAACTATTACAGCTTTAGCTTTAAACACATGATAATCACCAGTTCTCATATTAAAACCAACTGCTCCACCTATTCTATTTTCTTTTTCATCATCCATTAAAAGATGAGTAATCATTATTCTGTTATAAATTTTGTTAGCAGATTTTTTTGCTGCCTCAGCAACGATAGGCTTATAGCTTTCGCCATGTATCATAATTTGCCATTTACCTTCTCTTAAATATCTTCCAGTTTTTTCATTCTTCATCATAGGTAAACCCCATTCATCAAACATATGAACTGTAGAGTCTACGTGACGAGCCATGTCATAGCCTAAATCTTCTCTAACCATTCCCATTAGATCATTTCGTGCGTATCTAACATGATCTTCAGGTTGGTTTTCATTCCATTGCATACCCATATAACAATTAATTGCATAAAGACCTTGAGCTACAGCACCACTTCTATCGATGTTAGCTTTTTCAACACAAACTATTTTTAGATCTCTTCCCCAATGTCTAGCTTCGAATGTTGCTCCTGTACCGGCCATGCCTCCCCCGATAATAAGAATATCGCTTTCTTCAACGTGTGTTTTTACGTTAGCCATTAGTAGTAAACACCTTTTTTAAATGAATCTTTACTTACAGTTGGAAGATCCCCGTCAATATTTAAACCTTTTGGTTCGGTGTAAAGTCTTTGCGTAGTTATTTCTCCTTGATTTGGTTTATCTTCCTCTGCAAGTTTTGGAATAAATTTACCCCAAGGTTTTGTGGTAATTGGTGAAACGAAGTTTTTCTCAGTTCCGTTTCTAAATTTTATTCTCCAAGAAATAGTTCCTTTTTCTTCCTCTCTTCTTACTCTTACGCTATGTCCCATCGGAGCAAAATCTGCATAACCTCGAACATCAATTGCATGATTTGGGCAAGCTTTCACACAAGAATAACACTCCCAGCAAAAGTTTGGCTCTATATTCTTTGCTCGTCTAATTGTCTCATCAATATGCATAATATCCGATGGACAAATATCAACGCAATGCCCGCAGCCATCGCATCTAGTCATGTATACAAAAGTTGACATATATTATTTTTTTTCCTTAAAGTTTAATAACATAAATTTTCTAATAATGCTTCGGTTGTTCTCTTTTAATTCCCAGCCCGAATTGCTCCGGTGCATCAGCAGGTGGTGGCAAATTGTCTCTAGAACCATCAGCTTCAGCTAAATTTTTTTGAATCGCAGCACCAGGTTTATAAAACATATGAGCAAATTTAGACCAATAAACACCTCCAAATAAAACTAAATTTGAAACAATAAATAAAATTAAAAATAAATAACTAAGACCAGTCATACCAGAATACTGTGTGTACGACCAAGCTAAACCAAATGTTGCGCAGGCTAACAATGCTAAAACAAATAAATCTGCTTTAATAATTCTATACCAAGGATGTGCTTCTGCAGACACATCAACTCTTAAAAAAAACCAAAACCAATATCCACCTAGACAAGTTAAAATTGCACCTATGTGCCATAAAGCTGTTAAAGTTGATGGAGTTTCAATACCTACTGATGAATAGGAAAAAATTAAAATAGCTGAACAAATCCAAAAGATTATTGTTCCGTACATGCCTAAAACATGTGCTAACCTTCTTTTACCCCATCCAAGTTCTGAAGTTGTTGCAATATCATGGGCAACGGTTTTTAAAATAATCGCAGTTCTTTTTCCAGTTGTTAATTCAACTTTAGCATTTTTTTTTGCTTTTTTTGCATTTTCAAAAAAATATTTTACATTCTTCTTATGAACAATATCGACTAACACACCAACTAAAGTGAGTGCAGCCATAGCAATGACAAATCCTTGCATTGCAATTGCTGGGACTATTTCTGCTAGAATTGAAAATGGATTGTTAGTTATCATTGGGCTTTTATATATAGGCGTATTTTAGAGGTCAAGTGAGAATGCTTGTCAATTATTTGAGTTTACCCTCTTTTCTCATCTGTTCTCTGATTTTTGTTGCTGAAATCTGCTGTGTTTTTTCGTCTAAAACAATCTCTTCTATTTTATAACCAACTCCTCTACCGTAACAAATATTAGTTATATTGGGAACTAAAGTGACTTGAATTCTATTTTTATAATCTTTAAGTGCCTCAAAAATATTTTTTTTAACAGTTTCAAAGTCAAACGGATTATCATCAACACCTTTTACATCTCTTACCATAATATTTACTTGCCCGGTTTTTTTTAAAATTTCTTCAAAAAGTTTTTGATGCCCTGCATGCCAAGGTTGCCAACGACCAAGCATTTGTGCAGTGGGATGTTTGTTATCCCACTTGTGATTATCATTTTTCATTAAAATGTTGAGCTTAACTTATTCTAAGCAGCAATATTTCCAAGTTTATGCTTTGAAGTCATGCCACTTAAAAAATTCCAAAGATATCTAGCTGTTAGTAAAGATGCTCTTTCGGCTTTTTCTTGCTCTTCTTTTGATAAACTGTCTAATAATTTCTCACATTCCGCCCTATGTATTACATCAGCAGATTTGTGTGCTTCGAAAAATTCCAGCCCTTCCTTAGAACTTACACCATAGAATTTTTTTAATCCTTGAATTTTTGTTTCAGCAATTTCAGGAATTTGTCTTTCATAAGTGTACAAAGACGCAAGTCCTTCAGCATAAGATTTTCTTGCCTGAGAAAAAAAGTTATCAATCATATCTTTGGTAAACCAATCAAGTTTTACTTTTTCAATCTCTTTTTCATCTGCTCCAAGTGCTTTTGCAAAATTCTTCCATAACTTAGGATGGTCACCATCTTTATTTTCTTCATCTTGCAAATTTTCCAAAAGAATTCGTCTTTTCTCTATGTCTTCGCAAATTGAATGTGTTGCACTTATATATCTCGGAAATGCTTTTACGTGCTGATAATATTGTTCAGCATAATCTTTGATAATTTCTTTATTTAACTTTCCTTCGTTCCAATAAATTTGATAAAATGGATGTTTAAGTAAATGATATCTATCTAATTTATCGCCCAACTCTTTTGAAAACATTATTGCTCCTTTTGTTATTTTGAAGACTAATAACTAATTATAGAGTATTTGAATAAAAAATTATCCACACTTTTTAGTTGAGTAATTTAAATGTTCACGTTTTGATTCACTTTTGATTCACTTAGGGACTCAAAATACAACTTTAGATAGTGTTATCCACACGTTGAATTTTTCTCTCATCAATTGGAAAGTGAACAATAGTTGCAAAGATTGATAGACCTATGGCCATGTACCAGGCATAATCATAACTTCCATAAGTATCAAAGAAATAACCACCAAGAAATGCTCCAGCAAAAGCACCAAATTGATGGCATAAAAAAACAATGCCAAATAAGGTGCTTAAATATTTGGTGCCAAAAATTTGGGCAACTATTCCGTTTGTTGGAGGAACTGTAGAAAGCCATAAAAGTCCGAAAGTAATCCCAAAAATAATTGAATTTAATAAAGACGGCGGAGAAAAAATGAATATACAAATGCTTATAGCTCTTAATGTGTAAAGAATGCATAAGAGATTTTTTTTCTTATATTTTGTCCCTAAATATCCCATACCTAAAGTACCAAAAATATTAAAAAATCCAATTAACGCTAAAATTATTGTAGCAGACCATCCACCCATACCTCTATCTTGCATATAACCAGGGATATGAGTTCCAACTAATGTAATTTGAAAACCACAAACAAAAAAACCTAAAACTAATAAAACATAACCTTTATGGGAAAAAGCTTCTTTTATTGCGGATGTAAAAGTTTGATCTCTATCAGCTTGCGAGGAATTTAAAATATTTTTTGATGGTAATAAAAAAAGAGAGGTCAAAAGACCTAAGGCTATAAAATACATAAAATATTTAAGAGTTTGTTCCCACCCAACTATTCCAAGACTATATTTTGTAAATAATGGAGATAAAAAATAACCAATTGAAGCTGCAGCTGTCACAATACCAGTTGCAATAGTTCTACTCTCACTTGGAAAATGTTTTCCTACTTCAGAGACAGGGACGCCAATTGCTGTAGCTCCTAAAGCTATACCTACTAAAACGCCAAGACTTATCTGAAAAAAGATGCCAGTATTTGGTCCTGCATAAAGCATATAAACACCCAAACCAAATATTATAAAACCTATAAACACTGCTTTATTTCCACCAAGTTTATCAGCTATTAAACCAAATAATGGAGCAAATGCTCCCCAAAAGAGCATTTGAATACCTATTGCTAAACCAAATTCTGTTCTAGTTGCCCCAAGACCTTTTTCAAAATCTTCAAAAAATAAACCAAAAGTTTGTCTTAGGCCCATTGAAATTAAAATAATGCTGCAAGCTGAAACTAAAACTATAAGAGCAAGTCTGTTAGGAATAAAATTAAACATTATTTAATATACCTTAAGGATCTTTTTAAATCATTTATTAAATCCTTTGGATCCTCTAAACCAATGTGCAATCTGACAATATGTTCATCTTTATTAAATCTAAAATACTTTCTGCCTTGAAGGTACTCATCTTTTTTATTTGAACGAAGCTCTTGTAAAATTGCAAGACTTTCAAATCCTCCCCAACTATAACCTATTCCGAATAACTCTAAAGAATTAACAAATTTAATTATAGAAGATTTTTTTTTACTTTTTATAACTATAGACAATAATCCAGTAGCACCTGAGTAATATTTTTTCCATAATTTATAATTTTTACTTGATGGTTTGTAAGGATATAAAATTTCTTTTATTTTTTTTTGTCTCTTTAAAAAGTTGATAACCTGTTTTGTATTTTCGAAATGTTGATTTAATCTTGTATCTAATGTTCTTAAACCTCTAATAATTAGATAAGCCTCATCTGCAGACATTCTATATCCAGAAAGCTTGTAAAAAAACATTACTTTTTTAAACACTTTTTTATTTACTGCTAGTGCACCGCCCATTGCATCTGAATGACCT